>CAMLEO010000174.1 GCA_946478975.1 uncultured Steroidobacter sp.
GGCTTTGCGCTCGGGCAGATCGTTTATGGCCCGCTGCTGGATCGTTTCGGACGGCAGCGGCCGATTTACGTCGGCCTCGCCATTTACATTCTGGCGACTCTCGGCTGCATGCTGGCAACGTCGTTCGAAAGCCTGCTGATTTTTCGTTTCATCGCTGCGCTGGGCGGCAGCGCGGCGACCGTGGGCGCGACGACGATGGTGCGGGATCATTTTCCTCCCGAGCGGGCGGCGAAGGCGTTCGCAACGTTGATGCTGGTGCTGAGCGCGTCGCCATTACTGGCACCCACCATCGGCAGCTTCATGGCGGTGAGCCTCGGCTGGCGCGCATTGTTTGCTGCGTTGATGGTGCTGGCGGTGATCGACGTTGCACTGGTTGCGCTCGCCATTCCTCGCAGCTATCGAGCCGACCCGTCGGTGAGCTTGCGAATCGCGCCGATGCTTCGAACGTTTCGCGAGGCGCTGGCGCAACCGCAGTTTCGCACTTACACGCTCGCGGGCTCGTTGTCGTTCGCGGGATTGTTCGTGTTCGTCTCCGGCTCGCCCGCCGCTTTCATGCAAGGCTTTGGCGTTACGCCCAAAGGCTTCGGCGGCGTGTTCGCCATTCTCGCCGGCGGCATGATCTCCGGCGGGCAGTTGAATCACGTGCTGCTGCGTCTGACTGACAGTCGCCACGTGTTCCGACGCGCGCTGAACGTTCAAGTGGTCGCCGGCGCTGTGTTCCTCATCTGCTCGCTGACATTCACGCTCACGCTGTGGCAGACCGTCGCGATGTTGTTCGTGTTCCTGGTGTGCGCGGGCATCACCTATCCGAACGCAGCCGCCCTCGCCCTGCAGCCGTTTACGAAGAACGTCGGCAGTGCGGCCTCGCTGCTTGGATTCATTCAACTCGGCGTCGGCGCACTCGCGGCGGCATTGGTTGGATTGCTGGACGTGCAAGGAATGTTGCCGATGGCCGTCGTCATGGGGATCTGCTCGGCCGTTGGCTGGTGCATCCTGCACTTCTCTGGCGTCAGCTCGGCTCAGTCTCCCGCTCTTGCGCCAGCTTCCACTCCCGAGGAGCAAGACCGCTCTGCGCTTTGAAGGCGCGGGACAACGCGGCCTCGCTGCCGTAGCCCACATCGATTGCAATCATTTTCAACGGCCGGCCTCGACGCAGCGCCTGCTGCGCGAGGCTCACGCGCCAGCTCTGCAGATAAGCGCCGGGCGTGCAGCCGACGGTGTCGCGAAAGGCATCGGCGAACACACTGCGTGACATGCCCGCCGCTTCGGCGAGCGCTTCCAACGACCATTCCTTCGCCGGCTGCTCGTGCATGGCGATCAACGCGTTGCGCAGCTTCGGATGCGCCATGCCGGCGAGCATGCCGCTGCGAATGCTGCCGGCCTGCATCAGGTGACGCAGCACCTGAATCAACACGACTTCGAACAATCGATCAACCAGCGCGTGACGGCCGCAACGTTGATTGAACGCTTCATCGAACAACAGCGACAGCACACTTTCCGCGCCCTCGATCTTCGCCAGCGGCAAACAAACGAATCGCGGCAAGGCCGAGGCGATCGGGTTCGCGGCTCCGCCATCGAACTGCAGGTTCGCGCACGCCATGTCGGCACCACGCCTGGCATCGGTGACAAAGCGATGCGCGAGCGGCCTCGGATAGAGCAGCAGGCTCGGATCCGTAATGTGCAACGTCGGCTCGCCCGCATGCGTCACATCGATCGGCCCCGAGCGCACCAGGTGCAGCTGGCCGACGTCGCCGGTGGCTGGCAAGTCGTTGATCCCGCACAGCGCGCCGGAATGGAACATGCGCGCTCGCACGGCGAAGTGATTCAGCAGCGCTTCCAGCCGATCGGCCATTGTCGGATTCCTGATCAAGTTTTTCGGATTCTACGTGACTGCGCGTCGGCCCCGCAGCCGTACAGTTCAATCCGCCAACCGGCAACGACATCGAAGCGAAGAATCAGGAGCCCGATATGTCCATCGAGAAAGTGCTTTACACTGCCCAAGCCACCGCGACCGGAGGCCGCGACGGCCGCGCCGTTTCCTCCGACAACGTTCTCAACATCCAACTCTCGACGCCTCGCGAGCTCGGTGGTGGCGGCGGCCCCGGGACCAATCCCGAACAGTTGTTTGCAGCGGGCTACTCGGCGTGCTTTCTCGGCGCACTGAAATTTGTCGCGGGCAAAGAGAAGGTCGCACTCCCGGCGGACACGACTGTGACCGGCCGAGTGGGCATTGGCGCGATCCCGACGGGCTTCGGCATTCAGGCCGAGCTGCGCATCTCGGTGCCCGGCCTGCCACGTGAAAAAGTTCAGGCGCTGGTCGACAAGGCGCACATCGTGTGCCCGTACTCGAACGCCACTCGCGGCAACATCGACGTGAACCTGGTGGTTGTCGAATAACGTTGCAACGAGCCGCCGGTGACACGCCGGCGGCTCGTGAATCTAACCTCGCAAACGCGCGATCGCTTGCGACAGATTGAGCCTCGCACGGCTCTCGTAACGATCGCGAAACAGGTCCGTCGTATAGATCTGTGGGCGAGCGAGGAACGATTCGAGAATCCCGGCGCGCTTGCGTCGAAACAAGAGCGACGGCACCCAGCGATATTCCTCGCGAACGTTGACTTCGAATTCGGCGTAAGCCGCCTCGTCGACGCCGAGGATCGACAGATCGATATCGACAACCAGTCGCGAATCGGCGTCGCTGGCAACCGCTTCGTGACGAGTGGCGAGAATGTGATCGCGCACTCGATTCACTCGTTCGGCGCTCACATGATTCCGAGCCAGCAGCTCGCACGCCCAATCCGCGCTGCGCTCCTCGTTCCTGCTCGAATGCGGATCGTAGATGGCATCATGAAACCACAGCGCCAGCTCGACTTCGGCCGGCTCACGCGCCAGCGCCTTCGCCAAATCCAGCTCGCGCAGGCAATGCTCGATGTGTTTAGTGGTGTGATAGCGGCGATGCTTCTCCGAGTACGCCTCCACTAGCGCATCGAAACATTTGGGCTCCTCGCCCATGCCGAGCCCGGCGAGCAACCGATTCCATCGATCTCGATCCACGGGTGTCTCCAAGCATCGCAGTCGTTGCGAGCTTACACCGCGAAGTCATTTGTCCGCGAGATGGATGTCCAACCCTTCGCGCCCTGCGCTCAAGCCGGGCTTCAGCAGCATCGAGGGGATTTCGTAATCGCCGCCGTTCTGCATTCGATAGGGAATCGGTGCCGTTTCGAACAACGTATCCAACCGCTCACCCAGCGCATCCAGCGACGCTTGATAGCGCGCTTGATCGAGCCGGCTCGTGTGATAAATCACGAACGGCGGCAGTACATCGAAGCCGGGATAGTAAAGAACGCCGTGATTGATCGGGAACAACAGATCGTCCATGCGTCCGTTGATGCCACGCGCCGCGTAATGCGATTCCCAACCACCGGTGGTCACCATCAGCATCGCGCGCTTGCCCTTGAAGGTGCCTTCACCGTACCGGTCGCCCCAGCGGCGATCGGAGTGCTCGCCGACACCGTACGCAAAACCATAGGCATACACGCGCTCGACCCAGCCTTTCAGGATCGCGGGCATGGAGAACCACCACAGCGGAAACTGCAGGATCAGCGCGTCGGCCCAGCGCAGCTTGCGCTGCTCCTCGGCGATGTCCGGAGACTGGGTTCCGGTTTCGAACGCGTGCTTGGAGGCAGTTTCGACCTTGAGCGCTTTGCCCGGATCGTGCTCCAGAAAGTCAGCGTGCGTGATGGACGGCTGCCATCCCATCGCGTACAGGTCTGAAACAATGACATCGTGACCTGCACGGCGCAGGCGCTGGACGGTGAAGTCCCGCAGCGATCCGTTCAAGGAGCGCGGCTCCGGATGGGCATAGACGATCAGTACATTCATGGCGGTCCCTCGTAAAGCGATGACGAGCACTATGCCGCGACGATCTGTATAGTTGAAATGAATAGTTTTGATACGGGCTATAGCGATGGATAATCTGCGGCGGGTCGACCTCAACCTGCTGGTGACGCTGGAGACGCTGCTCACCGAGCGCAGCGTCACGCGCGCCGCGAAGCGGCTGCACCTGAGCCAACCTTCGGTCAGCGTACAGCTGCGAAAACTGCGTGAAATTTTTTCCGATCCGCTGTTATCACCCGCGCCCGGCGGAATGTTACCTACGACGCGCGCGCAGGCGCTGCTGCCAGAGATTCAATCTGCGCTCGCCGGCGTTCGACGAGTCGTGAGCCAAGCCGCCGCGTTCGATCCGAAGACAGCACAACTCACCTGGCAAATCGCTGCCGCGGATTACGCAGAATATGCGGTGCTGTTACCGCTGCTGACTAAATTGCGCCGAGCGGCGCCTGGCGTTCGCATCTCGGTGCGCCAGGCGAGTCATGCGAAGATGTTCAAACAATTGGACAGCGGCGCCATCGATCTGGCGTTTCTCGCCATGGACACGCTGCCCAGTCACCTGCATCACCGCATCTTGTACAACGAGCATTACGTGCTGGTCGCGCGCAAAGGTCACCCGGCGCTGAAACGCAAGCTGACGTTGGAAACATTCTGCGAGCTGGAGCACATCGTCGTGTCGCCCGAAGGCGGCGGCTTCAAAGGCGTGACCGATGCGATGCTGGAAAGCCGCCGCCGCAAACGCCACGTTTCGCTGTCGACTCAGCACTTTCTGTTTGTGCCTGAAGTCGTCGCGCAAACCGACCTGGTCGCGGTCGCGCCGTATCGGCTGGTAAAGGATCGCGCCGATCGGCTGCAGATCCTCACGCCGCCATTGCCCATTCCCTCTTACGATATGGCGATGATCTGGCACGAGCGCTCGCACGCAGACGCCGCGCATGCATGGCTGCGAGAGCAGGTCTAGCGAGAGGTTTATGGAAATCGAAGATATCAACGATCTGTACCTGTTCGCCCGAGTCGTGGAGGCGGGCGGATTCGCGGCCGCCGAGCGCGATACCGGCATTCCCAAGTCGCGACTCAGCCGGCGAATCGCAGCACTCGAAAAGCAACTCGGTGTGCGCCTGATTCATCGCTCCGCTCACGCATTCAGCGTCACTGATGCGGGCCAAGGTGTGTATCGTCACGCGCGAGCCATTGCGGATGAAGCGCAGGCAGCCGTTGCAACTGTCGCCGAAACGCTCAGCGAGCCCAGCGGCCTCGTGCGTATCAGCACGTCGACGCTCACGGCCGAGTTGCATCTCGCCGGCTGGCTCGGCGAATTCAGCGCCCGCCATCCGAAGGTGCGCATCGCCTTGGAGCTGTCGAATCGCTTCGTCGACATGCTCGCAGAAGGCGTGGACCTCGCGATCCGCTTTTCCACCGCTCCGCTGGTGTCCGCCGACATCGTCGCCCGTCCGCTCGGTGTATCGCAGATGGCGCTCGTTGCAAGCCCGGCGTTGCTCGAAAAGCATAGCACGCCCGCGGAGCTCGCCGACCTGTCGAAGCTGCCCACGCTTGGACAGGGAACATTGGACTCGATTCGGCCGTGGTCATTCAAAGCACCGGACGGATCAGTGATCACGCATCGTCCCGAGCCGCGCTTCGTCATCGACAACATCATCGCTCTACGCGAGGCGGCGATTCAGGGCGCGGGAATCATTCAACTGCCGTGGGAGGCATGTCGCGAGGCCATTGAACGCGGTGAGTTGCGCGTGCTGCTCGAACAATACCCGTCGGTGAGTACTGGCATTTATTGTATTTATCCCAGCCGAGTGGGAATGCCTGCGGCGGTTCGAGCACTCGTGAGCTTTCTCGAACAACGCTACCGCACCCGCAATTGAGCTCGCGTTCCAGAAATGGAACGCCGTGGCTTCATTCGTGAAGCTACCAGTGCGGGGTGCGCGCCCCTAGTTTTGTGCCACCTGTACTTTGGAGGCACATCATGAAACTGGCAGGACAAGTAGCGGTGGTGACTGGCGCATCTCGTGGCATTGGCGCAGCCGTGGCACGCAAACTCGCGAAGGACGGCGCTGCCGTCGCGCTCATCTATCAATCGCAGCGTGAAGCGGCAGAAGCCGTCGCGGCGGACATTCGCAAAGCAGGCGGCCGGGCGGCCGTCTTTCAGGCGGATGTGACCAACGAATCTGCATTGAAATCAGTGGCACAGCAGGTTGCGGCCGAGTTCGGTCCGATCAGCATCCTTGCTCACATCGCAGGCGTGTTCGGCGCCGCGCCGGTGGGAGACATCACGCGCGAATTGTTCGATCAGCAATTCGTCGTGAACACCTGGAGCGTCGTGACGACGACGCAAGCAGTCCTGCCGTACTTCTCGACCAAGGGCGGCAGCATCGTGAACGTGTCCACCAGTTTGGTGCACGATCCGGGCAATGGCACCGCCGTCTATTCAGCAAGCAAGGCCGCGCTCGAAACGTTGACCTTCGGCTTCGCGAAAGAGCTTGGCGCGCGTGGCATTCGCGTGAACGCCGTGGCCCCGGCCATCACGCGCACCGACATGACGGCTGGCATTCCGCAGCCTCATCTGGATCACGAGCGCTCGCTCACTCCACTGGGCCGGCTCGCGGAGCCCGAGGATATCGCGGACGTCGTGTCGTTC
Source organism: uncultured Steroidobacter sp. (assembly GCA_946478975.1). The sequence goes on from CAMLEO010000174.1 coordinate 6,542, forward strand.
CTCGCTTCCAACGATGCACGCTGGGTCACCGGACGAACGCTTCTGACCGATGGTGGAAGAATGTGATCGTTTGAGTCGACGCGCAAATTGGGAATTGGATCTCTGGTGCTGGACGCCGCCGTCCAGCATCATGTCCGTGCGCAAAGGACGACGCACCTATCTCGCACGGACTCATGTTCAAATATCCCTTCGGCGAACTGCTGGTCGTCGGCTTGGCTGTGGCCGCGACCTGCGGCGCGCTCATTGCATACAAGAACTACAGAATCGCCTCAGCCGTAAAGCCGCCGCGATATCCGCTTCCTGAGGCTCAGAAAATCCAGCTGCAAACGGCGTTCGCGACCTTGCTCGCGACCGGGGCGTTGCGCGCGGACGATGTGACCTTTCAGGAGATCGTCGACTGCGCCGAAACGCTCGACGACTATTCGGGCCGAGATTGCTCCGAAGCGCAGGTGATATTCAGTGTGCTGAATGCGCTGCAGTCGCCGGATCGGCGCTTTCACAACCTGGCGCTCATCGCCGACCAGGTGGAGGTCGACGAGCGCAGCGTGCTGGCCATCGTGCGAGAGCTCGCCCGCCTTGCCGGTCAAGGCCCGTACGTGCGTGCACTGAAGCTCAAAGGCATCGATGGCGGCGAAATCGTGCTGGCGCGTCGAGGAGAACTGCCGCCCGACAATGCGATCGTCGAGTTCCAGCTGGACACGCGTCCATGCGCGGTGCCTTTCGTCATGTACGGCAAGAATCTGCCGCTCGGCCTGCTGGAAACATTGCCGGAGATGCTGGCAGCAGCGGACCAGCCGCGACGTTTCTTCAGTGCTTATTTCGACGCGTTCCTGGCTGTGACTTACTTGTCCGCGGACCAGGTCGCGAACTTGAATCTCACGTTCTCGCACCAGCCCGACTGCTTCGAGCTGCTGAAATGACGCGCCCAAAGAAAAAGCCCCGCACCAAGCGGGGCTTTCTCTGGTTCGCCTAGGATATGGATCAGCTGGCCTTGCGACGACGCGCCACGCCGGCCGCCAGCATGCCGATGCCCAGCAGCGCCAGCGTGCCCGGCTCCGGAACCGTGGTGCCGCCAGGGATGCCGTACAGCTGCACGTGCGACAGGCCGCCGCCCTGGCCGAACACGTTCACGAACTGCCAGCTGCCGGAGGACACCAGCGAGTTCAGCGAGTACACGAACCACTCGTCGGGATTGTTGCCGGTGCCGAACTTGAAGCCGATCGCGATCTGGCTCCAGGTATCCCACAGGCTGGACGAGAACGAGAAGGTGCCGGTGCTGCCGGTCTGCGTGAAGGCACCAGAGCCGATGCCGACCAGGCCCGAGCCCGCGCCATCGCTCAGAAGGAAGTCGTCCGTGCCGGGATTGCCGTTGATGTTGCCGATGCCCGCACCCAGGCACGACGACACTTGCGAGCTATCCACGTACATATGGTTGACGGTGGTGTCCTCGCACAACACCGGCACGGCGTGCGCCGCGCTGGCTAACAGGCCTGCAGCGAGAGCGACCAGCGTCGCGCTCACTTTTGCTTTCTTGGAATTCATGGCCGCTCCCGGAAAAAATGTAAAAACCCGGCAGTAAGTAGGCAAGTGTTGTGCCTAAAACTTAAGTGCATGATTTCGTGAGCCGCCGGCATTGCCCGACAGCTTGTCGTGTAAAGCTTTTCGGCAAAAATGGTGCGACGCGGCCGCTTGAGCCAGGCTGCCGTTGACCAGTCACCGGCCAGGCGTGTTGATGAATCAGCCGGGGAAAAGGCGCGGATTACTCGTTCGAACGGGTCCGGATCGTGTCGAACGGATTGTCGGGCGGCGTGTTGCGCGGTGGGCCGGCTTCGATCTCTCGTTCCGCCTGCAGCCAATCTTCCACTTCCTGCCCGGGCACAAAGCCGCGCTGCTCGGCGAGCTCGTACGCCCGACTTGCGATTCGCTCATGCAACTGCCGCGGCATGCTCGCGCTCGTCGGCTCGATGCCTGGCCCGGACGCGGACGCGTCCGACTTGCTCTCGGGAGAATCGGGGCGCTGAATCCGTTTCGCTGCCATAGACACCTCACATTTCTTTGCAGCGTTAACGTATCGACGCGTTCGGAAGTTCGGACATCGCCATGTCGGCGGTGTAAGGTAGCGGTCACAGCGACTACAGATCGCTGACATTCATCCTGCATTCGTTCTCGACTCGTACGGCGCCGACGGATCGCGCCAGGTGGAACCAGAACAATGACAACACTCGTTCTGCCGCGGGTCGCGCTCGCGATCGCCGCCGTGCGCGCGATTCAATGGCCGATTCGTCGTCTCGGGCCTTACTCCTGTGTGCTCGGCTTCCTGCTGGTCGGCGCCGTGACGTTGGGAATCTCGCGAGCGGTCCTCATCGGCTGGCAGTGGGAGCGCGTCGATCCGACCGACTCGCTGTTCTCGATGCTGCTGCAAGGCTTGCGCAGCGATTTGATGACTCTGAGCCTGTTCGCCGCACCGGTGGTGGTGCTGCTGCCATTGTTTCTAATCGCGCGTCGAATCAACTGGTGGGTGTATGCGTGCACGGCCTGGCTGAGCTTCAGCTTGATCCTGATCGCACTGCTGGAATTTGCGACACCGCAGTTCCTGTATGAATACGACAGCCGCCCCAATCGGCTGTTCATCGAATATCTGGTCTACCCGCGCGAAGTGTTCGCGATGTTGTGGACCGGCTATCGCGCATCGCTCGCGCTGATGGCGATCGGGTTGGGCGCGGCGGGCTGGCTCATCGTTCGTCATTTTCGCAAGTACAACCGTCACCAGCAAAGCTGGCGCACGCTCACGATCATGATCGTGTGGCCGATCGCGGTGCTGCTGCTGTTCATGATGATTCGTTCCAGCTTCCAGCACCGGCCGGCCAATCTCGCGACGTTTGCGTTCTGCGACGACGCGATGGTGAACAGCCTCGTGCCCAATTCGGCGTACTCGGTGCTGTCCGCCGTCTACAGCCTGAAGAACGAGAGCGACAGCCGCATGTATGGCGACATGCCCGAGACGGAACTGATTCAGCGCGTGCGGCGTGGCATGGGTGTCGATCCTGCAAGCTTCACGTCCAGCGAGCTACCGACGCTGCACAAACAAACCGCGAGCGTACATCGCGCGCGGCCGCTGAATCTCGTAATCGTGCTGGAAGAAAGCTTGGGCGCCGGATTCGTGGAAGCGCTGGGCGGCGTGCCGATCACACCGAATCTCAACGGCCTCGCGGACGAAGGCATTTGGTTCGAGCAGCTGTATGCAACCGGGACCCGCTCGGTGCGCGGCATAGAAGCAGTCGTGGCGGGGTTTCCGCCGACGCCGGCGCTCAGCGTCGTGAAGCTGAGTAAATCACAACGCGATTTCGCGACCTTGGCTTCGGTGCTGCGTCAGGCCGGCTACCGCAACGAGTTCGTGTACGGCGGCGAATCGCACTTCGACAACATGCGAGGCTTTTTCCTCGGCAACGGCTTTCATGACGTTGTGGATCAGCAGCAGTACGACTCGCCTGCGTTCGTCGGCAGCTGGGGCGTGTCGGATGAAGACTTGTTCAAGAAAGCGCACGCGCGGCTGCAGGCGCTGCACGGAGCCGAGCAACCGTTTTTCGTCCTGATCTTTTCCTCCTCGAATCACTCGCCGTTCGAGTTTCCCGACGGCCGCATTGAACTGCACGAACAGCCCAAACAAACGGTCCACAACGCGGTGAAGTACGCCGACCACGCGCTGGGCGAGTTTCTGAAGATGGCGCACGCGAGTTCTTATTGGGCCGACACGCTGGTGCTGGTCGTGGCCGATCACGACACGCGCGTGTATGGCGACGAGCTGGTGCCGGTGAACAAGTTCCACATTCCCGGCGTGATTCTCGGCGCCGACACGCAGCCTCGCCGCATTCATTCGACCGTCAGCCAGATCGATCTCGCGCCGACCTTGCTGTCGCTGCTCGGCGTTGACAGCGAGCATCCGTTCATCGGCCGCGATCTCACGCGGACGCTGGCCGAGTTCGGCAACCCAGCGCCGCTGCCGCCGCGAGCGATGATGCAATTCGATCAGAACTTCGCCTGGATGCAGGACGATCACGTGACCGTGCTGCTGCCCGACGGCAATGTGCGCTACTTCGATTACGACCGGCGCACGAATTCGTTGGAGCCGGCGCTGACGAGGAATCCGGAGACGGCGCGGGATGCGCTCGCGAATGTGCTGATGCCGGCCTGGTTATATCGCGACCAGCTGCATCGCCTGCCGAACTGACCGGGGAAAGTGGCCGCTCACCGCCGACTGCGCACGACGATGAGCGGCCCTTCGAGCTTCGATATTTATTTGAGCGGCACGACGGAAATCATGTCCGCCTCGCCCACCGTGGCCGCGATCTTCAAGATCCAGTCGATCAAGTCCTGCTGATCGACGCGATACTCATAGCCATTGCCCAGGCATTGTTCGTGTTTTCCATAGCTGGTGACGCCGGCGATGATGTCCGTGTCATCCCACAGCGCCGGGCCGCCGGAATCGCCGCTGCAGATGCCGCCTCGATCGTTACCCTGCGCACTCGAAAGTTGAATGTTGAAGCCGCCGGTCCACACGTTCCGCAGATTCTGCAACGTCGATGTTGCCATCAAACGTTCGCGGAAAGAGACGGTCGGCTTGGTCTGCGGCCAGTTGTCGGAGACGCCATAACCGCTGACGGTGAATGTGACGTTCTGCACCCCTCGCCGAGTCGCCAGCACATTGAGCGAACCTGGCTCGGCGAGGCTCGCGTAAGTCGTGGCGAACGTCACCGGGGCGTCCAACACGATGACGCCGGCGTCATGAGTGTTCGGAAAGCCGGCGAAGTTGTCGAAGCCGTAGTCATACATCTTGTGCCCGGTGACACACAGCGGATCGCCGGCAATGCACTCATCGGGATAGCCCGTCACTGGATCATGCTGGGTCGCCGGGTCATAGTGCGCGCCTGCGCCTTGATGGAAATAAATGCGTGCGTACGACGGATTCTCTGCGTCGTCGGTGCAGTGGCCCGCCGTTAGAAAGATCCTCGGCGCCAGCAGGCTGCCGGAACAGCGATACATGAACTCGCCCTTCTGGTCGTAGAACACGGCCAGGCCGACGTATGTATGGATCGCATCCGGGTGATAACTTCCCGTCACCGCGCGGGCCGGCAGCGCCGCCCACATCAAAGCCGACGCAAGCAACAAAGCACGTAGCAACGAAGCCTTCATGATGATTCCCCTTTTATTGGATGGAAGCACTGCTCCGGCTGCGCGGCGCGAAGGTGCAACCAGTGGCATAAGCAAATACCACGGCGTGCAGCCGGCCATCAGTCTCGGGAATCACTTACGGCGTGGCACGCCGATATCATTTGATAGGTCAACGGGCTGCTTCGTATACATCAGCGCCGCGGGCGGAAGACTTCGGCGTCGTCGTAGAAGCCTGGATCTTCGTTCGCAGCCCACCAGCCGGGCACGCCGAGCACCGGCAAAGGTAGGAAATCCTTGGCGCGCAGTCGTTCCGAAGTGACACTCGACGCCACCGTTTCATCGGCAATTTCCTCGATCAGCCACACGTGCGCGGTGATTGCCTTACGAGGCTGCATTAGTTTCTCCAGCAGCGCATGGCCGAAGAGGATCAGTTGCGTCGACCGCCAATCCGCACGTCGCTCGACGAACAATGTGTACCAGTCGCGCGCTCGTAACGCAGCCGCCAGCGAGGGCGGAGCTCGCAGGATGGCGGCGTTTTCGTCGAATACCGTCAGTGCGTCTCGTAGGATTCCGCGAGGGCCGGCCGTGCCCAGCTGCTCGATCTGTTGAGCCTGCAATGAATTGAGACGCCGCTTGGTGTGCGGATAGCTGAGCCACATCAGCCCGTTGAACAGATCGTGCAGGTTGTCACGCGTGGGCACGCTGCCCGTTCGCGAAATGAAACCTTCGTAGGATTCGCCGGCCGGCAACTCCGACTGCGGCACGAAGCGCACGAAATCTTCCCTGCCCGCCCCCGCCGCGTTCAACGCGTCCGCCACCGAATGTGAGTTTCCGGCCGCGCGCACGATGCGCTGGCCGATCGCCGCGTGCGGCAACAGCCAGGGCGAAGGTGCCTGCAAGACCGAAGCGAGGGCGGAGAGCGCAGATTCCATGGCCGCATTGTACCGGTCGCGATCCTGCCGACAGTTCCGATCCTGAACGGAGTCAGTCGCTTATCTCGCGATCCGTGAATGAACCGTTCATCTCCAGCATCCACCGGCGCCCCTGCGTCGAACTCTCAGGCTTACGGGGCAGCGCTGGTTTTGTCCTCGAGAATCGAAGCACCACAAGGGGAGCATTATGTCCATTGCGGCCATCCTTGGAATCACACCCTGGCCCATCGTCTCCGCGCTGATCGTGTTCGTGGTGGCGGTGGTCGCTCTGTTCTTCGCACGCCATACGGCTCACCAGGCCATTCGTGCCGCGACGAGCGCCATGGCCCGCGGCCTGCGCCTGGCGTCGCATTCGGTCGCGAACGGCGAAAAACGCCTGGCCGCACGCAATCGTGACGTGCTGCTGTCGGCGGGACGCGAGGCCAAAGAACGCATCGTCGAACGCGAGTTCGAGCGCATCAGCGACGGCGTGCGCAAGGACCTGACCAACTATCCGACCTTGCATCGAGCGCTCAGCGAATCGATCAAGCACATCGAAGAGAATCATCAGCACGCGGTCGACGTGCCGCCGGAGGCGCCGGGCTGGGTGCGCGCCGTCGACGCCGTTGCCAAGCTCGATTCCAAGAATGGCTCCTCGGACATCCTGGCCGACATTCACAAGTCGATGATCAAAGCGCACAAGGAAGCGATGGATGCTTACCGCGAAGCGAGCGGCGAGCGTCACGCCCTGTTGCACAAGATGATGCCCGAGTGGCGCGCCATCAAAGACGCGCTGGATCGCGTGCAGGCCTCGGTCGACAACATCCTGAAACGCTCGACGATCGTCGATCGCCACATGCAGGAATATGAAGACATCGTGCGCGGCCAGGACCGCGCCGTGTCGACGCTGTCGTCGTCATCGGTAGTGCAGTTCTTCGTCTCGGGGCTCGTGCTGATGATCGCGATCGGCGGCGCTGCGATCAACTTCTCGCTGATCGCGCGTCCGATGTCGGAGATGGTCGGCGGCACCAGTTATATCGGCACGTTCCGCACCTCCGATGTCGCGGCCCTGGTCATCATCATGGTCGAAGTCTCGATGGGATTGTTCCTGATGGAATCCCTGCGGGTCACGCGTTTGTTTCCAGTGATCGCCGCTCTCCCCGACCGCATGCGCATTCGCATGGTGTGGATCACCTTCACCATGCTGACGCTGCTCGCGAGCGTCGAAGCCGGCCTCGCCTACATGCGTGAAGTGTTGCTGCAGGATGAGCTCGCAACTGGCGCGTACCTGCGCGGCGCGGCCACGCAAGGCGGCCTGCAGAACGAATATTTGTGGATTACGACCGTGGCGCAGATGGGCATGGGCTTCATCCTGCCGTTCGCCCTCACCTTCGTGGCCATTCCGTTCGAGACGTTCGTGCATTCATCGCGCACCGTGCTCGGACTGTGCGGCATCGGCTTCCTGCGTGCGCTCGCCATGCTGCTGCGAGTGTTGAGCAATGGCTTCCGTCATTTCGGAACGCTGCTCGAACGCATCTACGATCTGCCGTTGTTCGTGCCGCTGTGGCTGGAAGCCCGGGCCAAGGCCGCCGCCGAGTCGGACCGCTCTCGCGAAGTCGTTCCAGCGTCGGAGGCTCAAGTATGAAATACCTGCTCGCAGGCCTGACGGTGCTCATGCTCGCTGCATGCTCACCGACGGCCCCTCGCAATACCGGTGTTTATCTGCTGCTCGACACGTCGGGCACCTACAGCCAGGAACTGCAGAAAGCTCAAAGCATCATTTTGTTTGCGCTGTCTCGCCTGCAGCCCACCGATACGTTCGCGGTGGCACGCATCGACACCGCCAGCTTCAGTGAAAAAGACATCATCGCCAAAGCCACCTTCGACGACCGGCCGAGCGCGGCCAACAACCAGAAGCGTGCATTCGCGGCGCAGATCAAGAGCTTCGTCGAGCTCTCCAAGCCGGCGGCTCACACCGACATCACCGGCGGCGTCCTGCAGGCGATCGAGTTCCTCAACGAAAAGAATCCCGGCCGCAAGACCATCCTGATCTTCTCCGACCTGCAGGAAGACCTGGAGAAAGGCTACGTCCGCGACATCCCTTTGGACCTCAAAGGCTTCGAAGTCGTCGCGCTCAATGTGAGCAAG
>CAMLEO010000175.1 GCA_946478975.1 uncultured Steroidobacter sp.
TAAGGCCGCCGTTGTCGGTCCCGAAATTAGGAATCGACCCATGTTGCAGGAACCGTCGTCCAAATATCGCTCGTTCGCGCCGATCCCGCTGAAGGATCGCACCTGGCCCGACAAAGTCATCAGCACGCCGCCGCTTTGGTGCAGCGTCGATCTGCGCGATGGCAACCAGGCGCTGATCGAACCGATGGATCGCGCACGCAAGCGCCGCATGTTCGACATGCTCGTGAAAACGGGCTTCAAGGAAATCGAAGTGGGCTTCCCGGCCGCTTCGCAGACCGACTTCGATTTCGTGCGCGAGCTGATCGAGCAGAACCTGATCCCCGATGACGTCACCATCCAGGTGCTGACACAGGCCCGTCCCGAGCTGATCGCGCGCTCCTTCGAATCGCTGGTTGGCGCGCGCCGGGCCATCGTCCATTTATATAACTCCACCTCGACCGTGCAGCGTCGGGTGGTCTTCGGCCTGGACCGCGCCGGCATCATCGACATTGCAGTGAAAGGTGCTCGATGCGTACGCGAGCACGCCGAGCGTTATCCGCAGACGCAGTGGCAGTTCGAGTACAGCCCCGAAAGTTTCACCGGCACCGAGCTCGATTTCGCAGTCGAGATTTGCGACGCCGTGAATGCGGTCTGGCAGCCGACGCCGCAACGTAAAGTCATTTTGAATCTGCCGGCGACGGTCGAGATGGCGACGCCGAACATCTACGCCGACCAGATCGAATGGTTCTGCCGCCACGTGAAGAATCGCGACAGCATCGTGCTCTCGGTTCATCCGCATAACGATCGTGGCACCGGCGTCGCTGCCGCGGAGCTCGCGGTGATGGCGGGCGCCGATCGCGTCGAAGGCACTTTGTTTGGTAACGGCGAGCGCACCGGCAACGTCGACGTTGTGACACTCGCGTTGAACCTGTACACGCAGGGCGTTCATCCCGGCCTGGATTTCTCGAACATCAACGAGGCTGCGCGTTGCGCCGAGCATTGCAACCAGCTGCCGATTCATCCGCGGCATCCGTATGTTGGCGACCTCGTATTCACCGCGTTCTCGGGCTCGCACCAGGACGCGATCAAGAAAGGTTTCGCTGCGCGCCGCGAGGGCGATATTTGGGAAGTGCCGTATCTTCCCATCGACCCGCGCGACGTCGGCCGTACGTATGAGTCCGTGATTCGCGTCAACAGCCAGTCAGGCAAGGGCGGCATCGCGTATCTGCTGGAACGCGATTACGGCATCACCATGCCGCGTCGCTGCCAGATCGAGTTCAGCCAGGTCGTGCAGGCGGTGACCGATGCCACCGGCAAGGAGCTGAGCTCGGAACAAATCTGGGCGCTGTTCCAGAAGGAATATTTGGGCGACGAGGGCGCGTATGTGTATGGCGCGCACCAGCTGTCGTCCCTGCGCGATCACCAGGGCGTCGAGCGACTGACGCTGAAGCTGAAGTGCAACGGCCAGGGCGCGCTGCTGCATGGTGAAGGCAACGGTCCGATCGATGCGATCGTCGATGCACTCGGCCTGCGCTTCGATGTGCTGTCATATGAAGAGCACTCGGTCGGCACGGGCAGCGGCGCGAAGGCGCTGGCGTTCGTTGAGATCACCACGGCGGCACGTGCGACGCTGTTCGGCGTCGGCTATCACGAGAACATCGTGACGGCTTCGCTGCTCGCGGTATTGAGTGCAGTGAATCGCGCCCTGCAGCGCGGCTTGCTGGACGACTCGATGCCGGTCGCCACGGCCCAGGCCTAGTCCCAGACATGGGCAGAGCCCTCGGCTCTGCCCATCTCAGCCGGCGATATAACGCTCCAGCTGGGTGATCGTCTGCTGTTGTTCCTCGATCACGGCCTTCACCAGGTCGCCGATCGAAATGATGCCCGTCAGCTTGTTCTTCTCGATCACCGGCAAGTGGCGGATGCGCATCTCGGTCATGATCTGCATGCACTGATGCACGTCGGTGTCGGGGGTGACCGTTTTCACCGGCGAGCTCATGATCTGCCACACCGGGGTATCCGAGCTCGACCTGCCCATCAGAATCACTTTGCGCGCGTAGTCGCGCTCGGAAACGATGCCGATCAGCTCGTTGTCCCGCACCACCGGCAGGGCGCCGATGTGCTTGTCGGCCATCATCTGGATCGCGGCCAGCACCGGCTCTTCGGGCCCGATGGTCCAGACCGCTTTGTTCTTGAACGCCAGCAGGTAATTGACGCGCAGCATCGCTGCCCCTCCTCCTTCGTTCTCGAAGGAGCAGCGTACTCCCAAACCGAGTCGCGAGAAATGCGTGCCGACGGCGACGTCAGCCGATGACCACCGGCGGCTTCGCGATATCAGCCGTAGAGCCTGGCGCGGACGGTGCGTTCGGCTTCGAGCCAGTCGTCCAACTCGTGGCCCGGGGTGAAGTTGCGAGCCGCGGCAAGGTAATAAGCGGCCGTGGCGATCATGCCGCCGAGCTCTTCGTTGCTGGGCTCGGCAGCTCGTTGCACCACTGCCGCCTTGGTCGTGAGCGTCTTACGGGGCGCGCGGGGTTTGGCGCGTTTGGGGGATGAGCTGCCAGGCGTAGCTTGGGGCGTCATTTCCATGGACATCTCCAAAGAATCGATGAACCGCTCCCGAGCAAGCACGCTCTGTGCCAGCCGGGCGCGGCCATTCTACGGCCCCGTTGTGACCGGGAAATGTCGGAAAGTCGCGAGAAGAGTGCATGCGGCTATGCAGGCCGCACGCAGTCAGTGCAATCAGTGGTGGTGGCCACCGGGACCGTGGACGTGGCCGTGCGACAGCTCTTCTTCGGTCGCAGCGCGAACGCCGACGATTTCCACTTTGAAGTTGAGATTCTTGCCGGCGAGCGGATGGTTGCCGTCCAGGGTCACCATGTCGCCGACCAGCTGCGTCACCGTCACGGCGCGGGTGCCGCGCTCGGACTGCGCATGCAGCTGCATGCCGACGTGAAGATTGCCAATGCCCTTGAGCGCACGACGCGGCACGCGCTGGATCAGCTCTTTATCGAACTCGCCGTAGCCGTCGGCAGGCGCGATCTTCACATCGAGCTTGTCGCCCTCGCTCTTGCCTTCGAGCTCGCGCTCCAGGCCCGGAATGAGATTGCCGTTGCCATGGATGTAGGCGAGCGGCTCGCCGCCGGCCGACGTATCGATGGTCTTACCTTCATCGTCAGTCAGCGTGTAATGAATCAGGGCGACGGCGTCTTTGGTGATCTGCATGACAAGGTTTTCCCACTTACTCGACGGTCACCGACTTCGCCAGGTTACGCGGCTGGTCGACATCGGTGCCCTTCAGGATGGCGCAATGATACGCCAGTAATTGCAGCGGCACCGTGTAAACCGCCGGCGCCTGGAAATGGCTGACGTGCTTCGGCATGGTCAGCACCGTGACGCCTTCGGAAGACTGAATGCCCGAGTCCGGATCGGCGAACACATACAACTCGCCGCCGCGCGCGCGTACTTCCTGCAAGTTCGATTTGAGCTTTTCGAGCAGGTCGTTGTTCGGCGCCACCGCAATCACCGGCATGTCCGCGTCCACCAGCGCCAGCGGCCCATGTTTCAACTCGCCGGCCGGATACGCTTCGGCATGAATGTAAGAAATCTCTTTCAGCTTCAACGCACCTTCCATCGCGACCGGATGCATCGGGCCGCGGCCGAGGAACAACGCGTGATGTTTATCGGCGAAGCGCTGCGCCAGCTTTTTGATCGCCTCATCGAGATGCAGCGTTTTTTCGATCAGGCCGGGAATCTCGATCAGCCGCTGCACCAGCCCGCGCTCGCGCTCCGGATCGGTGCCATGAAACTTTGCCAGCGCGATCACCAGCATGCCGAGGCCGGCGAGCTGGGTGGTGAAAGCCTTGGTCGACGCGACGCCGATTTCCGGGCCCGCGCGCGTTAGCAGCACGAGCTCGGATTCGCGCACCAGCGAGCTTTCCGGCACGTTGCAGATCGACAGTGTCGAGAGATATCCGGAATGCTTGGCCATGCGCAGCGCGGCCAGCGTATCGGCGGTTTCGCCGGACTGCGAGATGGTTACAAACAACGTGTTCTTGGGCACGACCGGGTTGCGATAGCGATATTCGCTCGCGATCTCGACCCAGCACGGCAGACGCGCGATCTGCTCGATGTAGTACTTGGCAACTGCACCGGCGTGATAGCTCGTGCCGCACGCGACGATCTGCACGGCTTCACAGCGACGGAACACTTCGGTCGCGAGTGGGCCGAACGCAGCTTCGAGCAGCTTGCCGCCCGCGACGCGCTCTTCCAACGTTTGCGCGACAGCGCGAGGCTGCTCGTGAATTTCCTTGAGCATGTAATGCGCGTAATCGCCTTTCTCCGCCGCGTCGGCCGAGAGCTGGCTTTCGCGAATCGGCCGCTGCGCATTGTTTCCTTCGTGATCGAGGATGCGCACGCTCTGGCGACGAATCTCGGCGACATCGCCTTCGTCGAGGAAAATAAACTTGCGAGTGACCGGCAGCAGCGCGGCAACGTCGGAGGCGACGAAGTTTTCGTTGTCGCCGACACCGATGACCACCGGGCAACCGGCGCGAGCCAGGATCATCGTATCCGGCGCGTCTTCGGAAACAACCGCGAGCGCGTATGCACCTTCCAGTTCAGCGACGGTCGCGCGCACGGCGCGGAAAATGTCACCTAACTTTTGTTTGTGGAAGTGAATGCGGTGGGCGATGACTTCGGTGTCCGTCTCGGACGTGAAGTTATATCCCAGCTTGGTGAGCTCTTCGCGCAGCTCTTCGTGATTCTCGATGATCCCGTTGTGCACGATGGCGATGCCGTCGCGCGAGATGTGAGGATGCGCGTTGCGCTCGGACGGAACGCCGTGCGTAGCCCAACGGGTGTGCGCGATGCCCAGATGACCTTCGACCGGATTGTCGCTCAGCGCATCCTGCAGCATGCGCACCTTGCCGACGGTACGCAGCCGGCGCAGGTGGCCGGTGCCATTCAAAATGGCGACCCCGGCGGAGTCGTAACCCCGGTACTCGAGGCGCCGCAGGCCTTCAATCAGGATGGGAACGATGTTGCGATCCGCGATCGCGCCGACGATTCCGCACATGGGGAGATGAGGGTTCCTATGAAAGGCTGAGTTTGGAATAAAAAAGGCAGTGTAGCCGAGGGATGTTCCCTAGGCTGTGTAAAGTCTCACAGGCTGAACCGGCCGGGCAGCGGCCGTCCGGCCCCTGACGGCCGCTCATTTCGGGGGCTTTTGCGGCCGTTTCCAGCCCTCGATGGTCACCTGGCGGGCACGGGCCAGGGTGAGCTTGCCTTCGGGCGCGTCCTTGGTGAGGGTGGAGCCGGCGCCGGTGTTGGCGTTGGCGCCGATCTTGATCGGGGCGATCAGCATCGAGCCGGAGCCGACGAAGGCGCCGTCGCCGATTTCGGTGCGGTGTTTGTTCACGCCGTCGTAGTTCACGGTGACCGTGCCGGCGCCGACGTTGACGTTTCTACCGATGCTGGCGTCGCCCAAATAGGTCAAATGGTTGGCCTTGCTGCCCTGGCCGATCTCGCTCTTTTTCACTTCCACGAAGTTGCCGATGTGCACGTCGCCGTGGAGCACGCTATCCGGGCGGATGCGCGCGAACGGGCCGATCACATTGCGCGGGCCGATCGTGGCTCGGTCGACGACGCAGTTGGGATGGATCTCCGTGTCGGCCTCGACGCGGCAGTCCTTCAAGTAACAATTCGGGCCGATGCGCACGCGGTCGCCCAATTCGACTTCGCCCACCAGCACTGCGTTCACGTCGATGAAAACATCGCGGCCGACGGTGACTTTGCCTCGAATATCGATGCGCGCCGGGTCGGCCAGCGTCACACCGTTGATCATCAGCTCACGCGCACGCTCGGCGCGCAACGCGCCTTCGAGCTGTGCCAGCTGCACTTTGTCATTTACGCCGAGCACTTCCGTTTCCGTCGGCGCAATCACGGCGTTGACCTTCATGCCGCTGCGAACAGCCATCACGATGATGTCCGTGAGGTAATACTCGCCCTGCGCATTATCGTTCTTGAGATCGGCAAGCCATTTGCGCAGCGACGCGGCGGACACGGCCATCAAACCCGTATTGACCTCGCAAATCGCGCGCTCTTTGGTGTTTGCATCTTTCTGCTCGACGATGCGCACGACATTGCTGGCGTTGTCTCTAACGACGCGGCCGTAGCCGGTCGGATCGGCGAGCACCACACTGAGCATCGCCATCGCCTTCTGATTGCACTGTCCGAGCAGGTTCTGCAGCGTCGGCTGGCGGACCAGCGGCACATCGCCGTACAGAATCAAAACATCGTGATCGTCCGGAATCGCCGGCATCGCCTGCGCCACCGCGTGGCCGGTGCCCAGCTGCTCGGCTTGCAACACCCAGCTCACCGGCTCGGCGGCGAGCGCTTGCCGAACTTTCTCACCGCCGTGCCCATACACCACGTGGATGGCGTCGGCCTGCAGACTTTTTGCGGTGTCGAGCACGTGCGACAGGATCGGGCGTCCCGCCAAAGGCTGCAGCACCTTCGGCAGGTCCGACTTCATGCGTTTGCCTTGGCCGGCAGCGAGAATGACGATGGAAAGCGGCATGGGTGTCAGGTCGGGCTGAACTTTGAGATTGGGCTCAACTGGCGGGCGTGCATTATCGTGACATCGGCGGATGGCCGCCAGCGGGCCGAGAGGTCCTTGACCTGTCGGCATTTATTACGGTTTCGCCGGGCATTTCAGGTGCCGCAGAAGGTCTGGAACGGGAGCTCCGAGGGCGGTGGCGGCAAGGTGTATTCGGCGGCATCGGGCTGGTGGTCGTACGGTCGCTGCAGGATCGCCAGCAGGCGGCGGAACGGCTCCAGATCGCCGTCATCGGCGGCCGTGTCGAGCGCTGCCTGCACACGGTGATTGCGAGGAATGAACTCGGGATTGACCCGACGCATATTCGCCGCTCGTTCCGCAGCGGTTTTCGGATCGCGAGTCGCACGCTGCTGCCAGTCCTGCAGCCAGCTGTCGATTCCCGCAGGTTCTGTAAACAACGCTCGCAATTCGGCGCTTCGATCCGGCGCCTCCGCCACGTCGGCCAGCCGGCGAAACGTCAATGTGAAATCCGCCTCGCCCGCCTGCATGGTTGCAAACAATCGTTTGATCAGTTCGGTGTCGCCTTCTTCCTCGCTCGCAAGCCCGATCTTGTTACGCATTCGCTGCAGGAAATGCACATCGAAACGGGCGATGAATGCTTGCACGGCTTCGGTCGCTAGTGTGACGGCTCGATTCTCATCAGCGTCGATGAGCGGTAGCAATGTTTCGGCGAAGCGGGCGATGTTCCATTGCGCGATGCCGGCCTGGTTGACGTAGGCATAGCGACCGTTGCGATCGATGGAGCTGAACACCGTCTTCGGATCGTATTTATCCATGAAGGCGCACGGGCCGTAATCGATGGTCTCGCCCGAGATCGCCATGTTGTCGGTGTTCATCACGCCGTGGATGAAACCGACGGCCATCCAGTCGGCGATCAGTTTCGCCTGGCGTTCCGAAACGGCTTTGATCACCGCCATTGCCGGGTTCTCGGCGTCTCGCGCTTCGGGATAATGGCGTGAGATGACGTAGTTCAGCAGTTCTCGAATTGCTTCGTTATCGCCGCGAGCCGCGAAGTATTCGAATGTTCCAACCCGGATGTGACTTTCGGCAACACGTGTGAGCACGGCGCCCGGCAGCGGCCGCTCACGAAACACCGGCTCGCCGGTTGTGACAACCGCAAGCGAACGCGTGGTTGGAATGCCCAGCGCGTGCATGGCCTCGCTGATGATGTATTCACGGAGCATCGGACCGAGCGTCGCCCGGCCATCGCCGCTGCGTGAGAACGGCGTGCGACCCGAACCTTTGAGTTGCACGTCACGCAAAACGCCGTCGCGATCCTTGATCTCACCCAGCAGGATGGCGCGTCCGTCTCCCAGCTGTGGCACAAAGTGACCGAACTGATGCCCGGCGTACGCCATCGCAATCGGCATGGAATCGTCGGCGACTTCGTTGCCCGAGAACAGCGCCGCCGCTCGCGGCTCGATGACGTTCGGGTCGAGCCCGAGCTGCTCGGCCAGCGGCCGGTTGAAGATGATCAACTGGGGATCGGCCACCGTCGTCGGCGGGACGCGTAAGAAAAAGCGCGACGGCAACGAGGCGTAGCTGTGTTCGAATCCTAGCGGCATGCCCCATGGTAACGATTCCGGAACGGCGCCGGTTCGGGATTCGACGCCTCGGCGTCATTCGCGAGCGTGAATCGTGCCGTAACCCACGATGTTTGGACCTTCTCGCAATGTAAACGTTGCGCCTGGAACGACGTCCGCGTAGTCGTTGTCCGGGTAGGCCCACAAGCCCAGGGTCACCTCCTGGGCCTCACCCGGCGAGATCGTAAGGAACTCGTCGAGAAAGACCACGCCCTGATAATGCTCGGTCAGCGTGCTCCCCTGCGTGGCCGCGATCCGCTGTGTCGGCGGCCCGATGACGATATGCGGCCGGTAGCCTCGGCTCAAAGTATGACGAGGCTTCTCCAGGCCAGGCAGGAACGTGACGGTGGCCAGAACCACGGGGCAGGCGATTTGTTTCATTGCGCTGAGGTGATACGGGTGCTCGGGTCGCGCGCGCCGGTCCTGAATGGAATCAGCATCGGCACGCGACGGCGGTATTCCGCATATTCGGGAAACGCCCGGGTCAAGTCACGCTCTTCGAGCTGAATGGCGATCAGGATGTACGCAGTGCTCAGCACGGCGAACAGCAGATGCGCGGCCGTCATCGTCGGTGCACACCAGAACGTGAGCAGCCAGCCGACATACAGCGGATGCCGAACGAGCTTGTACAGCGACGGCGTCCTGAACGCGATCTCCGTGTACGGGCGACGACGGAAATACAGCCAGACCTGGCGCAAGCCGAACAGGTCGAAATGGTTGATCAGGAACGTCACATACAACAGCAAAACCCAACCTGCGGCATACCCGCCATAAATAACCATCCGCGCCGTTTCGTTCTGGACATTCCAGATCGACGCGCCGATCGGACGCCACTGCCAGAACAGCAGAATCAAAGCGAGGCTGGACAGCAGCACATAAGTGCTGCGCTCCGCCGCCACCGGCACGATGCGAGTCCACCAGCGCTTGAACGCCGGCCGCGCCATGATGCTGTGCTGAAGAGCGAACAACGCGAGCAGCCCGATGTCGATCGCCAACGCCTCACCGAGACTCGATGTGGCCGGTGCGTCGATGGAATTGCCGACCAGGAAGTTGCCGAGAAACCCGACGGCATATGGAAACGAGGCGAAGAACACGGCGTAGCAAAACACGCCGTACGCGAGGACCAACAGGCGCTTCATGGTAATTGCTCCGAGGTGGCTGAACCGCGCCAGCTTCGCGCGGGACCTACAGCGGAACCAGATGAAGAATGTCCCGGCGTGCAGGCTCGTCCATCCTGCCAGCGTGACATTTGTCCCGAACCGCGTTAGACCTTCCGTCATGAAACAGCCCGGCGCGCCGCAGTCGATCCGCTATCTCACCACACGGGATGGCGTGCGCCTGGCCTGGGCGAGCATGGGGCAGGGGCCGCCGCTGGTGAAGGCGGCGAACTGGCTCACTCATCTGCAGTACGACCTGGAAAGCCCGATCTGGCGCCACTGGATCCATTTCCTCGCCGGGCATTTTCATTTCGTGCGCCACGACGAGCGCGGCTGCGGCATGACGCAGTGGGAAGTGCCGGAGCTGTCGCTGGATCGATGGGTCGAGGACCTGGAGGCCGTCGTTGATGCGGCGGGCATCACGACGCCGGCGGCGTTTCTTGGGATCTCACAAGGCGCGGCCACGTGCATCGCCTATGCGATCCGCCATCCGGAACGGGTGTCGCATCTCATCCTGTACGGCGGCTACGCGACGGGATGGGCGAAGCGCGGCGATGAGCAGGGGCTGCGGCGCTTTCGCGCCATCGTCGAGCTGATCCAGCTCGGCTGGGGCACCGACAATATTTCCTTCCGCCAGATTTTCACCTCGCGCTTCGTGCCCGGCGCGAGCACGCACCAGCTCGAATGGTTCAACGAGCTGTGCCGACGCACGACCACACCGGAGATCGCGGCAAAGCTGATGCTCGCGCGCTCGAACATCGACGTGCGGCCGCTGTTGTCACAAGTGAAGGTGCCGACGTTGGTGATTCACGCTGTCGGCGATGAAGTCACACCTCTCAATGCGAGTCGCGAACTCGCCGCGGAGATTCCGAATGCGCAGTTCGTGCAGTTGGAATCTCGCAATCACGTGATGCTGGAAGACGAGCCCGCGTGGGCTCAATTCAAGGACATCGTGCTGGAATTCACCGGCCGCAGCTTACAGGAAACAATTCGCCCTGCAGACACTAAGTTGAATGCGTTGACCGATCGCGAGCGCGACGTGCTCGGCGGCATCATGGCTGGCAGAAGCAACGTCGAGATCGCAACGTCTCTGCACTTGAGCGACAAGACCGTGCGCAACATCGTGTCGCGTATCTTCGAGAAGCTTGAAGTGAAGTCGCGCACGCAAGCGATCGTGTGCGCGAGAGATCAGGGGTTCGAGGCGCGGTGATTGGCTGAGCCCTTTAGGGCCAGCCAGCGGACCAGCGGAAACAGCACACCCGTCGGGAGTGCGTAGAAGCACACCTCCATCACATCTACCGGCGGGCCCTGTTGTAACTCTGCGATCACCCCAAACACGAGGCCGGCGATCAGGCCAAACAGCGTCGTTCGCATCCAGGCTCGGACGCCATCCCCCGGCAGCAACAATGATGCGAGCAGGGCGCCGACCCCGAGTGCGGCGACAAAATGGCCGATGTCTCCAAGATCGAGAACGGCCTGCCGACGCACCACGAACCGGATGAGCTCGATGAGCACGGCATATCCACCGCCGTACAAAACCCACAGGGCAGTCCGCAACTCGGTGCGAACCCGGGTAAGTGGCCACCAGTACACGGCACCGATCCAGACAAGAATCGGATGAGCTCGTTGCGCGTCACTCACGTCGGGCGCTCATGCTTGGCTCAGGAAGCCCACAGCGCTTTTTGAGAGGTGAACGCCCACGCGCCGTCTCGTTTGTTCAAGCGGTAAGCAAAGTGGCCGGCGCAGAGCTCGCCGCAGAAGTAGCCGAACTCGATGCGATAGTCGCCGTTGGCGAGATGTTTCAACTGCGAAACGTAGATCTGGTAGTTATCCAGGTACACGCCCTGTGAGTCCTGCGAACGATGCGTCGTGTCGTTCTGCATGTATCGCGAGCCAGGCAGCGCATCGATGCCCAGCTGCTGCAACTTCGCGAGCGTGGCCGCATCGGCGTCTTCACCGAACGCCGACACGAAATATTGTCTGCGGGTGTTGGGAAACTCCGACTCGTTGGACTGCAGCAGTTTCTTGAGAGCCGCCGCGATGACATCGCGGTAATCGTCAGGAAAGTGCCGGGCGGCCGCGAGTTGTCGGCGGCTCTCGTCCTTCACCCAACGTTGATAGTGCGCTTCCGAACGAAACGTGCGGCAGTTCTCCGCGATCGGCGCGGAACAGATGTTATAACCTTTGGAGCAGCCGGCCAGAAGCGACAGCAAGCCAAGCAGTAGTACGGTGCCCTTCATCAGCTGCGATACGTCCGAGCAAACAATCCAAGAAGGACCAGGCAGGTCCAGCCGGCAAACAACATCCATCCAACCGCGGAGAACGTTCGGGTCGCTTTCTCAGCCGCCAGTTCTTTGTATTTTCCAGCGAGCTCGGCGGCGGGTCCGGGAAAGATCACAGTGGCGAGAGCAGCGCCGGGCATCAGAAAGAAGAGCAAGAAGCCGCGGGATCTTCTGCTTCCAGTGTAAGCACGAAGCTCATGGGCGCCGAGGTAGATCGTCAAAGCCACGAGGAGTGCGAGCAGGAGCAGGGCAACGACAGGCGACGCACGCCACAAACCCGACTTCAAGCCGAAGCCGGATCCCCATTCATATGAATGCCAGAATGCCAACGCTGCCATCGGGCCCGCCAGCAGCACGAGTGCGAACAGGGTGTCGCCATCGAGCTTCACCCCGATGCGCTCGTTATTGTCGGATCTTGCGCAGCTTCTCGATCGCTTTGATCTGCGCGGCGGCGCGGGCGAGTTCGGCTTGGGCTTCGGCGAGCTCGACGGCACCGCTGCGGTCGCGCAGGGCTTCTTCAGCGCGCTGTTTGGCCTGCAGGGCGGCGGCTTCGTCGATGTCCTTGGCGCGCAGGGCCGTGTCGGCGAGCACGGTGATCAGGTGAGGCTGAATTTCGATCGCGCCACCGGAGACGTAGAAGAACTGTTCTTCGCCGCCCGGGGTCTGCACGCGCACTTCGCCGGGGCGAAGCGTCGTCAGCAGCGGCGCGTGACGAGGCGCAATGCCGATATCGCCCATGGCAGCGGGCGCGAACACCATCGCGGCTTCGCCCGAGAAGATTTCGCCTTCGGCGCTGACGATATCGACGTGAATAGTAGCCATGTGTGCTCTTTGACTTTGCACAGGCGGCGTTGCCGCCGCCCGTGCTGAAGTGAGTTACTGCAGCGTCTTCGCCTTGGCAACCGCTTCCTCGATGGCGCCGACCATGTAGAACGCCTGCTCGGGCAGGTGATCGTACTCGCCGTCGAGAATGCCTTTGAAGCCGCGGATGGTGTCCTTGAGCGGGACGATCTTGCCGTCCTGGCCGGTGAACACTTTGGCGACGTTGAACGGCTGCGACAGGAAGCGCTGGATCTTACGAGCGCGGGTCACGGTGCGCTTGTCTTCTTCAGACAGCTCGTCCATGCCCAGGATCGCGATGATGTCCTGCAGTTCCTTATAACGTTGCAACACTGCCTGCACGCCACGCGCGACCGCGTAGTGCTCTTCGCCGATGACCAGCGGATCGAGCTGACGGCTGGTGGAATCGAGCGGATCCACGGCCGGGTAGATACCCAGCGACGCGATCTGACGCGACAACACGACGGTGGCGTCCAAGTGCGCGAAGGTCGTGGCCGGCGACGGGTCGGTCAAGTCGTCCGCGGGCACGTACACGGCCTGAATCGACGTGATCGAGCCGGTCTTCGTCGAAGTGATGCGCTCCTGGAGCACGCCCATTTCTTCGGCCAGCGTCGGCTGGTAACCGACCGCCGAAGGCATACGGCCGAGCAGCGCGGACACTTCGGTACCCGCGAGCGTGTAACGGTAGATGTTGTCGATGAACAGCAGCACGTCGCGGCCCTTGCCGGCTTCGTTCTTTTCATCGCGGAAATATTCGGCCATGGTGAGGCCGGTCAGCGCCACGCGCAGGCGGTTGCCCGGCGGCTCGTTCATCTGGCCGTACACCATCGCCACTTTCGAATTGGTGAGATCGGCGGTGTCGATGACGCCCGACTCGATCATCTCGTGATAGAAGTCGTTGCCTTCGCGAGTACGCTCGCCGACGCCCGCGAACACCGACAGACCCGAGTGCTGTTTGGCGATGTTGTTGATCAGCTCCAGCATGTTGACGGTCTTGCCGACGCCGGCGCCGCCGAACAGGCCGACCTTGCCGCCCTTCGCGAACGGAATGAGCAGGTCGATGACCTTGATGCCCGTGACCAGCAGCTCCTGGCCGCCCGCCTGCTCGTCGTAAGACGGCGCGGGGCGGTGAATCGGCAGCGTGTTCTGGGCCTGCACCGGGCCTTTCTCATCCTGCGGCGTGCCGAGCACGTCCATGATGCGGCCGAGCGTGCCCTTGCCGACCGGCACGGAGATCGGGTTGCCCGTGGCCTTCACTTTCAGGCCGCGCTTCAAGCCTTCGGACACGCCCATGGCGATGGTGCGCACGACGCCATCGCCGAGCTGCTGCTGCACTTCGAGGGTCAGATCGACTTCCTCGAGCTTGAGCGCTTCGTACACCTTCGGGATCTGGTCGCGCGGGAATTCCACGTCGATGACCGCGCCGATGATCTGGACAATCTTGCCAGTGCTTGCCGGGTTAGCTGCCATGTCTAGTTCCTCAGTAATTCTTTGCCGGGCTGTCTTCAAACAGCCGCCGCCCCGCCGACGATTTCGCTGATCTCTTTGGTGATCGCCGCCTGGCGAGCCTTGTTGTAGATCAGTTGCAGCTCTTCGATGAGCTTGCCGGCGTTGTCGGTCGCGCTCTTCATCGCGACCATGCGCGCCGCCATTTCACAGGCGACGTTCTCGACCGCGCCTTGATAGACCTGCGATTCGATGTAGCGCATCAGCACGCCATCGAGCAGATCGGCCGCGGACGGCTCGTAAATGTAGTCCCACAGTTTCTGCAGCTTGTCCTCGTCCTCGGTGACGACCGGGAGCAGCTGCCGCACGACGGGCTTCTGGCTCATCGTGTTGATGAATTCGTTGTTGATCAGGAACAGGCGGTCGAGCTTGCCTTCGCGATACTGATCCAACATCACTTTCACGGTGCCGATCAGGTCCGCAGCGTGCGGACGATCGCCGAGATGCGTGACGGTCGCGAGCGTCTGCACGTTCAAACGGCGGAAGAACTGCACGCCTTTCGAGCCGATCAAGCACATCGAAACATCGACGCCCTTGTTCTGCCACTCGCGCATCGCTGCGAGCGTGGCCTTGAACAAGTTCACGTTCAAACCGCCGGCCAGGCCGCGGTCGGTGCTGATGACGATGAAGCCGACCGACTTCACCTCGCGCTCGACCATGAACGGATGTTTGAAATCCGGGTTCGCAAGCCGCAGGTGACCGATCACGCGACGGATCTTTTCCGCGTACGGACGCGTCGCGCGCATGCGGTCCTGCGCCTTGCGCATCTTGCTCGCGGCCACCATTTCCATGGCCTTGGTGATCTT
>CAMLEO010000176.1 GCA_946478975.1 uncultured Steroidobacter sp.
TGATCGAGCAGCGACTGCCGGCGCTCAAAGCCTTGTTCGTCGGCGACATGACGTACGAGGACTGCGAGATGTCGTGGATCATCCAGACCGACTACGCGCCGTTGCTGGCCGCGTATCCGAAGCTGGAAGTGCTGCGCATTCGAGGCACGAACGAGCTCACGCTGCCAAAACTGTCGCTGCCGAACCTGCGCGAGCTGGCGATCGAAAGCGGCGGCCTGCCGAGTGCGATCGTTCGCACGATTGGCGACTCGGAGCTGCCGGCGTTGAAAAAGCTGGAGCTGTGGCTCGGCGATGAGGGTTACGGCTTCGACGGCGACCTTTCGACCTACAAAGATCTGCTGGCGAAGATTCAACCCAAGCGCCTGGACTACCTCGGCCTGCGCAATTCCGAAATCAGCGATCAGCTGGCCGGATATCTCGCGCAACAGAGCTGGCTCGGCTCGCTGCATACGTTGGATCTTTCCATGGGCACGCTCGGCGACGACGGCGCGAAGGCGCTGCTCGCGAGCCAGTTTCTGCAGGGTTTGAAGCTGCTCGACGTTCGTCATCATTACATTTCGGATCGGGTCGTCCAGCAGTTGCAAGCGCTGCCGCTCACGCTGGAGATCGATGAGGCGGAGGAAGCCGACGACGGCGATCGTTACGTGCAAGTCAGCGAGTAATCTGTGCTGCTGATCGGCAGCGCGTCCTCGCGACGCTCGCAATTGCTGGAAGCGGCCGCGCGTGCGATTGGATTGCGAGTCAGCGTCGTCGATTGGCGGGACGTTTTGCGAGATGAAGCCGCGCTGGGCGCTGACCATGCGTGGTGCAAGATCGATCCGCCCAGCGACGATCCGCAAACGGTGGACGCGTTCATCCAGGATGGATTTCGACTGTCAGGCAGCGACGCGCCTGCACCTCAGCCATTGCGACATGGCGAGCTCGCACACACGCACTGGTGGTATGCGGGCTTCATGGCGGCACTGGCGCGCTTGGAGCAGCGGCTGCACGGCTTGCGCTTGTTCACACCAATAAAACAAATCGCGTTGATGTGCGACAAGCTCGCGTGCCAGCGTCATCTCGCCAGCAACGACATCGATGTTCCCACGTTGCTTGGCGAGGTGAGCTCGTGGGACGCGTTTGAAACAATGTATTCACCTGCCGAGGCGCCGGCAGTCTTCATCAAGTCTCGCTATGGATCCTCAGCTGCCGGCGTCGTGGCCCTGCATCGACATCGCGATGGACGAGTTCGCGCATACTCCTCCGCGCGTCTCGCAAACGACGGTGCGTTATATAGTTATTTGAAGATATCGATGTATTCACAGCGCGAAGAGGTCAAAGCGCTGGTTGATGCGTTAGCAGTGCAGGGCGCGTATGCGGAGCGATGGATCCCCAAACCGCGTGCTCCGGTGTCGCCGGAGGCAACTTATGATTTGCGCGTCGTGGCTTTCTGCGGCCGGCCGCGTCAACGCATCGCTCGCATCAGTCGTTCGCCGATGACTAATCTGCATCTCGGCAATCAACGTTCAGTGCCGCACTGGCTCGATGCCAGACAAATCCATGCGCTCGAAAACACTGTCTCGCAAGCCGCAGCGGCGTTTGCACCGAGCATGAGCATCGGTTTCGACGTGGTGCTGCGAGACTCGCGTGTCTCGGTGCTGGAAGCGAACGCTTTCGGCGATCTGCTGCCAGGCCTGCTGTTTGAAGGCGCCGGCACGTACGACGATCAAGTTCGGCGGGTGCAGCTCGATGAGCGTTAACCCGAACATGCACGAGATCGTCGGCTCGCACGATGTCGTGCTCATCACACTCGATACGTTACGTTTGGATGTGGCACAGGAAGAACTGGCCGCCGGTCGGCTGCCGCATTTGGAGCGGTATTTCGGGCCTGAGGGATGGGAGGAAAGATATACGCCGGGCAGCTTCACTTACGCCGCCCATTGTGCGTTCTTCGCCGGCTTTCTGCCGACGCCGGTACGCCCAGGGAATCATCCTCGTTTGCTGAGCCTGCAGTTCGAAGGCAGCGAAACCACCGACGCGCACACGTATGTTTTCAACGGCGTCGACAACGTCGTCGCGGGTTTCGCCGGCATCGGTTATCGCACCATTTGCATCGGCGGCGTCGGGTTCTTCAACTTACAGAATCCGCTCGGCTCGGCGCTGCCGGGCCTGTTCCAGGAACGTTATTGGCGACGCGAGTTCGGCGTGACTTCGCAGCGCTCGACAGACTTGCAAGTGGAGCTGGCGTGCCAGCGGCTGACAGCGACTGAACTGGCACAGCAGCGGATGTTCCTGTTCATCAACGTCTCCGCCATTCATCAACCCAATTGTCACTATCTGGGTGCCGACAAGGATTCCGTGCAATCGCATGCAGCCGCGCTTCGATACGTCGATGGAGCACTTGCGCCGCTGTGGCAGACGCTCGCCAGGCGCGGCGACAGCTTTGTGATCATCTGTTCCGATCACGGCACGGCCTACGGTGAGGACGGGTATGTGGGTCATCGCCACGGCCATCCCGTCGTGATGCGGGTCCCGTACGCTCACTTCCGCATCCCGAGGACCTGAGATGCATTTGCGTGAATTGATGCAGCGGGGTCCGTACCAGGCATACGCGTACGCGTATCCTCACAAGACAGCGTATCGAGATCTGCCTCATCCGATGCCGCTGCAGCAGGTGTGGGCAGAAGAGAATCGCGATGCGTTGTTTGCTTATGTGCACGTGCCGTTCTGTTCCTATCGCTGTGGGTTCTGCAACCTGTTTGCGTTGGGAAGTCCAGGCGCGGATCTGGTCGAGCGTTACGTCGATCAGGTGGTGCGACAGATCGGCATCGTAGGACCGCTGCTGGGTCAGCATCGGTTCGCGAGATTCGCATTGGGTGGTGGTACGCCGAGCTATCTCACCGCCCAACAGTTGGAGCGCATCTTCGGAGCGGTGACTCGCGAGCTGACGATCGATTTGCAATCCATTCCAGCTGGAATCGAAGTCAGCCCGGAGACGGCCACACGCGATCGCCTGCAAGTGTGCCGGCAAGCTGGGTGCGATCGCGTGAGCATGGGCGTGCAGAGTTTCGTCGACAGCGAACTGCAGGCGCTCGTGCGCCCGACGCAGCGACGCGAGGTCGTCGACGCAATCGAGAACATCCGCAGCCTCGGCTTTGCGACGCTGAATCTCGATTTGATCTATGGTATTCACGGCCAGTCGGTCGCGAGCTTCGTCGAGTCCGTAACAACGGCGCTGCAGTTCGCGCCGGAAGAGCTCTATCTCTATCCGTTGTATGTCAGGCCCAAAACCGGGCTGGGCAAGATCGAAGCAAATCGGCCGCACGCCGACGAAAGCGACATTCGCCTGCAGATGTATGCGGCTGCGCGTAACCTGTTGCTGGGCGCTGGATACACACAGGTCTCGATGCGAATGTTTCGCTCGCCGAAGGCACCGGACGCTGGCGGTCCAGCGTATTGCTGCCAGAACGATGGCATGGTGGGCTTCGGCTGCGGTGCGCGCTCGTACACTCGAACGTTGCATTACTCGGATCACTACGGCGTCTCGCGTGCAAGCGTGAGCAGCATCCTCCAGCAGTTTGTCGCCGCGCCGGCGGCGACATTCGCAGAGGCGCGTTATGGATTTGCGCTCGATGGCGATGAGCAGCGGCGCCGGTTCGTCATTCAATCGTTGCTCGTCTGGCCGGGGCTGGATGAATCTACCTACACCTCGCGCTTCGGCACGCATTTGTTTGGTGATTTCCCCGAACTGGAGCAGTTGATCGAGACGGGCGCGGCACGCATTGATCGCGGCGTGCTGGCATTGACGGAGCAGGGCATGGCGCACGCCGACACCATCGGCCCGTGGCTCGCGTCGCAGTCTGTGGTTGCCAGAATGAGCAGCTATGAAGCGGCTTGACGATTCGACGCTGCGAATCCTGTATCGCGGCCGGCTCGCGAGCTGCAACTACGATTGCACCTATTGCCCATTCGCGAAGCGCCGGGACACGACCGAGACGTTGCGTCGTGACGCCGCCGACCTGCGACGATTTGTCGATTGGGCGACGCAGGCACCTGAGCCGCTCGCAATCTTGTTCACGCCGTGGGGCGAAGGTCTGGTTCGCAAGCACTATGTCGAAGCGCTGATCGAGCTCAGCCACGCATCGACCGTGCAGCGAGTCGCGATTCAAACAAATCTGAGCAGCAACCTGCGCTGGGTGGATCGAGCGAATCGAGACAGGCTTGCGTTATGGTGTACCTATCATCCGACCCAGGTCCGGCGCGAAGCATTTCTTCGGCGCATCGGGGTTCTTCGGGACGCAGGCGTGCGCTTCAGTGTCGGTGTCGTCGGCGCACGTGAGCACTTCGCGGAGATCGCGGCAGTCCGCGAGGCGATGCGCCCCGAGGAATATTTGTGGATCAACGCGCTGAGCCCTCGGCCGCAGGATTATTACTCAACGCAAGAGTTCGACTATCTGACCTCGATCGATCCGCACTTTCCCATCAACGCCGCGCCGCCGCCGAGTCTCGGCGCCGAATGCCGTGCAGGGCAATCGAGCATTTCCGTCGATGGCGACGGCAACGTGAAGCCGTGTCATTTCCTGCAGCTGGACCTCGGCAATCTCTACGACGGCACTTTCGAGCAGCGCCGTCGGGCCACGCGGTGCCCGAACGAGCGCTGCAGTTGTTTCATCGGCTACATTCAGCGCACCGATCTGCCATCCAATGTGCCGTTCGCACAAGGTGCGATCGAACGCGTCGCGGCCTGGTGATGATGGCTGGCCTCACGGCAGCCGCTTTGCCCATATGATCGAGCCCTGGTTCTCCACCGACGCGCCGGTGATGTTGCCGCTCGCGTCGCGAATGAACTCAACGCCGTCGCCGGTTTGCGGCACGATGAAAATGGAATTGCTTTCGGTCAGGAGCGAAAGGTGGGTGCCGTCCCAGAGGTCGGCGACCAGGCGGTTGTCTTCGGGCCGGAATGTCACAGCCGCGCCAGGAAACAACTCATAACGTCCGGCGATGGCTTGCAACGCTTCCGAGGA
Source organism: uncultured Steroidobacter sp. (assembly GCA_946478975.1). The sequence goes on from CAMLEO010000176.1 coordinate 5,004, forward strand.
TGCGGCGAAGTCCTTGGGCGGCGCATGGCGCAGGGTCCAGCTGAGCACGCTCTTATCGTCGCGGAGCACGGACCACTCGTCTTTCCTGCGCCAGGACGCGTCGAAAATTCCCGCAGCCACATTCGCGATCGCGGCGTTCTGTGTTCCTGGCGGCGGCCGCCGGCCGTCCTGGATGACCCAGTCGAATATGGTTGTCTGGTAGCCGAAGGTGAAATGGACCAGTTGCGGCTTCCACAAGTACATGCCTTCCGGCGAGGTTGCCGCGATCACATAGACATATCGATCGGCGGCGAGCGGGCTCGGATAGATAGCCTGCAGAACCGAGTCCTGTGCTTTCCACGTGCGACCGTCCACACGAATCTCGTTGCGCGTGGCTGCGAACGGTAGTTGTTTGGCGATCTTGCGGGTCACAGCGTTTGCGTCCGCGCCTCCGAACAGCAGCAGCGAATAGGCTTTCTCTTGCTCAGCGGTGACTTCGGTATCTTTCAGCATTCGCAGCGGTTGATGCTGCCAATTGAGCCACTGCTGCGCGAAGGAATCCGCACGGGTCTGAATCATCTCGCGCATGCGAGGGTCGGACGATGTTGTGCCGACGACGACCGCAAACGGTGTTTTGATCACATCCGGCAGCGGGCCTTCGAGTCCCACGTGCTTGGTGAGTCTGGAGGCGGGCACGGATCCAAGGTCGCCGCCGTTGGGCGCGTTCAATTCATGAGGCTGGCCATTCCAAACAACTCGCAATGTCTTCGCTGAGCCGCGCAGTGCGGCCGGCAAGTCGATGGTCATTGCAGCGACATTCGTTGAATCGATGCGCACCAGTCCGGGCTGCAGTACTTCCGCGACGACACGAATGAGCTGGCCGGGATTTTGAAACGCGCGCACACGCAGCCAGTACGCCGAAGCGCCAGCGAGGTCGGTGGATCGCAAGCGAACGGTTGCGGGCGCCGACACACGCCGATGAGTCAGCAGCCAGTCAGCAATGGCGCCTTGCTGACCGAGGTCTTCGTGCACGTAGCCGGGCATCTCGTGATAACGAATGTCATAGCCCCAGCGCTGCATCATCGTCACGACGTGGCGTGAGTTCGCAACGTTCACCGCCGGGTCCGCGTCGCCGTGAGTCACCAGCAGCGGAACGTGCAGCAGATTCTCTGCATCAGCGAAGGAGCTGCCGCGTTCGAAGAAGAATGCTTCCAACGGAGTCATTGGCGGCGGCGGGCTTGCAGGAGTGCTGACGTTGGTGACACGAAAATCCCAACCGCCGAACACCGGTGCGGCCGCTGCGAATATGTCGGGATGACGAGTGACGATGGCCCACGTGCCGTGCCCGCCCATGGATTCGCCGGTCAGATACACGCGATCTTCATCCACCGAGAACCGGCGTTTGGCCTCTGCGAGGCAATGCATGACATCGCGGTCGCCGATGCCGAGATACTGCGCGTTGCCGCGCCCGTGAGGCTCGATATAGATTGTTCCCTGGTCTTCGGCCACCGGATGATGACGCGTGTCGACGCGCCACCAGTCCACATACTCGGGATTCGCGGGGTTGTAGCCGTGCAATGTCAGGATCAATGGCCATTGTTTCGAGCTGGAGTACTGGGCGGGCAGATACGCTCGACAGTATTGAGTCGAGCCATCCACCTCATCGTTGTAAGCGATGCGCACGAAACCGCTGGGGCGCAGCCGGGCAGGGCGACCTTGCGCTTCCAGCTGCAACTCTTCGAACTCCATCAACGGAGAATGAATCAAGCGCCACGCCGCCGGTGTCGCACCTTCCAGCGATCCGCCGAGGCGGTCTTTGACCATCGCAGCGAGCATGCGAACGTGAGCGCCTGGCACGTCTGTCTTCGTCGCGTCGGCCGCTGCGATCAAGCGACGGGCCGCGGCAATCGGATCGCCCTTGTACCAGGCAAGATAGCGCACTTGAGGTTGCTTCCAGGCATCCTGCGTCGACGCACGGATGTCATAAGCGCCGTCGTGCCAGTTCTTGGAATCGAACTTCACAACTTCACCGCGTGCCGCCGACTGGCGCGCAACGACTTCACCGCCGGCAGCGATGATCTCCAGCGAGACGGGCGCGGCCTCTTTTTCCACCGCAAAGTGAGTTTTCACCGCGAGTGCTTGATCGTAGGAAGAGGCGAGCGAGGGCGTGATCTCGTCGATCTTCTTCAGCGCCGCTCCGGGCGGCACTGCGCGCAACGAGAATTGCGATGGGCCGGCGCTCGTTTTATGAAAGCGTAATACGACTGGGTTGTCGCCGGCCTGCAGCTGCACCGGAACGCGGTCTTTATCAGGCGAGAATGCCTCGGCGCTCTCGCGGCTGTAAATCAGCTTGCCGTTGAGCCAGACCGAGTAGGGCCGTTCACTGCCGATGGACAGATCGGCCGGAGCTGCCTTTGGACTGTTGAGTGTGGCCGCCACGAATACGAATCGATCGACGGGCTGGCCGTTGGTTTCCGGCGCGCGCGGCGGAGTCGAATTTACATCCGTCACATCGGACCACGCGGTCACCGGGACCCATTTAACACTTGGATCGCGCGTAGAGAGCTGTTGACCCGGCGCTGGCCTGAGTTGCAGCGGGTCGATGGCGACGTCGGCGGCGATCGGCCCCGCGATCAGCCACTGGCGATGAAAGCGCTCGGAGCCGCGATCCCATAGGTTGCGCAGCGCCGGTTCAAAAGGCTCTTGAGCCGCGCAGGCCAGGGAAAAAGCGAGCGCGCCGAGCGCGATGGTCCGAATCAGCAGCGTCCGTACTTGCATCGTTCTGGAGCCTCGCGAGCCTGCCGTATGCCGTTCAGAGAGTACGGGAACTGTTTCCAGATTGCGACGGGCTGGCCGCAGCGAGGATTGCGGGTTTAAATCTGGTTCAGGCGAGGGACCGAATACTGCCCAGATGATCGAACACATACGGCATAAAGTCAGGCAGCTCTACTTGTTCCTGAAGGAAGCCAACCAGCTGCGGTTTCCTCCAGTTCGACATCTGAGCCAACATCCCCGAGCGATCCGACTGGCCGACGCGCCGGACCATCCGTGCGTGCAGATCAATCGGCCCGGCCTCAACGACGGCGTGCAGGTTGCGGACGATTGTTTGTTACGCATCGCGCGGCCGATGTCGACGCCGTGTCCGCCGCCGCCGTTCAACGTCAGCAACTGGCTGCTGCCCGATTGGGACGATCCCACCAAAGCTGCGTATTTCGCGGCCACCCGCAATGTCGCGGCCGCGGACAGTCCGCCGCTCAACATACGTTTCGACGACGACGCGCAGCGCATGGCCGATTTCGAAGCCTGGGCCGCGCAGCGCGAAGAGTGGGTGATCACCGAGCTCGCGGCTCGCAAGGCGCTCGGCTTCTTCGAGCTGTTCTACGAAATTCATTCGGCGATGGAGCGCGATGGCGAACTGCTCGAACTCGTCGCGGCCGACGGCCGCCTCAACTGGCGCGCGGTCTCGTCGATCGAAGGCAGCGTGCCTATCGATCACCCGGTGCTGCTCAAGCGCGTCGAGTTGCGTTTCGACGCCAGCGCCGCGGAATTCAGCATTCACGAAACGGATCGGCCGACCGAGCTGTACAGCGCGTTGTTCGTCGATCTGCAAAACACGGCCGCAGCCTCGCTGCGCAATCGAACTGCGGAGTTGGAAAACGCAGGCCTCCATCCGTGGGGCGGCGACGAGACCGAAGGTTATTTGAAAACGCTGGTGCAGACGTTGTCGCCCACCAGCGGCCGGCTGCTCAAAGAGCGGGTTGCGGATGAGCCGTCGGATGCGCCGCGAATGTTTCGCGATCCGATGCTGATCCTGCGCAAGCGCGTCGGCGGCATCGCGAACGCCGTCGATGCAATCATCGATGACATCGATCAGCGCAAGGCATTCGCGCCGGCGCTGGTGCAGATCACGGGCTCGCCGGTCGAATGGGATCCCGCGCCAAACACGTCGTCGTCCAGTACATCGAATGATGAGACTGCCACGCTGCCCGCGCTCGCGGTGCCCATCGATGACGACGATGTGCTGCTCGGCAAGGAAGCGAACCAGGAACAGATCCAGATCATCAAGCGCCTGAGCCACAGCGGCTCGGTGCTCGTGCAAGGCCCGCCGGGCACTGGCAAGACGCATACGATCGCGAACCTGATCGGCCATCAGCTCGCACAGGGCAAGTCCATTCTCGTCACCGCGCAGACGGCGAAGGCGCTGCGTGTGCTGCGAGATAAAGTGCCCGACGTGCTGCGTCCACTGTGTGTCGCCGTATTGGGCAGCGATCAAGATGCACGCCGGCAGTTGGAAACATCGATCGGTTCCATCACCGAACGCTTGACCACTGAAACCAGCGCATCGCTGGCGGCACGCGCGACGCGCCTGGGTGAGCGTCGCAAAGAGTTGCTGACGGAATTGAAGGGGCTGCAGCGCGACCTGCGCGAGGCGCTCGAAAACGAATATCGCGAGGTCACTGTCGATGAGCGGCGCTTCTCGCCGTCCGATGCGGCGAGATACGTCAAGACGCATGGCACGCAGCACGCCTGGATTCCAGGGCCGGTGAAGCTGGCGGCGTCGCTGCCGCTCAATTCGGCGGAGCTGGGGCGTTTGTATGTTTTGGGCGCAACGTTTACTGCGGACGAAGAGCAGGACGCGCGTCGCCCGCTGCCGAATCTGGAAGAGCTGCCGTCGGAGCGCGAGTTCGAATCGCTCGCTTCGGAACATCAGCGACTGAAAGCTGCAGATTTGTCCGCTGGCACGCATCGATGGATGCGAGGTGGCAGCAGCGCGGCGATTGCGGCAATGGCCGCTGCGTTGGCGGAGGAGTTTTCCGAGTTGCGCCGTCGCCAAGCGTGGCGGCCGTACGCGATCGTCGCTGGCATCAACGGCGGCACGCAGCGCGAAGTTTGGGAACAGCTGATTCACGGCATCGAAGAGGCGGCGGAGGCGAACGCTCAATGCGCGCTGCTGCGTCATCATCGCCCGCAGTTGTCGAAATCGATGACACCGGATACGCAGCGTCGGATTGCGCAGGAAATCGTGCAGCACCTGGAAGCAGGGCGCGGCTTGGGATTCCTGGCGATGGCGTCGCGTTCGGAGTGGCGACAGTTCGTGAAGTCTGCGTCCGTGGCTGCCGGAGAGCCTTCGCGCCTGGATCATTTCCACGTGCTAGAGATGGTCGCCGACCTGGAAGTGCGGCGGCTCGAAATCGAAGATTCTTGGAATGCGCTCATCGGCACGCACATCAACTCGTTGTTCCGCTCGATGGGGCCGGAGCCGGAGCTTGCGTGTCGCGCGCTCACCGATGAGATTCGCCATTGCCTCGATTGGCACGAGCTCACGTGGGGCACGCTCAGCGCGCAGTTGCGCGAAGAAGGATTGAAGCTCGACGAGATCGCTGCGCAGATTCCGCGCGAGCCGAGTCCGTTGGCCGAGTATCAAACCGTCGAACGACTTGCTGCTGAAGTGCTGCCGCCGTTGCTCGCGACCGAAGCGGATCGTCGCAAGCAACGCGAGATCGATCAGTGGTTTCAGGAGCTCGCGACCAAGGTCGGTGAAATCGATCCGAAGGCGATCGCCGGCAGCGCCACTCGCTTGCTTGCCGCAGTCGAGGCTCGCGATGCGAGCTCCTATCGTGCGGCTCGCGAGTACACGCAACGCTTGCTGGCGGTGAAGCCGCTGATTGCCGAACGCGATGAGCTGCTGACACGACTGCGCGAGGTTGCGCCGCGTTGGGCGGATCGCTTGCAGGATCGCAAGGCGCCGCACGACAAAGGTACGCCGCCGGGAGATGTCGAGCTGGCGTGGATCTATCGTCAGCTGCACGACGCGCTGGTGCAGATCGATCGTCTCGATGCGCAGACGTTGCAGTATGAAGCGGATCGCACGCGCGATCGTCTGCGGCCGGTGACGCAGGAGCTGATCGACGCAACGGCGTGGGGTCAGCAGCTCGCTCGCCTGCAAGGAAACAATACGATCCGCCAGGCCTTGATTGGCTGGCTGGATACGGCGAAACGTTTGATGTCGACGCGCCACCCGGAGCGCCGGCAGACGCTGCTCACCGAAGCGCGCAAGCTGATGAAACATTCCGTCGAGGCGGTGCCGGTGTGGATCATGCCGATCTCGATGGTCGCCGAAACGTTCGATCCGCGCGCAACGCGCTTCGATCTGGTGATCGTCGACGAGGCCAGCCAGGCAGACCTCAACGCGCTCATTCCGTTGTACATGGCGCGGCAGGTGGTCATCGTCGGCGACCACGAGCAGGTCACGCCGTTGGGCGTGGGCAAGGAGCAGACCGCGCTGGAAAACCTGCGCAAGTCGATGCTGCACGATTTTCCGAATGCGCATCTGTTCGATGCCATGTCCTCCATCTATGACATCGGCCGGCAAGCGTTCGGCGACGCCGTGCGCCTGGTCGAGCATTTCCGTTCGGTGCCCGAGATCATCGCGTTCAGCAATCGGCTGTCCTACGACGGCAAGATCCTGCCGCTGCGCGCGGCGAACTCGACTCACATCAAACCGGCGTGCGTCGCATATCCGGTGGATGGCGCGCGCGAAGGCGACGTCAATCCGCGCGAGGCCGAGGCGATTGTTTCTTTGATCAAGGCCATGACGCGGCACCCTGCCTACGAGGGCAAGACCATCGGTGTGAGTTCGATGGTGAAGGAAGAGCAGGCATTGCTGATCCAGTCGCTGCTTCACAAGCGCATCGACAGCGTGGAACTGGAGAAGCGTCGCATCCTCGCCGGCATCTCCGCCGAGTTCCAGGGCGACGAGCGAGACATCATTCTCCTGTCGCTGGTCGACAGCGCACCTGAAGATGCAGCACTGCGCACGGTGAGAGAAGGTGCATACGAGTTGGTGAAGAAGCGATACAACGTCGCTGCCAGCCGTGCACGCGATCAGTTGTGGGTCGTGTATTCGTTCGATGCGGATCATGACTTGAAGACCGACGACCTGCGCTTTCAGTTGCTCCAGCATGCACAGCAGCCCAACCTTGCGCCGCCCGGCTCGCAGCGGGATCGTTTGGAACCGGAGTCGCCGCTGGAACGCGAAGTCGCGAAGCGCTTGTCCGCTGCGGGCTATCGCGTGAAACAGCAGGAGAGCGTCGGCCATTTCCGCATCGACATGGTGATCGAGAGCGATGGCAAACGCCTCGCGGTGGAATGCGACGGCGATCGTTATCGCACGCCCGAAAGCCTCGGCGAAGACACTGCCCGACAAGCCGTGCTCGAACGTTTGGGTTGGGAGTTCGTGCGCATCCGTGGCAGCGCCTTCTATCGCGATCCCGAAGCAGCACTTCGTCGCGTGTTCGACCGGCTCGAAGAACTCGGCATCAAGCCCATGGCGCCGGAAGAACGTGAGCCCGTGGTCGCGCCGCCCGTCGACGCCGCTCCGCCGAAGTCGTTGATCGAAGAACTGGAGGACTTGTTGGGTCGTCCGCCTGCGCCGTCGGTTGCTCCAGTCGCCACTGTTGCAACGGATGGTGAGGCCGCGCCCGCCGAGCCGAAGAAAGTCAGCAAGCCGAGGCGCAAGTTCGGACGCGCGACGTGAGGTTTTAGCGGATTCTTCTGCGCTCCTGTGGACAACGGGGGCAGCGGCGGTTACAAGGGTCGTAGCCCTGTGTAGGGAGTCACCGCCCATGAAACTGTCAGTAAAACTGTTGCAAGCCTCGCTGCTGCTGATCGCGGCCAGTGTCGCCGTGCCCGCGCTCGCAGAGGACACGACGCTGAAAGAAGGTGCGCGAGAAGTCGGTAAGGCAGTCGGAACGGCGGCTCGCGAAGTAGGCGAGGCCGGCAAGAAGGTCGGCAAAGCAGTCGCTGGAGCGGCGAAGGAAGTCGGCCAGGCGGCGAAAGAAGGCGCGAAGGAAGCCAAGCGCGCCATGAACGAACCCGAGAAGAAGTAACGGCAGCGTCGCACGACGTTGTAAACGTCGATGCGATTGACATGCATGGGACCGTGCGCGAGATCGTCGCCTCGTTACGATCTGACATCATGTGAGTTGTCTTGAGCTGGCATACGAGTTGCTGTAAGCCTCTGCACGTCATCGGCGGTGACGAATGGACACTTGGCGCTCGTCTGGCGCTGGAACCAGACTGGTTTACAACTTACAAGGAGCTCACATGGAAAGGGTCAGGGTCAGCAGCAAGACGGCACTTCTGGGTGTTGTGCTGGCGACGTGTTACGCATCGGGCGCGGACGCGACCATCATCTACAGCACGCCCGGCACGACCAACGTCAATACGACGGTCTATAACAACATCATCGTCGACAATGCCGCCACCACCGTGAACGTGGGCAGCGGCGGCACCATTCGCGGCGTGAACGATCCCAGCCTCGGCATGTTCAACGCCGCTGCGCGAACTCGTCACGGCAATCTCAATGTCAACGGCACGGGGCGCATCATCGCCGCCGCCGGCCAGGACGCGATCAACATGACGGGCAACCCCTCGGTCGTGCGCCTGAACGATCACGCGCGGGTCTCCGGCAACATCGTCAATGAAGTCACATTCCCTGGCTGGGACAACGAGTCGACCTCGCTGGTCAAGCTCTACGTCCAGGACCACGCACGCGTCACCGGCGACATTCGCTATGCCGGCTACCTGCAGATCGCCGACCACGCACAAGTCATCGGCAGCATCGTCAATCCAAGCAACGGCAGCTACAGCCTCGACATGCGCGGCGGGCAGGTGACCGGCTCGGTCGTGATGGGCGGCTTGAACGACTATGTTTTCAATATGTCCGGCGGCACGATTTACGGCGGCTTCCGCGGAGCGGCCGGCTATGTCGACCTGACGATGACGGGCGGCACGATCTATAACGGCTTTCAAACCGGCGATGCCGTCACGGGTGAGATCTACGATGGCACTGTGTACGGCGGTTTTGATCTGACCAACAACACCGGCGCAGCGAGCCATCTCACGATCGACGGCGGTCAGTTCAACGCTTCCGCCGGCGATTATCTGTTCTCGATGGTGCATCAGCCGTTCGGCTCGGGCGGCTCTGCCTCGCTCGATATCTTCGGCGGCGAGTTCGGCTACGTGGAATCGGGGCTGGGATTCTTTTTCGATTACCTGGTCGACTTCAGCATCTACGGTTGGGACCTCAACTACACCGGCGGCGTGTTGAGCGGCTATTTGCTCGACGGCAGCTGGTTCAGCAACGCGCTCACGTTCGGCTCCAACTGGGGCGGCACGTTCAATATTCACAACGTGATCTCGCCGCTGACCATGACGGCACCGACGGCGCTGCTGGCGTCGCTCGATCCGCTGGCGAGCGTTGGCGAAACTGGCACCGTGCCGGAGCCGGGCACGCTGAGCCTGTTGCTGGCGTGTGCCTTGGGAATGATGATGTTCGGCCGGCGGCGGTTCGCGGCGGAATAGCTAGTCGCGAAACCGCTCGACGGCATCCATCACCGTTTGCCAGATCAGCTCTTCGATGGCCTGCGCACTGCGACCGCGCACGGTGAGAAATCGATAAAACTCCGCACTGGTAAGTGCGTACAGCACATCGACCAGATCGTGGGGCGAATGAACGGACTTCATTCGTCCCACGATCGCGGTCAACAGTTTTCTCCGCCGTTCCGCGCGCTCGTTCAGCACTTCGCCGATCTCCGGATCCAGCTGGCCGAAGGCGGCAAACTTCGGCAGCGCCAGCGCGTGCATGCGCCAGAACGTCGCAAAGATTGCGACCACCCGCCGTAGTGCTTTGTTCGGATCCGATTCCGACATC
>CAMLEO010000177.1 GCA_946478975.1 uncultured Steroidobacter sp.
AGGCGAGCGCCGCGCCGGTCCAGCGGAACGAGAACACGACGCCGACGCTCTCCAGCCATTCGCCGAACAGGCCGCGGCGGCCGAAGGCGATGAGCAGGAGATAGCCGGTGACCACCGGCGGCAGCACCAGCGGCAAATGCACGAATGCGTCGAGCAGCAGCCGGCCCCGCAGCGCCCGACGCGTCAGCAGCCAGGCGACCGCAATCGCCAGCGGCAGGCTGCAGAGCACGCTGCGCAGAGCGATCGACAGGCTCAGGCGGACGGCATCCACCTCGGCGGCGGTGAGCATGGGATGGGAGATTTTGTTGAATTGCCGGCCAGTATAGAACGTCGCCCCGACCCATTTCTTTTGCGTGCGCCACGGCCGGGGCCTTAAGATGCGTTCGGCTCGACGTGTGATCGAGCGCTCAATTCGGGCTCGTCCAAGAGGATCGTATGAATAAAATGACGGCAGCGGGGACACTGTTGGCCGGCCTGCTGATGGCCGGGGTCGCGGCGCACGCGGAGTGCACCTATCCGAAGGCCCCGACCGGCCTGCCTGACGGCGCCACGGCGACCCAGGACGAAATGCTCAATGGCATGACTGCGATCAAGGAATACAACAACCAGGTCACGACCTACCTGAACTGCCTGGAAACCGAAATGAACACCCGCATCGAGGCCGCCGGCCCCGACGCGCCGGCCGACCAGGTGGAGCAGATCAAGGCCATTCACACCAAGCGCCACAACGCTGCCGTCGAAGAGCTGGAAGCGAACGCTGCCCGCTTCAACGAGCAGGTCAAGGTTTACAAGGCGCGCGAAGGCAAGAACAAGGACAAGAAGAAATAGTCGCGTCAATCGCGTCGATTTCGGTCGATTCCGCCCGCGGCTCCAAGCTCACATGACCCGGGGCTCACATAACGCGGGCGGACCCAGCTCACGCTTTTGCAGGTCAGTGCGACCCCCGTCGCAGTTGTGCAACCTGCTGCGGCAAGGCCCTTAAGCGCGCGCTCGTAGGGCCGATGCCAGAGGTAACCGCCGCTGAGCCCTTCAGCGGCTTGCCTTTGTATCGAAAGCTGGAGACCCGTCAGATGAATCGCAAGTTGCTCAACCTCGGCGCTGCTATCGCCTTCGCCGCGTTCGCAGCGACCGCCCATGCCGAATGTGCCTTCCCCAAGGCCCCGGCCAGTATTCCCGATGGCAAGACCGCGTCCGAAGCGGAAATGGTCGCCGCCATGCAGGCCTTCAAGGCCTATAACGACGAAGTGAACTCGTTCGGCGCCTGCTTGGAAGAAGAAACCAAGAGCAAGGCCGCCGGCACCGCCCAGCTGATGCAGCTGAAGACCATGCAGGCGAAGAAGCACAACGCCGCCATCGACGAGCTGCAGGCCAAGGCCAAGCTGTTCAACGAGCAGGTGCGCGTGTTCAAGTCACGGGGGTGAGCCCGGATGCCTTTTCGAAGGCACTTAACGTGCCTTCGAACCGGGCGAACGACGATACACGGATGTATCGGCTGGTCGAGGCTCCAGGGACGGCTGCTTGAGACAATCTCGTTCTTGCCCATTCCTCCGCCATTCCCGGCGGGATATAGCGCCTCCAGGCGGCTCGTGACACACTGACCGTGTGTCCAGCCGCCTGATTTCACCTGCAGAAGCCGAAGCCGCGATTCGCCACCACGCGACGCGTCTGCCGGCCGTGCGCATGCCGCTCGGCGAGCTGGCAGGCGCAGTGCTGCGTGAATCAATTACAGCCACTCGCGACCAGCCTCCGTTCGATCGCGTAACCATGGACGGCATCGCGTTCGCCTTCGAAAGCTGGCAGGACGGCCGCAGCAGTTTCCGTATCGCCGGCACTCAAGCCGCGGGCGCGGCGCCGCTGACGCTGGCGGATCCCACCGCATGCATCGAAGTGATGACCGGCGCGATGATGCCGGCCGGCTGCAATTGCGTCGTGCCGGTTGAAAACATCCAAGTTCGCGACGGCGTTGCTCAACTGCGAGACGACGCTCCCGCTCCGGTCCGCAATTTCAACGTACACGCACGCGGGATCGATTCGCGGCGCGGCGATTTGTTACTTGCGTCCGGCTGTCATCTCGGCCCGCCCGAAGTTGCGGTCATCGCCTCGAACGGCCAGAGCCATGCGCTCGTGGCCCGCACGCCGAAGATCGTCGTGATCTCCACCGGCGATGAGCTGATCGAGCCCGGCCAGCCGTTGCGCGACTGGCAGATCTCGCGTTCGAATGTTTATGCCGTGCTCGCGTCGCTGCGTCGTCACGGTTACACGGCGCTGTCCCAAGATCACATTGCCGACGATCTCGCCACGCTGCGCACTCGCCTGCGCCAGCATTTGGAAACAAACGATGTATTGATCCTGAGCGGCGGTGTTTCCATGGGCCGCTTCGATTACGTGCCCCAAGTGCTGGAAGAGCTCGGCGTCCGCGCCGTTTTTCACAAGGTCGCGCAGCGTCCCGGCAAACCGCTGTGGTTTGGCGTCGGTGCGGGAGGACAAACGGTGTACGCGCTGCCGGGCAATCCGGTGTCGACGCTGGTTTGCCTGACGCGCTATGTGCTGCCGGGCCTGCTCGCCGCGCAGGGAGCTGCGCCGGCACCTGTTGAAACCATCACGCTGGCCCAAAGCTATGAGGTCAAGCCGTCGCTGGCGGTGTTCTTGCCGGTAAAACTTGCGCAAGACGTCGCCGGCCAGGCTCAATTGAATTTGGGTGCGGCACCTCATCCGACCCAGGGCTCGGGGGATTTCACGTCTTTGATCGGCACGCTGGGTTTTGTAGAACTGCCTCCCGGGCCGCGCGTCGTGACCGAAGATATTTCGCTGCCGCTGTATCGGTGGTAACCATGTCCAGCAAAGTCACCAACATCGTGGAGCTGCCGGTTCAGCCTCTTCCCCACGACACGCTGGGCCGGCCGCTGCACGACCTGCGCATCTCGGTGATGGATCGTTGCAACTTCCGCTGCCCGTACTGCATGCCGCGGGAGACGTTTCATGAGAACTATCGCTTCCTGAAATCGAACGAGCGCCTGTCGTTCGAGGAAATCGTGCGACTCACGCGATTGTTCGTCGAGCTCGGCGTGAAGAAGGTCCGGCTCACCGGCGGCGAGCCGCTGCTTCGTTCGAACATTGCCGACCTGGTCGGCGATCTCACCGCGATCGAAGGCGTGCAGGACGTGGCGCTGACGACCAACGGCGTGCTGCTCGCCCAGCATGCGGTCGAGCTCAAAGCCAACGGCCTGCATCGGATCACCGTCAGCCTCGACACGCTCGATCCGGAAATCTTCAAGAGCATGAGCGGCGGCATGGGCGACCTGGATCGCGTGCTCGAAGGCATTCACGCCGCTCGGGAAGCGGGCCTTGCGCCAATCAAGGTCAACTCCGTGATCGAGCGCGGCATCAACGATCACACTGCGCTGGACCTGGTCGAGCGCTTCCGCGGCACCGGCGTGATCGTGCGCTTCATCGAATATATGGATGTGGGCAATCGCAACCACTGGAATCTCGACCGCGTCGTGCCCTCGCGCGAGCTGGTGGACCGTATTGCTCAGCGCTGGCCGCTGCATCCGGTGGAAGAAAACTATCGCGGCGAAGTCGCGGAACGTTACGCGTTCGACGATGGCGTCGGTGAAGTCGGGTTCATTTCTTCCATCACCAACCCGTTCTGCGGGGATTGCACGCGGGCGCGGCTGTCTTCGGAAGGCGTTTTCTATACTTGTTTATTCGCACGCAGCGGCTTGGACCTGCGAGCGCCGCTGCGCGAGGGCGCTTCGGATGCGGAGCTCCGGCAGCTGATCTCGACCACCTGGACTCGACGCGCCGACCGCTACAGCGAAGTGCGCTCGACGCTCAAGAACGGCGAGCAGCCGCTGCGCAAGATCGAAATGTATTACATCGGTGGCTGATTGATGGCGACGTTTACTCATATCGATTCCGCTTCGCGCCCGACCATGGTGGATGTGGGCGACAAGGTCGTCACCAAGCGCACCGCCACGGCGGAGACGCGCGTGCGTTTTCCTGCGAACGTCGCGGAGGCGCTGCGGTCGCAGCAGTTCACGACCTCGAAGGGACCGGTGTTTCATACGGCCATCATCGCTGGGACGATGGCGGCGAAGCGTACGCATGAGCTGATTCCGTTCTGTCATCCGCTCGGCATCGAGAAGTGCACGCTGACCATCGATATGGACGGCGATGACGCGGTGATTCGATGCACGGTGTCGGTTCATCACAAGACTGGCGTAGAGATGGAGGCGCTCACCGGGTCCAGCGTCGCGGCGCTCACGATTTACGATATGTGCAAGGCGCTGTCGCATGACATCGTGATTGCTGAGACCCGGCTGGCAGAGAAGCGCGGAGGCAAGAGCGATGTCGGCTGAGGCGCCCTTGTTTGGATTGGTGCTCGCCGGCGGCGCGAGCACGCGCATGCAGAGGGATAAGGCGGCGATCGAATATCACGGCCAGTCGCAGCTGCAGTGGACGTTTCAGCTGCTGTCTCATGTTTGTGCGGCGACGTTTGTTTCTGTGCGGCCGGATCAGCGGGAAGAGCCGACGAGAGCTGGGTTTCCGCAGATCGTCGATCGGCTGCCGGGCATCGGGCCGATCGCCGGGATTTCGGCGGCGATGCAGGCGCATCCGAAGGCGGCCTGGCTGGTGGCTGCTTGTGATCTGCCATTTCTCAGCGAGACCACGCTGCGGCATCTCGTCGAGCGGCGCGATCTCTCGAAACTGGCGACCGCCTATCGCAGCAGCCACGATTCGTTGCCCGAGCCGCTGTGCGCGATCTGGGAGCCGCTCGCTCGCGAGCCGTTACTCGCATATGTCGCGGCGGGCAAGCAGTGTCCACGCAAGTTTCTCATCAACGCGGATGTCACGTTGTTAGATCTGCCCGACGCGCGAGCGCTGGATAACGTGAACACGGCCGCCGAGTATCAAACGACCGTCGCCCAGATCGGCGAGGGCCGCTCCGCGGCCCCGCCGGCGTCAGCCTCGTCAGCCAAGGCGCGCACGCTCCGTATTCAGTATTACGCCATCCTCCGCGAGCAGGCGGGTCGTAGCGAGGAAACATTGGACACGATGGCGGCGACGCCGGCTGAGCTGTACGACGAATTGCGGCAGCGTCATCCCTTCCAGCTCACCGCCGGACAACTCAAGGTCGCGCTGAACTCCGAGTTCAGCGACTGGCACACACCGCTGCGTCATGGCGACACAGTGGTCTTCATCCCTCCAGTGGCCGGCGGATGAACGCATTCTCCTTCAGCACCACGGCGCTCACGCCAGACACCTATCGCCGCGAGCTCGAAGATCCGGCAGCGGGCGGCTATGCCTCCTTTGAAGGCTGGGTGAGAAATCACAACGAGGGCCTGGCCGTCACTCGCCTGGAGTACGAAGCGTTCGAGCTGCTGGCGAACAAAGAAGGCGAGCGCATCGTCAACGAAGCCATCGCTCGCTTCGGTGTATTGAAAGCCGCCTGCGTGCATCGCATCGGCTCGCTGGCGATCGGCGATCTGGCGGTGTGGGTGGGCGTCAGCTCACGGCATCGAGCGGAGGCGTTCGCGGCCTGCCGTTACATCATCGATGAAGTGAAACATCGCGTGCCGATCTGGAAGAAAGAGCACTACGTGAATGGCGACTCGGGCTGGGTGAATTGCGAGCGCTGCGCGCAGCCCGGCCACGATCATGCGCATGAGCACCCTCATGCACATGCAAAATAATCCACCCCTGCGGGGTGGAAATGCGATTGTTATCCGGGCGCGCGGAATAAATATTCGGATCAGCCGCCAGCCTGCATGTGAATCACCAGGTCGATGCGCCGGTTGCGCGCACGGCCTGCGGCCGTTTCGTTCGTGGCAACGGGGCGCGCTTCGCCATACCCGATCGAGCTGATCTTCTCGGCATCGACGCCGAAATTGCTCACCAGGTACTGCTTGACCGCGTCCGCACGATCCTGCGACAGGATCAGATTCTGCGAGTCGCTGCCGTTGGCATCGGTGTGGCCTTCGACCACCAGCGACGCGCCAGGAAACAACGACAGCGCCTGCTGCACCTTCTTCATCAGCGGCCCGCTGCTCGCGTCGATGGTGCTGCGGCCGGAGGGAAAGTTGATGCCCATCAGGGACACGACCACATCCTCGCCCTGCCGATACACCTTCGCTTCTTCCGGCGTGAACGAAGCTTCCAGGGTCGCAATGTTTGCTCGCATGCGAGCCTGCGCGTCGAGCTGCTTCTGTAGCGCGATGCGCTCCTGCGATTCGCCGCCGAGCTTCGACTCCATGCGCTTCAGCTGATTGTTGATCTGCGCGAGCTGCTCCTCGCGATCTTCGATCTCCTGCTTGAGCCGACGGATCTCCTGCGTCTTCTGCTGCGCGTATTCGTCCAGCTCTTTCATCGGCCCCTGGTGGCCTTCATCGAAACGCAGCTCCAGTTCCATATCGGAGGCGACGCGCTGGAGCGGCTCTTCCCACGACAGAATCAACGCTTCGACGCCCGCCTGATCGTCCTTCTCCTGCTGCAACACTTTCTCGATCTGCTGCGCGAGGTAGATCGCGTGCTTCGCATCGTAACGAGCCTGCGACGCCAGCTTCTTCGGCTGCGCCACGTCGTAACGATTGCGCTGAATCTCCTGCTCCGCCTCGCTCAAGTGACGCTTCGCGGACTGCAGCGTGCGCGGCGCATATTTTGCGACCTTTGCTTCATCGGCCTGTGCAATCAATCCCCGGGCTTCGTTGAGAATCGTGCCTTTGATCGCGATCAGCTCGGCGTCGCGCAACAACACTTCGGCTTCGGCAGCACGCTTCTGTGCGTTCGGCAGGTCGCCGCTCTCGTTCTCG
This sequence comes from uncultured Steroidobacter sp., assembly GCA_946478975.1. Next base: position 6,813 of record CAMLEO010000177.1, read on the forward strand.
CGCATCGCTTGCTGGAAGCGTTCGGACGCTTTGGTCCACGCCTCGCCGGACAATTTCGGCGCACCGGCGGCGATGGCATCTTCGCGAGTCTTGATCACGGCGCTGAGCGTTTGATGAGCACCGTCCGCCACACTGCGGGCGCGTTGCAAAGCCGTTTGGCCTTCCTGCACGCGAGCAGCCACTTTATCGGGGCTGCGGCCGCGCTCGGCTTCTTTGGTCGCAGCCTGGCTTGCCTGAACGGCACTGGCAAAAGCCTTGGGCGCGAACACATCGAGTTGATCGGCACGGCCCTTTTCGACCGCGGCGGCAAACGCAGCGGCGTCGGAGTTGCCCGCACCGAATGCCTGGCCGGCGGCCAGGCACAACATGACGGAGGCGATGAACGCGTGTAATCGAAACATACTGCAGTGGGCTCGCGGCAGGCTCGGCCGAAACTTGCGGAAGTATACGCTACGGCCGCGTTTGCCCTGTGCCGCGGACCACATACTTGTAACTGGTCAGCTGCTCGACGCCGACCGGGCCGCGTGCATGGAATTTATCGGTGGAGATGCCGATCTCCGCGCCCATCCCGAACTCGCCTCCATCGGCAAACTGCGTGGATGCGTTATGCAAAACAATCGCGCTGTCGACGCCCGCCAGAAAGCGCTCGGCCGTTGCGGAATTCGAGGTGACGATGGATTCGGTGTGCGCCGATCCGTATCTGGCGATGTGCGCCATGGCCTCGTCCACGCCGCTCACGGTTTTGGCCGCGATGATGGGTTCGAGATACTCGGTGTACCAATCCTGCTCGCCGGCCGGCACGATGCGAGCGTCGAGACTTTGTAACGATTCGTCACCGCGCACTTCGCAGCCCGCGTCCAGCAGCGCCTTGAGCACCGGGCCGGCGGCGCTGCCTTGGGCGTCGAACAATACCGTTTCGGCGGCTCCGCACACGCCGGTGCGCCGGAGCTTGGCGTTCACGACCACATCGCGAGCCATATTCACATCGGCATCGCGGTCCACATACACGTGACAATTGCCTTCCAGGTGGCCGATGACCGGCACGCGTGCTTCGGTCTGCACTCGTTCCACCAGGCTGCGGCCGCCCCGGGGCACGACGACATCGATCACGCCTTTCATGCTCGAAAGCATGTAGCCGACCGCGGCCCGATCGGTGGTCGGCACGATTTGAATCGCCGCTTCCGGCAGGCCCGCGGCGCGCAGGCCGGCGATCAAACAAACATGAATCGCCTTGGTGGAGTGAATGCTTTCCTTGCCTCCACGCAGAATGACGGCGTTGCCGGACTTCAAACACAGCGCGCCCGCATCGGCCGTCACATTGGGACGGCTCTCATAAATGATGCCGACGACGCCGAGCGGCACGCGCACGCGCTCGATGCGCAGGCCATTCGGACGCGTCCAGCTGGTGATCATGGTGCCGATCGGATCGGGCAGCGCGACGATATCTTCGATGCCTCGCGCCATCGCCTCGATGCGCTGCTCGTTCAACGTGAGTCGATCGAGCATGGACGAGGACAAGCCGGCCTGCGTGGCTTGCTCAACATCGATGCGGTTGGCGGCGAGCAGTTCCGGGCGCTGCCGGCGGATCTCAGCGGCCGCCGCCGTGAGGGCCGCGTTTTTGCTCACGGTGCTCGCTTGAGCCAGTACCTTGGCCGCCGCTCTGGCGGCGCGGCCGAGGCCTTGCATCAACTCGGCCACGTCGACGGCGGCCTGAGAAATGGGAGTGGGCGCGTTCATGAATCGATTCTAGCGGTACCCGGCCGCCGCCGTCTCAGCCGAACGACGGCTCGGCTTTCAGGAAGTCCAGCTCCTCGGGCGTGGACGTGCGGCCGAGCACGGCATTGCGGTGGGGGAAACGCCCGAACCGCTCGACGATGCCGTGGTGATGCCGGGCCCATTTCGAGTCCTCGGCACTGCCGAGCCCGGCGAACAATCGCAGCGACTCTGCCTGCATCGCGCGATCTTCGCTGTGCATGAACGGCATGTACAAAAAATGCCGCTCCTGTTCCTTCAGGGCTCGATCCAGGCCCAGCGCCACCGCATGGCGGGCAAGCTCCAGCGCCCGCGCATCGGTCCCGTAAGCCGCCGCCGACTCGCGAAACAAATTGCGGGGAAACTGATCGAACACGATCACCGCGGCGAGCAGCGAGCGGGCTTCGAGACTCGACGGCAACAGCGGGCTCGCGCGCAACGTCTCATATAAATGACCGAAGCGTGAACGAATTGCCGCATCCACTTCGGGCGCGCCGTTGAACCAGTCCTCCGGGCGCAGTTCGGTGAACCAGAAACGCAACACGTCCTCCGCCCAGGCGGTCGGGGAATTTGGCGCGGACATAGGCATTTCCAATGAGGGGTCGTACAAATCTACGTGACTGAACGATCCAAGTTCCTCGCTCGTGCATTAGGAGTACGCACGAGAGAGGTCCAAGGCGATGTTCAACTGGTTCAGATTATTCGTGTTGATCGGTCCCGCTGCAATGCTCGGCGCGTGCGGCAATAGTGATAACAAGGACGATCGGGACACTGCGCCCGCCGAACCGCCGCCGCCTCCGACCGCGGGCACGCTGATCGAAAGCCCGCCGACGCGGCTGGTCTCTCTGAACATCGATCAGCTGCTGGCCGCGATCAATGCAACGTCCAGCGGACAACAGATCCTGGATCTGATCGTCGATCCCGAGTGCGGCGTCGATGTGCATCAGCTTCGTTACAACACACTCGACCCTGCGTCTCAGCCGACGACGGCCTCGGGTGCATTGATGATTCCCACCGGCAGCAACGCTGCGTGCACAGGCGCGCGCCCGATCGTCGTGTATGCGCACGGCACATCAGCCGAAAAGAATTACAACATCGCCAATGTCACCAATCCGGATAACGTCGAAGGCTTGTTGATCGCGGCCGCATTCGCTGCGCAAGGTTATATCGTGGTCGCGCCGAACTACGCGGGCTACGATACATCGAGCCTCGCCTATCACCCGTATCTGCATGCGGATCAGCAATCCAAAGACACGGTCGATGCGTTGACCGCGGCCCGCAGCGCGCTGCCCACGAGCTTCGCGCCGACGGTGACGGATAACGGCAAGCTGCTCATCACCGGCTACTCGCAAGGCGGCTTCGTCGCGATGGCGACGCATCGACGGATGCAAGCGGCAGGCATGACTGTCACGGCATCCGCGCCGATGTCGGGCCCTTATGCGCTCGCTGCGTTCGGCGACGCTGTGTTTCAGGGCGAAGTCATCGACAGCGCGCCTTTGCTGGTGGGCTGGCTCATGACTGCATATCAGCACATCTATGGAAACATTTACGCGAGCCCGACGGACGCGTTCGATCCGCGCTACGCGCCGACGATCGATTCGTTGCTGCCCACGAGTGGCACGCGCTCGCAGCTGTACGCGCAAGGTCAGCTGCCTGCGCAGCAACTGTTCAACAGCACGCCGCCGGATCCGGCATACGCGGCGTACACGCCTGCAACTTCTCCAGCGGATCTCGCGCCCGTGTTCGCACGCGGGTTCGGTCCTGACGCGTTGATCACCAATTCATATCGGCTCGCCTATTTGCAAGATTCGTTGGCGCACCCGGACGGAGGCTTTCCCACTGCAACGGATGGCATGCCGGCCGCGGCTGCCCAACATCCGCTGCGAGTTGCATTCAAAGCGAACGACCTGCGCAACTGGAGCCCGACCTCGCCGGTGCTCCTGTGCGCGGGTCACGACGATCCTACCGTGTTGTATTTCAATACCGAGCTGATGCAGAGATATTGGACGTCAGCTGGCGTGACGACGCCGGTTGAAGTGCTCGACGTCGATGACGAGCCTTCGCTCAACGATCCGCATGCGGGACTGAAGCTCGCATTCAATACCGCGAAGGCAGCTGTCGCAGCATCCGCAGTCGCTGGCGGAGCTTCGGACGGCGGCGCGATGGCGGTCGCCGAGGCTTATCACAGCGCGCTCGTGCCGCCATTCTGCCTGTCCGCCGTGCAGTCGTACTTCGACGGCTTCTGACGGCTCGCGTTATGCTCACAGGATGAGGTCACGAGCCACTGTCTTAATCTCAGCACTGTTCGCCACGGTCTGCACCGGCCACGCCGCCGAGGCGCCCAAGCTCGGCGTCGTGGTCGCGAGCGATGACTTCAAACAGGGGCTGAATCAGTGGGCCATCGAGCTGGAACAGCCCGGGAAGGTTCGCGTCGCGGATGGCGTGCTCGATATCGACGTTCCCGCGGGAGCGACGCTGTGGTTCAAACACGAACTCAAGGCACCCATTGCGATCGTATTCGAAGCCACTGCCGTCTCCGCAGGCGGGGCGAACGACCGCGTCAGCGACATGAATACGTTCTGGATGGCGACCAACGAGGGCGAGCCGTCGACGCCGTTCGCGCGTCCACGCAGCGGCAAGTTCGCTGACTACAACGATCTGCTGACGTATTACGTCGGCCTCGGCGGCAACTCGAACACCACCACGCGCTTTCGACGTTACATCGGCGATCCGGTGAATCGCCCGCTGCTGCCCGAGCACGACCTGTCGAACCCGGAAGCGCTGCTCGTGCCGAATCACAAACAAACAGTCATGCTGGTCGCCGACGGCGCGCACATTGAATACTGGCGCGACGGCGTGCGACTCATTCGCTACGACGACGCCGCTCCATACACGCACGGCTGGTTTGCGATCCGCACCGTGCAGAGTCACTTACGGATCGAGCGGCTGCGAGCCCACCAGTTACAGCGATAATGTGAACTTCTCGCGCAGCTCGCGTTTCAACACTTTGCCAATAGCGCTGCGCGGCAGTTCGTCGATCAACTCCACGGCAGCGAGACGCTGAGTCTTGCCGACGCGCTCGTTCACCCATGCCTTGATCTGCTCAGCCGTGTCCGCGCGCCCTTCTTTCAACACAACGAAAGCGACTGGCGTCTCGCCCCACGCTCGCGACGGCACGCCGACAACAGCGGCATCGCGCACGGCTTCGTGTTGAAACAACACCGCCTCCAGGTCGCTGGGATAAATATTGAAGCCGCCGGAGATGATCATGTCCTTGCGACGATCGAGCAGCGTGAGAAAGCCGTCGCTGTCGAAGCGCCCGACGTCGCCGGTGCGGATGAAACGATTGCCGGCGGCGTCGTACCATTCGGCTTCGGCGGTTTTGTCGGGCTGCTTGAAATAACCTTGCATCATCGCCGGTGAGCGCCCGACCACTTCGCCGACCTCGCCGACCGGCACCTCGCGGCCTTGCTCGTCGATCAGCCGAATGTCGTGACCGGTGACGGGCTGCCCGACCGTGTGCAGCTTGTTTGGAAACTGATGAGCCAGCAGCATGCAGGTGCCGCCGCCTTCGGTCATGCCGTAATACTCGATCAATCCGCCCGGCCAGCGCCGCAGGATGTCCGCTTTCAACGCAGCCGAGAACGGCGCGCTGGTGCAGAACTTCAGGCGATAGCTGCGCAAGTCATAACGACCGAAATCCGGATGATCCAGCAGGCGCTGGTACTGCACCGGCACGAGCATGGCGTGAGTCACGCGATGCCGCTGGGACAGCTCCAGGAACTTCACCGCGTCGAATTTTGGCAGCAGCACGACGGTGCCGCCGCCGGCGAGCGCCGGAAAGAAACTCACCAGCGTCGTGTTCGAATACAGCGGCGTCGAGCAGATCGTCACCGCGTCGCGGTCGTAACCGAAGTGTCGTGCCCGACGCACGTGAGCCCAGCGCATGCGATGGGGCTGCACGATGCCCTTCGGCGTGCCGGTCGTTCCTGAGGAATAGATGATATTGAAGGGCGAGTCCGGTTCGACCTGCACGGCCGTCGGCACGCTGCCGGCCGCAGCCAACCAATCTTCGCTGTCCAGCCGCACCCGTCTCAACGCTGCGACGGCAGCAGATTCCGCCATGCCGCCATCGTGGAATAAAACCTTCGCCCCGCAATCCACCAACATGGTGACGATTGCATCCCGCGTCGAGGATGGCGCCAACGGCGCAACGGCCACGCCCGCTCGCAACGCTCCCAGAAACACAGCCGCATATCTCACCGAAGAGGCCGCGCAGATCGCGACAACGTCGCCCGCATGCACCCCATCCCGCTGCAACGACGCAGCCACTCGATCCATGAATCCATCGAGCTGACCGTAGTCGAGCGTCTCGTTCTCGTCGATCAACGCCAGGTGGCGCGGACGTTCGCTCGCGTGGGCTCGCACCAGCTCGGCAATGAGCCCGAATTCCTGCTCCAGCAACGCATCCACTGTGCTCACATTCGACGCCTGTTGTAACGAAACGTGACACCACAATGCCACAACCGGCGCGGCGCCAAGTTAGATAAAAGCGGGGCATTGCATTAATTCATACTCGCAGACACACTCGGCCGACGTGAGCGCATCGGCCTGTGCGCACACGATTCCGATCTGCAAAAACATAAGCATCGCCAGCGGAGCTCTCATGAACATTCCCGAACCTGCGGTCGAAGGTCAGCTCAAGGGCAAAGTCGCGTTGGTTACGGGAGCGGCGAGCGGCATCGGTCGCGCGAGTGCAATCGTATTCGCGCAGGCGGGTGCAAGTGTGGTCGCGCTGGATCGGGCCGGCGAAGTCGAAGATACCGTCGCTTCGATTCGCAAGGAGAACGGTCGCGCGCTCGCCATCGTCAGCGACTCGTCGCAGGAATTGAATGTCGCCGCCGCCATCGACACCGCCGTGCGCGAGTTCGGCGCACTCGATGTGTGCTTTGCGAACGCAGGCATCAGCGGCGGCTTGGTGCCGTTGCATGAGCAAACACCGGAGCAGTGGACCGAAGTGCTGACCATCAATTTGATCGGCACGTTCCTGGCGGTGAAGCACGCGGCGAGAGTGATGACGCCACGCAAGCGTGGTTCGATCGTATGCACGGCGTCGGTCGCAGGCTTGCGCTCGGGCGCGGGCGGTTCGCCATACAGCGCGAGCAAAGCGGGTGTGATCAGCCTGGTGCAAACCACGGCATATCAATTGGCCGGCAGCGGCGTGCGCATCAACGCGATCTGCCCGGGGCTGATCGAAACAGGCATGACCAAACCGATCTTCGAACAAGCGCGTGCCCGTGGCACCGATCACCGCATCGGCCAGTTGAACCCGCTGCGACGCGCCGGTGCGCCGATCGAAATCGCGCGCATGGCGTTGTTTCTGGCCTCCGACGCCTCCTCATACGTGAACGGCCAGGCGTTTCCAGTCGACGGCGGCCTGTCGAGCTCGCATCCCATCGTGCCGCCGCGTTTGTAGCGCGCATGCGCGCGGGTACATGGATGTACCCCGCCGCCAGTGGCGGCGAGCGAGTGACAAAAGTCGCGCCTTTTGTCGCGAGCACGAGGGTCGTGGCAGGATGCCCGATCCCGAGTTATATAAGCCCCGTTGGAACTGCCGAGAGCGGCGAAGCGTCTCGTGAGGAACAGCATGGAGAACACTCATGCGCGATCACGAGCGCTACGACGACGATCTGGACCTGGATGAGTATGAAAGTGGACCACGCAGCCGCTCGGCGCTGGGCACCGCCGTCGAATCGGTGTTGTTGCTGGGGGCGCTAGCGTTAATCGCGACGCCGGCGATCAAAGGGATCGCGCGCCGTTACCGCGTCCGCAACCCCGCCGCCGCTTGCGAGCCGGGTGTGGATAAATCGCTCAAGGACACCTATCCCGCCAGCGATCCGCCGGCGCAGCGGTACGTGGACATTCCTATCAACCGGCGGTGATGCTGTAAACGCTACCCGGTCAGTACCAGGTCGTCGCGGTGGATGATTTCCGCGCGACCGTGAAATCCCAACAGCGCGTCGATCTCGGTCGACTTGCGGCCGCGCAGGCGTTCAGCGTCGCCGCTCGAATACGCCACCAGGCCGCGCGCGATCTCTTTACCTTCGGCGTCGCGCACGATCAGCGCGTCG
>CAMLEO010000178.1 GCA_946478975.1 uncultured Steroidobacter sp.
AGGATGCCGAGCGGCAGCGAGATGATGGCCACCAGCGCCGAGCGCAGATGAAACAGGAACACCACGCACACCACCGCGACAACGATGAATTCCTCGACGAGCTTGTGCGAGAGATTGCGCACGGCGCGCTCGATCAAAGCGGAACGATCGTACGTCGTCACGACTTCGACGCCTTTCGGCAGGCTCGTCTGCAACGCCTGCAACTTTTCTTTGACGGCTTTGATGGTCTCGAACGCGTTCTTGCCCGAGCGCACGACGATCACGCCGCCGGCCACTTCGCCTTCGCCATTCAGCTCCGTGATTCCACGCCGCATCTCAGGCCCCAACTGCACGCGCGCGACTTCTTTGAGTTGCACTGGTGTGCCCGCCTTCACTGCCAGCGGAATCTTCTCGAAATCCTCCAGCGACTTCAGATAGCCCGACGCTCGCACGACATACTCAGCCTCGCCCAGCTCGAGCACCGATCCGCCCGCTTCCTGATTCGCAGCGCGAATGGCCTGCACGACCTGCTCGTGAGGAATGTTGTAAGCACGCAGGCGATTGGGATCGAGCACGATCTGGTACTGCCGGACCATGCCGCCGAGCGAGGCGACTTCGGCGACGTTCGGCAGCGTCTTCAACTCATACTTCAGAAACCAATCCTGCAGCGCGCGGAGTTGAGAGAGATCCTGAGTGCCGCTGCGATCGACCAGCGCATATTCGAACACCCAGCCCACGCCGGTCGCGTCCGGGCCGAGCGATGCTCGCGCCTCGGCGGGAAGGCGCGACTGCACCTGGTTCAAATATTCGAGCACCCGTGAGCGAGCCCAGTAAGGATCGGTGCCGTCCTCGAACAGGATATATACAAAGGAATCGCCAAAGAACGAGAACCCGCGCACCGTCTTCGCGCCGGGCACGGACAACATCGTCGTGGTGAGCGGATACGTCACCTGATTCTCGACGATCTGCGGCGCCTGGCCCGGATAGCTGGTGCGCAAGATGACTTGCACATCCGACAAGTCGGGCAGTGCGTCCAGCGGCGTGCGCGTGAGCGACCAAACTCCCCAGCCCGCCACGAACACCGCGGCGAGCAAAACAAAGAAACGATTGTGAATCGACCAGTGAATGAGCCGTGCGATCATGAGCCGGTCCCCAGGCGATCCAGCGTGGACTTCAGGCTCGCCTCCGAATCGATCAGGAACTGACCGGACAGCACGATGGATTGATCGGCGTCGAGGCCGGAGAGAATCGTCGTTCTTCCACCCCGCTCTGCGCCGACCTTGACCTCGACCACGTCGAATCCGCCTTGCTCGCGCGCGACAATCACAACGTCGCGAGTGCCGGTGCGGATCACTGCCTCGCTGGGCACGACCAGTTGCGGCTCTCCCTGCGGCGATTCGAATCGCAGCGAAAGATACATTCCGGGCGCGAGCTTCCTGTCGCGATTGTCGATCGCAACTCGCGCAGTCAACGTGCGTGTCTGTGGATCGACATCCGGCAGCAGCGCCACGACTTCACCTGCGAATGTCACATCCGGCCACGCCGTGGCGCGCGCTTGCACTCTCGAGCCTTGGCTCACCAGCGACACTTGCGCTTCGGGCACTTGGGCATTGACCCAGACCATCTTCAGCCCGTTGATCCGAACCAGCGGAGCGCCGGGCATGAACGCCGCGCCTTCGCGAATCGCGAGCTCGGTGACGACGCCATCGATGGGTGCGTAAATCGTGGTGCTGGCGTCGGCTTTGCGCTGCTTTTCGATCTGCTGAATCATTCCCTCCGGCACACCGAGCACGGTGAGTCGCTCACGCGCCGCGGCTCGAATGGCTTTCGCGCGATCGCCATCGGCGTCCAGCAGCGCAATGTAATCCTGCTGCGCTTCCAACCATTCCGGCGCCTGGATTTCTGCGATCGGCTGACCACGGCGCACCGCTTCGAGCGTGGACTTCACATGCAAGCGCGTGACGTATCCCTGCACGCGAGCCTGCACGACTTCCACCAGTCGCTCATCGAATGTCACGCTGCCGACGACGTCGAGCGTCATCGGATCAGCGCTGCGCTCGACGCGGCCGAGCCGAATGCCCAGATTCTGAGCGACCGCCGGATCGATTTTGACTGCAGCGCCCGTCTGCTCATCCGCATAGACAGGCACCAGCTCCATATCCATGTAAGGCGACTTGCCGGGCTTGTCGAACCTGGCGCCCGGCGACATCGGATCCTGCCAGTAGAGAACCTTTCGTTCGGTCTTCTCAGGTGCGGCTTTGCTGGCCGTGGTGTGAGACTCCGAGTCCCGGCTGCGTGACACACCAAAGCCGATTGCGATGCCCAGCGCCAACGTGGCCGCTGCCACGACGATCATTCTCTGTTCTTGTGTCATGGCTGCGATTCCTCGACCGTCTGATAACGCAAGTACGCCCAGGCGCTGCCTAGATCGCGAATCAACCCGGCGTAGTCGCGCTGAAGTTTTATTTCCGCCGTGTGAGCATCTAGCAATGCTGTGAGTGGCAGCCGGCCGGCAGTGAAACCAGCCAGCGCCGTTTGCGAGCGTCGCCGAGCGAGTGGCAGACGTTCGCGCTCGATCAGATCCATCCGTGCACGAGCCGCTTCCCACTCGGCAATTCGACTCTCGATTTCGGCAGCGTGCATGCGCAGCTCCGCCTCGCGCTGCGCTTCGATCTGGCGAGCTTCGGCATATTTCGCAGCGATCAATGGATCCTGGCGAGAACCAGAGAACAGCGGCAGTCCCACTGTGAACTTCAGGGACACCATGTCATCGAAGGCGCTGCCTCGCTTCGCATACGAGATTTGCGCGCTCCAGTCGGGACGCTTCTCCGCCTTCGCCATATCGACTTCAGCTCGCGCGAGTGCGAGCTGTGCTTGATATGCGAGCAGCGAGGCATGACTGTGCACGCCTCCCACCAACGCCTCCCGAGCTGCCGGCAAGCGCTCGAATGCCGGCGAATGCGCCAATGTTTGTGACGCGTCGTCGCCGATATATCGCGAGAGTTCGGCGCGCATCGAATGCAAGTCGCGCGTCGCTTGCAGAATCTCGTCATCGACGTCGCTGATCGCAGCTTCGGCGGTCAGCGCATCGACGGACGTTCCTTTGCCGCTACGAAGCGCCGCTCGCGCGCTGTCCGCCTGCAGCTGCACTTCGGGTCGCAGGAGCTGCAACTTCTCCAGCACCACTTGTGCGCTGTATGCGCCGATCCACGCGTCGGCGGTATTTCGGGCAATTTCCAGCTCGCTCTCTTGTTTGCGAGCTTGCGCAACTTCGATCGCGGCGCTGGCGCGCTCGCGCTGAGATCCGAGCTTTTTTCGGTTCGGGAAGCTTTGCGCCACGCCGACCTCGCGCATGGTCATGAAGTCGCGGTCGAGACTCCACGCCGCATCGCCTTCGATCGGCACGTTGTTGGCGCCGATCATCAGTTCCGGGTCGGGCAGGCGCCCGGCCGCGATCGCCGCTGATTGCGCCGCTTCGACCGCTGCAGCGTCCGCCTGCAGCTGCGGCGCGCGTTCAATCGCGATCTTGACTGCGGCGTCGAGCGTGAGCGTCTCTGCGAAGCTCGGATTAGAAACCAGGCACAGCGACACCGCCGATAAAACAAATCGACTCAAAGGATGCATGAACATCCACCCCAGCATTGGCCACCCAAGCGTTGACGACACCACGCAGCGCAGCTGCGAAGCGCGGTTCCAGATCGACTTTAAGGAAACGAATGAGCGCGACAGCTCATTCAGGGCGGGAGGTTATAAACGCAGGCGTCCGGTGCGCAGGTAAAGATCCTGCCGGTCGGGAGGCGAAGCCAAGAGAGAAACATCGGGCCGCAAGTAATGCGGCGGGCCGCGGGCAGCGATGACGCCCGGCTGAGCGCCAGGGAAGTCCGTCGGCGGCAGATCCTGGCTGTACTTTTTGATCTCGACAGAAACAACAATCGCGGCGGGCGCCTGGCTGGACGCAGATTCGCAGCAGGCGAGCGCGCTGTTATCTGTCCATGCGGGGCTTTGATTCGTTTCGCACGCCTGGTCCGGCGGGCAGCAATCCATGGTCTGCGCCATGACGGCGCATGCCACGGCCGCGGGAATGAATCCCGCCAGGCTAAGCAGCAACACACCGATGATGGACAGACGACGCAACATATATATGTAAGAGTCTACCTGATCTGCACGCGCATTTTGCTCGAGTTCTTCACTTCTTCCATTACAAAATAGGTATGTGTCTGCTGCACACCGCGAATACAGGCGATGTGCGTGCTCAGCACATTGCGATATTCCTTCATGTCCCGCACCCGGATCTTCAGCAGGTAATCGAACCCGCCGGCGACCATGTGCGCCTCCTGCACGAAATCCAGCACTTCCATGGCCTGGCGGAAGCGATCGAACACCTCGGGCGTCGTACGGTCAAGCGCGACCTGCACGTACGCCAACAGGTTTTGTCCCAGGTGTGAAGGTGATAAATCGGCCCGATAGCCGGTGATGTAACCGTGCTTTTCCAGGCGGCGCACTCGCTCGACACAGGGCGTGACGCTGATGTGCAGCTCACGAGCCAGCTGCGCCATCGAGACGCGGCCGTCTTCCTGCAGGCGAGTGAGGATGCGCTGGTCGATCTTGTCCAGGACGAAGCCGGCACTTGCGGTAGTCGATTTCACGGATCGGGGCCCACTTATAAGTCGTTTCGACGCCTCGGGGACGCCTACGCTAGTGCTTTCGTCCGCCGAAATACAATCCCTGCCCGTCATTCCTGAACAAATCATGGTCGCCCAATCCTCTGCCATCCCGACCGTCCCGTCCCTCGAACAGCTTCGTGAACAGATCCGCAGCATGACGCTGCAGAACGAGCTCACCTGCGTTACGTCGCTGCTCAAAAGTGTGAGCTTGTCTGCAAATGCTCGGCTGCGAGCCAAATCCCAAGCCACGGCGCTGGTTGCCGGCGCTCGCGCCCGGTCCAAAGAGCGGCCCTTGCTGGATTCGTTCCTGCAGGAATTTGCGTTGTCGAACGAGGAAGGCGTGGCGCTGATGTGCCTGGCCGAAGGCCTGCTGCGCATTCCGGATGATGAGACCGCGGATCGCCTGATTGCAGACAAGATCGCGCAGGGCAATTGGTCCGCGCATGCGGGTGCGTCGTCGTCCACGTTCGTGAACGCATCGACCTGGGGTTTGATGCTCACCGGTCGCTTGGTCGATCCGCCGCGCCAGGCTCGCGAAGCAACTGATTCGTGGCTGCAAGGTTTGTCACGCCGGCTGAGCGCGCCTGTACTCAGAGCAGCGTTTCGTCGCGCGATGCGAATCATCGGCGGCGAATTCGTCGTCGGGCGCACGATTGAAGAAGCGCTGGCACGTTCGGCGAAAACCCCTGAGCTAACATTGTGCTCTTACGACATGCTCGGCGAAGGCGCGCGCACCCGGGCGGATGCGGAGCGCTACCGCATCTCTTATGAACAGGCGCTGGAGTCAATTGGTAGCCAGCGCAAAGGCACGCCGATTCACGAGCGCTCCAGTTTGTCCGTGAAGTTGTCGGCGCTCGAACCGCGCTATGACCTGATGCATGAAAGCCTGGTGATGCAGCGGCTCGTTCCGACGGTCATCGATCTCGCAAGGCAGGCGGCAGCCGCGGACGTGGGCTTCACGATCGATGCGGAAGAAGCGGACCGGCTCGATCTGTCGTTGAATATCGTTGAAGCGCTGGCGCGCGATGCGGCCACGCAGTCGTGGGGCGGACTCGGCATCGTCGTGCAGGCGTATGGCAAGCGAGCGCCATTGGTGATCGAATGGCTTGCGTCACTCGCGCGTGCTACTCAGCGTCGCATTTGCGTGCGCCTGGTGAAGGGCGCGTATTGGGATGCTGAGATCAAACGCGCTCAGGAACGAGGGTTGTCGGGTTATCCCGTGTACACGCGCAAAGTCACAACGGACGTGGCGTATCTCGCGTGTGCCGAGCGGCTGTTCAAGCACACCGACGTGATCTATCCGCAGTTCGCGACTCACAACGCTTACACCGTCGCGGCTGTGCTGGAGATCAGTCCGCCAAACGCGAAGTTCGAGTTCCAGCGGCTGCATGGCATGGGCGCGCTGTTGCACGACGAAGCGAAGAAACAAATCGCGAACTTCCCGCGCGTGCGTACGTATGCGCCGGTCGGGCATCACGAAGAGCTGTTGTCGTACCTGGTGCGGCGATTGCTGGAGAACGGTGCGAACAGCTCGTTCGTCAATCGCTTCATGAACGAGAACGTGCCGATCGATGCGGTCGTGGAAGATCCGGTGGCGGCGCTGCAGGCGGGCGAGCCGGTCAATGCCCACATTCCGTTGCCGGTCAATTTGTATGGCGCTTCGCGCGAGAATTCCTCAGGCGTGGATTGGGGCAATCCTCAGCAGCTCGCTGCGCAAGTTGCGTTTGTCCAGCCTGGCACCACGGCGCCTGGCTCGCTCTCGCTCGCGCAGAGCATGCGAGGCCCGGCCAGCGAGGTTCGCAATCCGGCCGATCGTAATGAGATTGTCGGGCACGTGAATGCGGCGACCAGCGAAGATGTGGCGCAGGCGTTCGATCGTGCCGCGAAGGCGCATCGCGCGTGGGATGAAGCTGGCGCGACTCATCGAGCTGTGTGCCTGGTTGCCGCCGCTGATTTGTTACGAACGAATCGTGCCGAGCTGGTGCGATTGCTGGTGAAAGAAGCGGGCAAGACGCTGCCGGACGCGATTGCTGAAGTGCGCGAGGCGGAAGATTTCTGTCGCTACTACGCGGCCCAGGCTCGTGCGAACTTTGCGGATCCGATGGTGATGCCGGGGCCGACGGGTGAAGATAACAAGCTGAGTTTGCGCGGCCGGGGCGTGTTTGCATGTATCAGCCCTTGGAATTTTCCGCTCGCGATCTTCATGGGCCAGGTGGCGGCTGCGCTCGTTGCCGGCAATTGCGTGATCGCAAAGCCGGCGGAATTCACACCGTTGGTCGCGGCGTTCGCTGTCAAGTTGTTGCATCAGGCGGGCGTGCCTGAGGATGTCGTGCACTTCGTGCCGGCCAAGGGACGGCTGTTCGGTGAAGTGGCGTTCAAACATCCGGCGCTGGCGGGTGTTTGTTTCACTGGTTCAACGTCGACGGCGCAGTTCATCAATCGCGCACTCGCTGCACGCGACGGCGCGATCGTTCCGTTGATTGCGGAGACGGGCGGCATCAATGCGATGATCGTCGACTCGTCGGCGCTGTTGGAGCAGGTTGCCGATGATGTGCTCACGTCCGCGTTCACTTCTGCAGGTCAGCGATGCTCGGCGCTGCGACTGTTGTTCGTTCAGGAAGACATCGCCGAGCGGTTGATTCAGCTGATTGCCGGCGGCATGGATGAGTTGCTGATCGGGGATCCGGCGCAGCCTTCGACCGATGTCGGGCCGGTTATCAGCGCTTCCGCTGCGGAGAAATTGGAGGAGTACAGCGAGCGGCAGCAGCAGAACGGCGTTCGTTTGCTCAAACAATGCCGGCTCGATGACGTGCGGAGCCCCGGCAACTTCTTCGCCCCGCGCATGCTGGAGCTCGCCAGCGCCAGCCAGCTCACCAGCGAAGAATTCGGCCCCGTCCTGCATGTCGTGCGCTATCGCCGCGACCAGCTCGATTCCGTCTGCGAGGCGATTCGCACAGCGGGTTATGGGTTGACGTTGGGGATTCACACGCGCATCGAAAGCGTGTGGCAGCACGTCGCCGCCACCGCTGCCGTCGGCAACATCTACGTCAACCGAAACATGATCGGCGCCGTCGTCGGCGTGCAACCCTTCGGCGGCGAAGGCCTCTCCGGCACCGGCCCCAAAGCCGGCGGCCCCCACTACCTCCTGCGCTTCGCCACCGAACGCACCCTCACCGTGAACACCGTCGCGACCGGGGGCAATGCGAAGTTGTTGTCGTTGGGGTCGTGAGGATTCAAGGATCATCGAAATTTGCGGTGAATCCGATACCACGTCGCTTTGGTACAGGCGGGTTCATCATGTCGCGAATCGCTTTGAGTATTCCTGTGATCGATTGATCGTGGGTGGTGATCTTGCGTTCCAACTCCGCCAGCTTCTGCGCCAGCTCGCGATTCGAACTGAGCAGCTCGCGCATGCGGACGAAGGCACGCATGATCTGAATGTTGACAGAGATCGCGCAGCTGCTGTTGAGGACGGAGGAGAGCATCGCAATGCCCTGCTCCGTGAACGCGTAAGGCGCATACCGCCTGCCGCCTCGCTGGCTGTTTGAGGTCACAATCTGTGACCTCAAACTCGCCCACTCTTCGGTCGTTAGTTGCAGCATAAAATCCCCCGGGAATCGCTCGAGGTTGCGCTTTACCGCTTGGAGCAGGACTTTGGTCGGCACGCCATAGAGTGCAGCCAATTGAGCGTCCAGCATTACCTTGTAGCCGCGCACAGGAAAAATTGAGTGGGTGACGCGCTCCAAGGGGACGAGCGCCGTATCTGTGCTGTTGGCCAGCCGCTTCCGAGATCGCTTCTTCATGGAGCCAGCGTGGCCCGGAAATCGAGCCGTCGGAGGCTGAATAACTGCGGCTTTACATAGAAATGCACGGAATACGACCCGTCCGTTTGTGTCCTCCACCATCCGCGCGTGCCCACCGACGAAAATCACTGACGGCTTCCGTGCTGTTGCCCGAGCGCGACGGGCGAACGGGCGCGTCCGTTAGAAAGCCCGATCGCGCCGGACGTGCTTTCTTTTCTTGCTGCGGCAGGACTACTCTAGGGGCGCATAGATCGGGGAGGCATCATGGGGATTCCTGTCCGTTTCGACCCGACGAGAGACACGCCACGCGCGCTCGCAGCGTTCGCGTCGGTGGCGTTTCACCTGGGAATCTTCATCGCGATCGTCTTTTTCGGCGGGCGTCACGACGGCGGCGGCGCCAGTAATTCGCGCACCATGGAGTTGGTGATGATCGAAGCGGAGAACGTCGACAAGACGGATGGCGTGGAGCTGCCGCCGGTCGAGATCGAACCCGCCCCTGCCCCGGCGCTGCCCGAGCAGCAACTGCATTTCGAACCGGACCCACCGCTGCCCGCCACGGGCGCAGAAAGCCCACAGCAGGCAGAGAAGGAACAGCAGTTCGCTGACGTGGACGCGCCGAAGGAAGCGCCGCCGGCGATTCCAGTAGAACCCACGGAAGTGGCAGCAACGATCGCGGCGTCGCCTGAAGAGCTGGCGGACCTCCCCGAACGCCTCGCCCGCCTGGCGGAGCAATTGAAAGATTCCCAGCGCACGCAGCTGGAGTGGGAAGAAAACGGCAAGCAATACAGCGCCGAGCTGATCCGCGAGCGCGCCAAGGACGGGACCGGCCTGGAGCACGTGATCGCGCAAGTGAGCGCGTCGGACCGAGGCAAGATCCTGGCGACGCGGATCATGCTCAAGCGCCTGTCATTTTCGCAATTCACGCAGGTTGTGGACCGCTGGGACCCGATGGTGCAGCTTCACGACGACGTGATCGTCGGCCGTTTCCACAGCAACTCGCAGTTCAACGTGATGAACGACTCGCGGGTCAGCCCCAAGTTTTTAGGAAAAGTCACGACAGCCGCCCGCACCTTCGAGATGTATTCGAGCGGCCGCAAACGCCAGGCGGAGATCTTCCCCGGCGGCATAGAAACACGCACCAGCCGTATCGACCTGCCGGTCGCGCTCCAGCCGTCCGTGTGGGCGCCGGAGGACGACGACGCCCGGGTTCACGAGATCACCGAGGACGCCCGGATCCGCTTCTTTGCCGACGGCAGCTATATGTGGCGCCCGCTGGGTGCGCAAAATGCGGAGTACCTCAATGCTCCGTCCGAACATCCGGTGTATTTCATTGGCCGACCCGGCACGACGCTGTACGTGCAGGGGGCGGTTGCGGGCAAGGTGCTGGTCTATTCGCCGCAGAAGATCGTGATCGAGGACGATCTCACCTATGCCCACGACCCGCGCAAGACGCCGGGCTCGGGCGATTATCTGGGCCTGGTGAGCGACAGGTATATCGAAGTGGCGCCGCCATCGGTGACCGGTCCCGGGGACCTGGAGATTCACGCCGCGATCTTTGCCGGGCGGCGCTTCCTGGTTCGGGATATCGATCACGCGCGCTCGGCCACGATGCGGATCTATGGCAGTCTGTCGGCCGGCAGCATCTCGGCCAGCGAGCCGAGGTATGCGACCGAGATCGAATATGACGATCGCTTTGAGCAGCAACGGCCACCGGGCTTTCCGTTGACCAGTCGTTACGAAGCGGAGCACTGGGACGGCCACTGGGTGCAATCGTCGGAACGAATGACGGAAGAAGCGTTCTAAGATGAACATGGGGTGAAGGATCGTGGGGGAGCGTGGGAGCTCGGCGACGGTGTCGAGGAACATATGATTCCGCGTCAGTGGGTAATCGCATTCGCAGGGCTGATGCCGCTTGCGAGTCTGGGGAACGACGTCGACAACCCGATCGGGTCTGTGGACCCGTTGGTCAATCCGCAGGTGGAGGAAGTCGTTGTCGACGCACCGGAGCCACGGTACGTCGCGCCGACCTTGCGCGATCGCATCGGTCGCGTGTGGGCGCCGGTTTATATCAACGGCCAGGGGCCGTTCCGCCTGGTGCTGGATACGGGCGCCAATCGTACGGCCGTTGTGCCGGCACTCGCCAATCGCCTCGGCACGCCGGTGGAAACCACTCCTGTGAAGCTGCTCGGAGTCACCGGCTCGCAGATGGTGCCCATCATCAGCGTCAAGAGCATCGAGGTCGGCGACCTGTGGCTCGGCGACCGTAAAGTGGCCGTGGTGCCCGATGTGTTCGGCGGCGCCGAAGGCGTGCTGGGTGCGGACGGCTTGAGCGACAAGCGCATCAACATCGACTTTCGCAACGACGAAATCTCCATCCTGCGCTCCACCGGGCGCCCGACGCAGTACTTCGATACCACCCGCGTGCCGGTCAAGATTCAGCACGGCCACCTGCTGATGTTCGATGTGAAGATCGCCGGCGTTCGCACCAAGGCCATGCTGGACACCGGCGCACAAACGACTGTCGGCAACCGCAGCCTGCGCACGGCGCTGTCCAAGAAGCGCGAAGGCGTCACCAACGAAATCATCGGCGTGACGCTGGACGTACAGAAAGGCGAAACGTTCTTTGCGCCGGCCGTCGAGATTGGCAGCATCACCATCCGCGGCATGCGTGTGACGTTCGGCGATATGTATATCTTCGATGCGTGGAAGATGACCGAGGAGCCCGCCATCCTCATCGGCATGGACATCATCGGGCTGCTCGACACCTTGACCATCGACTACAAGCGCAAAGAGCTGAGCCTGCGGCCGCGCCGCTGATCGACGCGGCTTTGCGAGCTGGATGCCCGTCGGCGGACGCAGACGCTCTGATATCATTGCCGCGTGCTCGACAATCCATTGTTCTACGCGGTGGCAATTCCCGCCGTCATTCTCCTTGGTCTGGCTAAAGGCGGTTTTGCCGGTGTCGGCGCCATCGCCATGCCTCTGCTTGCGTTGGTGATCTCACCGGTGCAGGCCGCCGCCATCGTGCTGCCGGTGCTGATCGTGCAGGACGTGGTCGGCGTCTCCGCGTTCCGTCGCAATCTGGATCGTGACGTTTTGAAGCTGCTGATCCCGTGGGCAGCCGTGGGAATCGTTGCGGGTTATTTGCTCGCAGCGAAAGTTTCGGCGACCGCCGTGCTCGGCGTGTTGGGCGCGATTTCGATTTTGTTTGCTGCGTATCGCCTGTGGATCTCTCGCGGCGGACGCGTGCCGACGTCGAGCAACGCACCGACAGCGTTGGGGGCTGTGCTAGGCATCGCCGCCGGGTTCACTTCACAAGTCGCTCACGCCGGTCAGCCGCCGTTTCAGATGTGGGTGCTGCCCCGTCGTTTGTCACCTGAAGTCGTGGCCGGAACGACGGCGGTATTTTTCGGCGTGATCAATTTGTTGAAAGTGCCCGCGTATCTCGCGCTCGGGCAATTCACTCGCCAGAATCTCATGACCTCAGCGGCGCTCACGCCGATCGCGATTGCATCTACGCTCGCGGGCGTATGGCTGGTCCGTCGCGTCAACGCCGAGCGTTTCTATACGCTGATTTATATCCTGATGATCCTGGTCGGCATCGAGCTGCTGTTCAAGGCGCTGCCGGGATAATCTCGAACGCGAGCGGGCGCGGCGGCGCTCCGCCGTTGCATGTCGATGCAGGGCATGACGACACCGCGACGACGAGATCCATTTCGGCACGAAACACGATGCCGTCGCCCGCACGTGAACTCGGCGGCGAGAACACCAGCTTGCCATCGGCCGCGACATCGACGTGCATGAACAGATTGAACGGCGTCGGCAGCGGCTCGGGCACGATCCCGAGGTCCCGCAGCGCTGCGCTCAGGTTGTCGTGACAGTTCGCGTGATAGCTGGTCACGCCATACTGGATGCGATACATCTCGGGACTGCACGCCGCATGCAGGAAATCGTGGCGGCCTACCTGGTCCTCGACGATCGTCAGCATCTCATGGCTGCGGTCGGACCAGAGCGCATCGCCGGTGGAAAGATAAACTTTGCCGCCGTAATCGATGCTGCGGCCATTCGACAGGCGCTCGCTTCCGTCCGCGGAGAACGCCACGAGGTCCCCGCTTTGCCCGCCCATCGGATCGCTCACGCGCAGTCGATCGCCGCGTTGAAGCCGAAACCCAACGCCGCTTGCGGCCGGAATCAATCGTTGTTCAGCCATGCGGCATGGTACTGATTTGACGAATGCCTCGCACACCGGGCGGTGCCCGTGGGGTAGATTTCACTCATGACACGCAAAACCTATCTGACGGTGCTGGCTGCGGCCCTGGCCGTGCTGTGGGCCGCCCTTGCGATTGCCCCTCTGCATCGCTCTGACTGGGTGCTCGAGAACGTGCTGCTGTTCCTGGGCATCGGCGTGCTCGTCGGCACGTACCGCTTCTTCCCGCTGTCGCGGATCTCGTACACGACACTATTTATTTTCTTCTGCCTGCACACGATCGGCGCCCACTACACCTATTCCGAGGTGCCGTACGACCAAGCGGCGCGCAGCCTGTTCGGCTTCTCGATCAACGAGCTGTTCGGCTGGGAGCGCAACAACTTCGACCGCGTGGTGCACTTCAGCTACGGCTTGCTGCTGGCCTATCCGATTCGCGAAGTGTTTCTGCGCATCGCCTCGGTGCGCGGCTTCTGGGGATATTTCCTGCCGCTGGATCTCACCATGTCCACCTCGATGCTCTACGAGCTCATCGAGTGGGGCGCCGCCGTCAACTTCGGCGGCGACCTGGGCACCGCGTTTCTTGGCTCCCAAGGAGATGTTTGGGACGCGCAGAAGGACATGGCGCTCGCATCGTTAGGCGCGCTGATCACGATGACCGTGACTGCGTGCGTGAACATCATCTATCAACGTGACTTCGCTCGCGAGTGGGCCGATAGCTTCCGCGTGCACGGGCACGAGCCGCTGGGGGAAGTGGCGATTGCCAAGATGCGGGCGGGGTCGTCGACGCGGTAGCTGGTGAGCAGCTACTCAGCTCGCCTGTACAGCCATCCTTCGGCGACGACGTCCTCGGCGGCAAGTGGCTGGCGGGTGATCTCGAATCGCTCTTCTATCGTCGTGGCCTCCGGAAAATCGGCAATGATTTCCGTCGTCGCCTCGGCTATGTCGTTTCGGAGCCGGTCGCCTGGCTGACGATCCATGACGATAGACAGAAGAATACCGCTGCCTGTGCTCTTGATCTTCACCAAGCGCATTTCCGGATGAATGCGCCCGAGTAGCGCCCTCTGAGCTGAGAGTCGCAGCCTGCTCTGATTGATCATGTGCCATTAGTGTACATATTGAATCCTGCTGATGTGAAAACGGGCGCGGCATCAGCCGCGCCCGTGATCCGATCTCAATCCTTGCTTCGCAGTTCGATCAGCCTTGATCGCGTTCCCAATACTTCGTTGCGTCCTGCTTCCACGTGCCTTGCGTCTTGCTGCGCCACTCGCCCTGTTTCACTTTCGGGGCGGCATGCAGGCGAGACTCGTCGATCATGATTTTGTTGTTCGCCGACATATTCGCGTTGGCAACGGAATACGGCACGGCGACGTTCTTGCCGCCGCTTTCGATCACCACGAACTCGGGCTGGTTGGACGCGCTGAACACCACGTCGACGACCTTACCGACCGGCGCTTGTTTTTTCTCCGAGATCACCGAGGCGCCGACGATGTCACGACCCATGGTTTTATCGCCCATCTGGCTCTTGTCGCCCATCTGGCCGCGCGCGGCGGTCGGATCCGCGGTGGTAGGTGTTCTTCCTGGAAGGGTCTGGTCGGCTGCCGTGCCTTCGGTCTGACTGGTTGCCGGGCGCGGATCGTCCGTGGAATACGGCGGCGGCGTCGCATTGTCCGTGGGCGATTTCCCGGGTTGGACCTGCCCGGACGACTGGGACTGGGCGGTGCCCGTAGGGGGCGTCGTGTCCCGCGGCTGCGTCTGTTGGGCGTGGGCGGAAGCTGCGCCAAGGAACCCCAAGGCGAGCGCGACACTGAAAATATGCTTGCTCATAGAACCTCCTTAGGTTGTCTGACTGAATCCGTCAGCCGCCGAACTCGTTCCGTTTGACAACCTACCCGTCGCTGAAATTATGATAGCGGTATCACGACGGCTTATAGCCCTGCTGACTTTCGAAGCGGACCGGCCAGGCTGCTGGTGCGCACCAT
>CAMLEO010000179.1 GCA_946478975.1 uncultured Steroidobacter sp.
GACATCGTGTACGGGCACTCGTCGAAGCTGCTGGTCAAGGAAGGGCAGCACGTCGAGGCCGGTGACCTGCTGGCGCTCGCCGGCAACACCGGGTACTCGTACGGGCCGCACGTGCACTTCGAGATCCGGATCAACGGCACGCCCAGCAACCCGCTGGCATTGCTGCCGCAACGGTAAACGGTTTCATTTCTTGCCTGGCAAATTGGTAGCGGTCACAGCTGTCGCGTCGATGCGAAGAGGTGTTGCGCTAAGCGCGTCGGTGTGTCTAAATCCGCCCCCAATGTCGGCAGACGCCGACGCAGGACGACCGGGTGAAGACGCGGGGGCGGAGGGGGATTCGAGGAAACAGCACCAAGAAGAAAAAAAGCAAAATAAAAAGAATATTTCGTCAGGCAATGACTTCGCCGCACTTTCGAGTGTCGAGCTGGAGCGGTCAGGCGAGTTGGGTCGAACGATCTTCAGTCCCTCGCGTCTTCTCCCGGTCGCCTTGCTTCCCTTTAAAAAAAGGGCAGGGTGACCGGGAGAGTTTTCTTCTAATTGTTGTTTCTGAGCAGCAGCGCCGCTACGACGGTGCGTCCTTCGCTGGCCAGGATGTTGTACGTCCGGCAAGCGGCACCGGTGTCCATCACTTCGCATCCCACGCCACGCGATAGCACCGCGCCCAGAATTTCCGGCGCGGGAAACTGCTGCTTGGGTCCTGAACCGATCACCACGACTTCGGGCTTGAGCGCCAGCACTGCTTCCATATCCGCGACGCTGATCTCCGCGACCGTCTGCGGCCGCCAATCGGTGATCAGCTGATCGGTCTTCACCAGGCAGCTGCTGCGGATGAGTGTCTCGCCGATGCGCACCTCGCCCTCGGCATAGGAGCGGATCAGGTTGATGCCGCCAATCTTCTCGTCGGTCAGTTTCATTGCGCTACCATAGCGCAGCTCGCCGTTGCGCCGTAGAAGATGTTGACCACCCTGACGCTCATCGTTCCCGACTTGAATCCCGTTCCCGGGGACGCCGGCGCCGACAGCTCTCACTGGCCCACTCTCGCGCGACTCGCCGGCCGCGGAACCGTTGCACCGAGAGCGCTCGACGCTCGGGTGGAGTCGCGACACGCAGCCGTTCTCGATGCTCTCGACCTGCGCGGTGCCGCGGACAAATATCCCAGCGCCGCAGTGATGCGCACGGGTTTAACGAACGAACGCGCCGCGGGTTTCTGGCTGCGAGTGCAGCCCATCCATTTCATCGCTGGCCTGGATCGAATCACCACCGTGGTCCTGCGCGGCGCCGGGCGCATGAATGAGGCGGAACGTTCATCTTTGGATCCGGTGTTCGCCGAGCATCTGCAGTCGGTCGATCTCGAACTGCACGCTGCTAGCGACGAATGGCTGTTACGAAGTGCCGCGCCGCTGAAATTGCAAACCGTCACGCCGGAGTTCGCTGCGGCCAATCCACTCTCGGACATTCTGCCGCGCGGTGCCGATGCGGGCCCGATTCGCAGATTGATGACCGAGATGCAGATGCTGCTGCACGAACATCCCGTCAACGAACGACGCCAGGCGCGCGGCGCGCCGGCAATCAACGCGGTCTGGGTCCATGGCGAGGGAATATTGAGCGACGTGAGTCCGGTATCATTGCCGGCAGGCTACGGCGAGGATCCGTTTTTGCGAGGCATTTATCGATTGCATGACCAGGCTGTGGGTGCGACGCCCGCGGATGCGAAGTCGCTGCTCGCGCAGCTGCGTGGGCCGACAGTCGCAGTGATCGATGCACCGGATCTCGACGCTTTGGAAACACAGTGGCTCGCACCTTTGGCGCGTGCGTTGACGAGCGGAGCAATTTCCAAGCTCACGTTGATGTTCGACGCGTGGCAGGTGAGCGCCGAGCGCACCGATATGTTCAAGCTGTGGCGCCGCGAACGACGGCCGATGGAATGGGCCGCATGCTGAGCCGTACGATTCGTCGACGCGACACCGGCGGGGCGCTGGCGCTGCCGGAAGATTTGCATCCGCTGTTGCGACGTTTGTATGCAAACCGCGGCGTCTCCGAACCCACCGATCTCGATCTCGGCCTGGCGCGATTGATTCCCGTCAGTCAGCTCGGCGGCATCAACGCTGCGGTCGACTTGTTATGTGAGCATTTCCGCCGCGGCAGTCGCATCGTCGTGGTCGGGGATTTCGATGCCGACGGCGCCACGAGCACCGCGCTGGTGGTGCGTCAGCTCACTCGCCTGGGCTTCAAGAACGTCACATTCCTGGTGCCGAATCGTTTTCAGTATGGCTACGGCCTGACGCCCGAGATCGTGCAGCTCGCGGCGGAAGTGAAGCCCGGCTTGATCGTCACAGTGGACAATGGAATCTCCAGTCACGCCGGTGTCGCAGCCGCCAGTGCGCTCGGGATCGAAACACTCATCACCGATCATCATCTGGCGGCGGCGTCGTTGCCGGCGGCCAATGCGATCGTCAATCCCAACGCGCCGGGCGATGCATTTCCGAGCAAGGCGCTCGCCGGCGTCGGCGTCGCGTTTTATTTGATGGCGGCGTTGACCAAGACGATGGTCGAACGCGGCTTGAGCTCGAATCCTACGCCGGTCGCGGAGCTGCTCGATCTGGTGGCGCTCGGCACGATTGCCGACCTGGTGCCGCTGGATCGAAACAATCGCGTGCTCGTACATCAGGGGCTGCGGCGCATTCGCGCCGGCCGTTGTATCGCCGGCATTCACGCGTTGCTGGAAGGGGCGAACCGCGTGGCAGCCAATTGTGTGGCTTCGGATCTGGGTTACCAGATCGGGCCGCGTTTGAATGCGGCCGGGCGGCTCGACGATATGTCGATCGGCATTCAATGTTTGCTCACCGACGATCCAAACATGGCGCGCATGCTCGCGGCGCGCCTGTCGCAGCTCAACACCGATCGCAAAGAGCTGGAGCTGCAAATGCAGCAGGAAGCATTGCTGGCAATCGCCGATATGCGCGCCGAGGATCCGGAATTGCCGCTGGGACTTTGTTTGTTTGACGAGACCTGGCATCAGGGTGTGGTCGGGCTGGTCGCTTCGCGGGTGAAGGAACGTGTGAATCGTCCGGTGATCGCGCTGGCGCGAGCGGACGAGCAAACATTGAAAGGTTCGGCGCGTTCGATTTCCGGCGTGCACATCCGCGATGTGCTCGACACGGTGGCGACGCGCCATCCCGGGCTGATCGAAAAATTCGGCGGCCACGCAATGGCGGCGGGGCTCACGTTGCCGGCCGCGGGACTGGAAAAATTCCGCAGCGAGTTCGACGCCGAGGTGCGGCGCTGGATGAGCATCGAGGACACGATCGGCATCGTGCATTCCGACGGCAGCTTGCGGCAGGAAGAACTCACGCTCGATGTCGCCCGTCTGCTGCAGCAGGCGGGGCCGTGGGGGCAATCGTTTCCCGAGCCGCTGTTCGATGGCTGCTTCGAGGTGCGCAATGTGCGTGTGCTCGGCGAGCGGCACTTGAAGCTGGAAGTGCGCAGCACCGATGGTCTCGGCGGCGGCAGCTGCGAAGCCATCGCATTCAGGCATTTCGATCACGACGACGCGCCCGAAGTGCAGCCGGAATCGCGGGTGGAACTGGCGTACCGCCTCGATGTGAACCGCTTCAACGGCTCGGAGCGCCTGCAGCTGGTCGTGGAATACCTGCGGGTGCTGTAGTCGCGCTGACTCGTGTTAGCATCGCCGTCCCGCTTTTTCAGCCCAGCGCATCGCACGTTTCATGGAAATCAATCCCATCCGTCGCTCCATCGAAGACCTCACCGAGCGCAGCGGGGCGCTCAGGAGGTTTCTTTGACTACGACACCAAGAGCGAACGTCTCGCGGAAGTCAGCCGCGAGCTGGAAGACCCGAAGATTTGGGATACGCCCGACCGGGCTCAGGAGCTCGGTAAGGAACGCGCACGACTGGAGCAGGTGGTCGGCACGCTCGACAAGGTGACCCACGGCCTGAGGGACGCGAGCGAACTGCTCGACATGGCGGTCGCCGAGAACGAGCCCAGCGCTGTGGCTGATGTCGAACGAGACCTCGCCGCGCTCGATGCGTACGTGAAGAAGCTGGAATTCCAGCGCATGTTCCCCGGCGAGATGGATCCGCACAGCTGCTTCCTGGACATCCAGGCCGGTGCCGGCGGCACCGAGGCGCAGGATTGGGCGCAGATGCTGATGCGTATGTATCTGCGCTGGGGCGATCAGCACGGCTTCTCGACCGAAGTGGTCGACGTCAACGACGGCGAAGTCGCGGGCATCAAGAGCTGCACGATCAACTTCAGCGGCGAGTACGCGTACGGCTGGCTGCGCACCGAAACCGGCGTGCATCGCCTGGTGCGCAAGTCGCCGTTCGATTCGAACGCCCGGCGCCACACCTCGTTTGCGTCCGTCTTCGTGTCGCCCGAAGTCGATGAAGACATCCAGATCGACATCAATCCGGCCGACCTGAAAACCGACGTGTATCGTTCCAGCGGCGCCGGCGGCCAGCACGTCAACAAAACCGAGTCCGCGGTGCGCATCACTCACATGCCGACCGGCATCGTGGTCGCGTGCCAGGCCGAGCGCAGCCAGCACAAGAATCGCGACAAGGCGATGAAGATGCTGAAGGCGAAGCTGTACGAGCTGGAAGTCAACAAGCGCAACGCCGCCGCCAAAGTGCTCGAAGACTCCAAGTCGGACGTGAGCTGGGGCAACCAGATCCGCTCCTACGTGCTGGATCAATCGCGCATCAAGGATCTGCGCACCAACGTCGAGGTCGGCGCCACCGACAAGGTGCTGGACGGCGATCTCGATCAATTCCTGGAAGCGAGCCTGAAGCAGGGCCTGTGAGTCACATGAGCGATCCGACCCAAACTGCGCAGCCGAGCACGTCTAAGCCGATCGAAGCATCGATCGAGGAAAACAAGCTGATTGCCGAGCGCCGCGCCAAGCTCGACAAACTGCGGGGCGGCATCGCGTTTCCAAACGATTTTCGTCGTGACGCGCTCGCCGATCAGCTGCTGACGGCGTATGGCGACCGCCCGCCGGAATGGTTCGATCAGCACACGATTGCGGTGAAGGTCGGCGGCCGCATGATCGCCAAGCGCGTCATGGGCAAAGCCAGCTTCGCGAAAATCGCCGATCGCAGCGGCGAGATCCAGCTGTTCGTGCAGAGCGCGTCGGTCGGCGCGGTGTACGACGAGTTCAAGAGCTGGGACGTCGGCGACATCCTCGGCGGCGAGGGCACGCTGTTCAAAACCAAGACCGGCGAGTTGTCGGTGCGCGTGGACAAGCTGCGCCTGCTGACGAAGTCGCTGCGGCCGCTGCCGGACAAGTGGCACGGCCTGTCGGACCAGGAAATTCGTTATCGCCAGCGCTACGTCGATCTGATCGTCAGCCCGGAAAGCCGGCAGGTGTTTCGTACGCGCACGCGCATTGTGAAGTACCTGCGCGATTTCATGGACGCGATGGACTTCCTCGAAGTCGAGACGCCGATGATGCAGGCGATTGCCGGCGGCGCGGTCGCACGGCCGTTCGTCACTCATCACAACCAGCTCGACATGGATTTGTATCTGCGCATCGCGCCGGAGCTGTATCTGAAGCGCTTGGTCGTGGGCGGCTTCGAGCGCGTGTACGAGATCAACCGCAACTTCCGCAATGAAGGCGTGTCGACGCGTCACAACCCCGAGTTCACGATGCTGGAGTTGTACCAGGCGTACGCCGACTACACCGATCTCATGAACATGCTGGAGCGTCTGTGCCAGGGCCTGTGCGACACGGTGCTCGGCTCGCGACGCATCGAGTATCAGGGCGAGGTGTTCGATTTCTCACAACCGTTCCGCCGCGTGACAGTGGAAGATCTGATCGTGCACTTCAATCCCGGCATCGAACGGGCCAGGCTGCGGGACATCGAATATTTGCGCAGCCATTGCGATCGCCTCGGTGTCGCATACGGCTCCGGCGATGGCGCTGGCAAGCTGCAGATCGAAATCTTCGAAAAGACCGCCGAGCATCGGCTGGCGCAGCCAACGTTTGTTTATTCCTATCCGGCGGAAGTGTCGCCGCTCGCCCGCCGCAACGACGTGGATCCGTTCATCACCGATCGGTTCGAGTTCTTCGTCGGCGGTCGCGAGCTCGCCAACGGCTTCTCGGAGTTGAACGATCCTGAGGACCAGGCGCAGCGCTTCCGCGATCAGCTGGCTCGCAAGACGGCTGGCGATGAAGAAGCCATGCAATACGATGCGGATTACATCCGCGCGCTCGAATACGGTTTGCCGCCGACCGCGGGCTTGGGTATCGGCATCGATCGCCTGGTGATGTTGTTCACCAACTCACCGTCGATCCGCGACGTGCTGTTGTTCCCGTATATGCGGCCCGAAACCTAATCTTCGACGACGGTGTAGGGCAGGTCCACGCGAGTGAGGCTTGCGTTGGTGCCGTCGATGCGCAGCTCGTTCTTGAGCTGCGCGAGGCTGATGACCGCCAAGACCAGGGAATCGGCGGAGTCCACGACATCCCCCGCGTGTTGATCGCCCGCCAGCACCCGGGTGCCGGGGGCGGGCGGGGCGCCGTCGGTCTGGAATAGAAACATCCGGCGTTTCACAGCGCCGCGGAAGTGCGCCCGGGCGATGATTTCCTGGCCGGTGTAACAACCTTTCTCGAAGCTGATGCCGCCGAGCAGGTCGATGTTCAGCATCTGAGCGACGAACGCTTCATGCGTTTCCGGGTAGACCTGCGGCAGGCCGGCGCGCAGATGGGCAAGCTTCCATTCGTGCTCGCGGGCCGCGTCGTTCGAAGAATCGAATGTACCCACGACCATCGTCTGGTTCAGGCCGGGCAGGGTGAAATGACTGACGCCCTCGATGTCACGCTGTAAGAGTGGCGTCGGCGAAGCGACCTCGCCGGCCAGCAGTCCGACCTGCAGGTGCGCGGCCGCTTCGATTTTGACTTTGGCCCGCAATACATATTTACGCAGTCGGGCCACGGTGCGTTCGAGCATCGCTGCCGGCAGCACCAGCGCGATGCCATCGGCTCGTTCCAGCATCCAAAACACCGCCTGCACGCGGCCCTGGGCCGAATTGCAGCAGGCAAGTTGTACTCGATGCGAGTTGAAGCGATCCAGGTCGGCCGTGACCTGGCCTTGTAAATATTCGCGCGCCTGCGGCCCCGTCACCATAATGACGCCCAGTTGCGCCAGGCGAGTGAAGGGGACGGGCGTCGCAGCAGCCATGGTGGAAGTCATCATCGATTCGTGGAATCCGAAATCAAGCCTCGTCACAAACGAATCGCGCACCGTTCCCGCCCCGATGGGGCTCTGGCACACTTAGCGCCCATGTCGAGCAGTCGCCCGCCATCATCGTCGGAGCCGGGGTCAGATACAAATTCCGGCGCCGAATCTGCAGATAACATGACCGATGCGGCGGCAGACGGTTCCCCGTCGGCAAGCCAGGCGAGCGGGGCGCAGCCGAAAGAAATCGGCGGCCGCGACGGACCGGAGCCGACGCGCTTCGGCGATTGGGAAAAGGCCGGACGTTGCATCGATTTTTGAACGCGCCATCTCGTCATTCCGGAATAGAGAGAGCATGAGCAACCCGAAGCACCAGCGGCCGCTGTCGCCGTTCATGATGTACCGGTGGCAGTACACCAACACGCTGTCCATTCTTCATCGCGCCACCGGTTGCGCACTCTCCGTCGGGTTGTTGTTGTTTGTTTACTGGCTGGTCGCCGCCGCCAGCGGCGCCAGTGCCTACGCTTCCGCTCAGGAAGTGTTCGCCCACCCGCTGACGCGCATCGCGCTGGTCGGGTTCTCGTTCGCGTTCTTCTATCACCTGCTGAACGGCGTCCGGCACCTGGTGTGGGATTCCGGTCATGGCTTCGAAAAGAAACAGGCGCGCGCCAGCGGCTGGCTCGTCTTCCTCGGCGCCATCGTGCTCACTGCCTTCCTTTGGTTCCTGCTCGCGCGCGGAGGTGCGGCATGAGTCTGCGCAGCCCGGTCGGGCGAGTCTTGGGCCTCGGCTCGGCCGGGGAGGGCGTGGGTCACTGGTGGACTCAGCGCGTGACCTCGGTGGCCCTGGTGCTGCTGGGACTGTGGTTCGTGTTCTCGCTGGTCCGCATGCCCGATGTGAGCTACGCGGCCGTCACCGCCTGGATCGGTTCGCCGGTGAATGCAGTGCTGTTGTCGCTGCTGATCGGCACGATGGTTTATCACTCCATGCTCGGCGTGCAGGTGGTGGTCGAGGATTACGTGAGCCATCACGGCACCAAGATCGTGACCTTGCTGCTGTTGAATTTCCTTCATTACCTGCTGGCGGCTCTGGGCATCTTCGCCGTGCTGCGCATCGCCTTGGGGAGCGTCGCATGAGCGCTTATCAATTCATCGATCATTACTACGACGTGGTCGTAGTCGGCGCGGGCGGCGCCGGCTTGCGTGCGACGTTCGGCCTCGCGCATTCCGGTCTGTCGACGGCCTGTATCACCAAGGTATTTCCGACTCGCAGCCACACGGTCGCCGCGCAAGGCGGCATCAGCGCCGCGCTCGGCAACATGGGTGAGGACGACTGGCGCTGGCATATGTACGACACCGTGAAAGGGTCGGACTGGCTGGGCGACCAGGACGCGATCGAGTTCATGTGCAAAGAGGCGCCCGGCGCCGTCATCGAGCTCGAACATTACGGCGTGCCGTTCTCGCGCACCGACGACGGCCGCATTTATCAGCGTCCGTTCGGCGGCATGACCACACATTTCGGCAAGGGCACCGCGCAGCGCACTTGTGCCGCCGCGGACCGCACCGGTCACGCCATGTTGCATACGTTGTATCAACAGGCGTTGCGCCATGAAGCGCAGTTCTTCATCGAATATTTCGCCGTCGACCTGATCATGGAAAACGGCGAGTGCCGCGGCGTGGTCGCCATCAATATGGCGGACGGCACCGTGCATCGTTTCCTCGGTCATCAAACGATTCTCGCGACGGGCGGTTATGGTCGCGCCTACTTCTCGTGTACGTCAGCGCATACCTGCACCGGCGACGGCGGCGGCATGGTGCTGCGCGCGGGCCTGCCGATGCAGGACATGGAATTCGTGCAGTTCCATCCGACCGGCATTTACGGTGCCGGCTGTCTGATCACCGAAGGCGTGCGCGGCGAAGGCGGCATTCTGCGCAACTCCGCCGGCGAACGTTTCATGGAACGCTACGCGCCGAACGCCAAGGATCTCGCTTCGCGCGACGTCGTGAGCCGCGCGATGACCATCGAGATTCGCGAAGGCCGCGGCGTCGGGCCTCACAAAGATCACATCCATCTGCACCTGGAGCACCTGGGCGCGGAAGTGATTCACGAGCGTCTGCCGGGCATCGCCGAAACCGCAAAGATTTTTGCGGGCGTGGACGTGACCAAGCAACCCATTCCGGTGCTGCCGACCGTTCACTACAACATGGGCGGCATCCCTGCGAACTATCACGGCGAAGTCGTGACATTGAAGAACGGCAGCCCCGACACGGTGGTGCCGGGCTTGATGGCGGTCGGCGAAGCGGCGTGCGTGTCCGTGCACGGCGCGAACCGCCTCGGCTCGAACTCGCTGCTCGACCTGGTGGTGTTCGGCAGAGAAGCCGCGCGTCACTGTGCCGAGATCGTCAAACCCAATGTCAAACATCGGCCGTTGCCGAAAGACGCGGGCGATTTCGCGGTCAGCCGCATCGACAAGCTGCGTAACGCGAACGGCTCGCTGAAGACCGCCGAGATTCGCTTGAACATGCAGCGCGTGATGCAGAATCACGCCGCCGTGTTCCGCACCGGCGAATCGTTGCAGGAGGGCCGGCAGAAGCTGGCTCAAGTATTCAATTCGTTCGCCGATGTGAACGTCAGCGACCGCACCATGGTGTGGAACACCGACCTGATCGAAACGCTGGAGCTGGAGAATCTGCTCGGCCAGGCGGTCGCGACCATCAACTCGGCGGTCAACCGTCAGGAAAGCCGGGGCGCGCATGCCCGCGAGGACTTCCCGGACCGGGACGACGTGAACTGGATGAAACACACCCTCTCGTGGGTGGATGCCAAGGGCGCAGTGAACCTGGACTATCGCCCGGTGCACTTGAATACATTGACCAACGACGTCGAACCCGTACCGCCGAAGGCAAGGGTGTATTGATATGGCGCAGTTCCGTCTACCCGCGAATTCGAAGATCGTCGCCGGCAAGCACTTCCCGGCGCCGGCCGGCGCCAAGAACGTGCGCACGTTCAAGATCTATCGCTTCGATCCGGAGTCGGGGCAGAACCCGCGCGTCGACACCTACGATCTCGACATGGCGAGCTGCGGGCCGATGGTGCTGGACGCGCTGATCAAGATCAAAAATGAGATCGACCCGACGCTGACGTTCCGTCGCTCGTGCCGCGAAGGCATCTGCGGTTCGTGCGCGATGAACATCGACGGCGTCAACACGCTTGCCTGCACGCGTGCCACCGAAGATGTGAAAGGTACGGTGAAGATCTACCCGCTGCCGCACATGCCGGTCATCAAAGACCTGGTGCCGGATCTCACCAATTTCTACGCGCAGTACGCTTCGGTAAAGCCGTGGCTGCAAACGCGCACGCCGGCGCCGCCGGATCGCGAGCGCCTGCAGTCGAAGGAAGATCAGGAGAAGATCGATCGTCCGGCGGCGTGCATTCTGTGCGCGTGCTGTTCGACCTCGTGCCCGAGCTACTGGTGGAACGGCGATCGTTATCTGGGGCCGGCGGCGTTGCTTGCCGCTTATCGCTGGATCGTCGACACGCGCGATGAAGCGACCGGCGAGCGCCTGGATGCGCTGGAAGATCCGTTCCGCCTGTATCGCTGCCACACGATCATGAATTGCACCGAGGCGTGCCCGAAGGACTTGAACCCGGCCAAAGCCATTGCCGAGATCAAGAAAAAGATCGCCGAGCGGCGGCATTAACGATGGCGCCCTCGGTCGGGCAGTTGAAGTGGCGTTGCCGACGGGGCATGCGCGAATTGGACGTGCTGCTCGAACGGTATCTCCAGGAACGGTATCCTTCCGCCCCGGCTGCCGAACAACAGGCCTTCGCAGCATTGCTCGAAGCGCCAGACCCGCAGCTGTTCGCCTATGTAGTGCAACGCGAGGTGCCGGCTGATCCGGAATGGGCGCATGTCATTGCCAAGCTCCGCAATCTTGACCCGAACATTGATTCTCGATGTTCGAGCGCGTCGCGCTGAGCGCGTGCTCGGCGTGCTGGCGTTGTTGGGTCTGGCGGGAGCAGGGATGCTGTTATTGCCGTCGTTCTCTTTGCTATCAGCCGCTGCTTTCATGCTCGTGACGACCATCGTCATCGCGGGCCTGTGGCTGCACGGCTGGTTGGGCGGCGCGCATCGATTAGCGCGGATTGCTCGGCTGCCCGACGGGCGCTGGCAGCTTCGTGACGCACGTCACACAGATGTTATCGCCGAGCTGCGCGCCGATTCGCGCGTTGGCGCTCGATGGCTGTGGCTGCGCTGGAATGCAGGATCTGCATGGCGGCCGCAACCTTCGATGCTATTGGTTCATGGCGATCTTCCCACCGCCGATTTGCGGCGCCTGAGTGTCCGGCTGCGCCTGGATGCCTGCCCGCAAACCGCCGCTGAGCTGCCGGTGCGCGATGTTTTTTGACCTCCGTCTCAGCTTCGCTCAGCTCACGTTCAGTAGAGGTTATGTCGCGGCGAACTTTCCCGCGCGGCGCCAGTCTATGACAGCAGTCCTGGTCAGCGGTGGCATCGTCAGGCAGGGAGCGCCCGCTTGACGACCACACCGGACGATACCGATCAGGAACTGGTGCGCCGGGTACAGGCCGGCGATCAGTCGGCTTTCAACCTGCTGGTGCTGAAGTATCAGCACCGCGTGCTGAAGCTGGTCGGACGCTTTGTGAACGATCCCACCGAGGCGGAGGACGTTGCCCAGGAGGCTTTCCTGAAAGCCTACCGGGCGCTGGCTTCGTTTCGCGGCGATAGTGCGTTCTATACGTGGCTGTATCGGATCGCGATCAACACGGCCAAGAACGCGCTGGTGTCGCAGCGGCGCCGGCCGGTGGACTTCGACCTGGATCTGCAGGACCCGGACCAGTACGAGCGGCAGGCCAAGTTGAAGGAAGCGGATACTCCGGAGGGAGTATTGCTGACCGATGAGATTCGTTCTGTCGTCGAAGAGGCGATGGAGCAACTGCCCGAAGACCTGCGCACCGCCATCGTGCTGCGCGAGTTGGAAGGGTTGTCGTACGAGGAGATTGCAGAGGCGATGGATTGTCCGGTCGGTACGGTTCGCTCGCGCATCTTTCGCGCGCGCGAGGCGATCGACAAGAAGCTGAAGCCCCTGCTGGATTAAATCCAGCAGATTGAACAGTTGGATTGAGTGGACTGAGGATTGCTGGCAATGTTCGCGGCGGTGGTCAGCCTCGTCGTAACGCAGCCGCTACACGCATGAGTGAACGCATGAAGGATGCCCTGAACGAACAGCTTTCTGCCTGCCTGGACGGCGAGTTGCCGGCGGCAGAGCTCGACCTGCTATTGAAGCGGGTGGGCAAGGAAGCTGAGCTGCGTGCCGCGATCGGCCGCTACTCGCTGATCGGCGAGGCAATGCGAGCTGAACGGCCGGCGGTGGCGTCCCGCGATTTCGCCAGCAAAGTGATGGCCGCGGTGGCTCATGAAGCGCCAGTGCAGGCGCCGGTCGCCACGCCGGTTCCCCAACGTCCACAAACTGTGACCGAGCCGCGCCGTGCGGCCGTTGCGCAAAAGATTTCTCCCGCGCCTCGTCCCGCTCTGGTTCGCTTCGCGCGCCCGGCAGTCGGAATGGCGATCGCCGCCGGTGTCGCGGCCGTTGCTGTGTTCACCATGCAGCCAGTCGGTCAGCCGCAGCTGACGACGGCCGAAACGCCGCTGGTCGCCGCCAACCAGCCCACCGTCACCGCGACGGACGCCAATGTCACGACCGATACGGACCCGACCAGCTACGTGGTGCCGACGTCGACTTCGAATTCCGCTTTCATTCCGGCCACGCGTTTGACCAACTACGTGGTCGCGCACAGTGAATATTCCTCGCCGCTGGGCCGTCGTTCAGTGTTGAGCGGTGTGCTGGCGGATGACGAGGAAGTCGAGGGGACGGACGGCGCCGCCGACGAACAGGATGCGCCGGTCCAGGTTACGACCAGCGATGACGGCGCTCCGGTACGTTGATGGCTTCTCTGCGCAAAGCTGTTCTCAGACCGCTCACTCTGTTCGCCGCGGCGCTCGCGGCAGTGTCTACTGCTCATGCCGGTGACCGCGAAGCGCGGCAATGGCTGGAGCGGATGTCCGAAGCGCTGGCGACGCGCAATTACGAAGGTCGCTTTTTCTATCTGCGCGATTCCCGCTCGGAAGCGATGCGGATTTTTCACCGCGTCGACAAAGGCAAGGTGACCGAGCGCCTGGTGTCCCTCGACGGCAGCGGCCGAGAGATCATTCGCAACCAGGCTGAAGTTATTTCCTATCTTCCCGACCGCCGCACGGTGATCGTCGAAAAGCGCACCGATGCCAACGCGCCCCTGCCGGCCGTCCCCAGTTACAACGAAACGCTCGAAGCTCACTACAGCATCGAGCGCGGGCCGTTCACCAAAGCGCTCGGCCGCCGCACTCAAGTGATCATGGTTCAGCCGCGCGATCAGTTCCGCTATGGCTACAAGCTGTGGCTGGACGATGAGACGGCGATGCCGCTGAAGTCCCAGCTGTGCGATCAGGAAGGCAAGGTCATCGAGCAGATCCTGTTCGCCGAGCTGAATTTTCGTGACCGCATTCCGGCCGACAGCCTGAAGCCGTCAGTCACTGGCGAAGGTTTCCGCTGGGTGAAGCACGACGCGCAGCAGCCGCAGCTGGCGAACACGCCGGCAGGGTGGGGCGCGATTCGCCTGCCCGCTGGCTTCCGTCTGACCGCGTGGCGCGTGCAATTCATTGCCGGCTCCAGCGTGCCGGTCCAGCACCTGGTGTATTCGGATGGGCTCGCGTCCGTATCGGTGTTCATCGAGCCGGCCGATCCGCGCTCGCAGCCCATGCATGGCCTGGCTCAGGTCGGCGCCGCGTTCGCGTTCTCCCGGGCGCTCGATGGCCATCAAGTCACCGCTGTAGGTGAAGTGCCGCCAGTGACGGTCGAGGCCATTGCGGCCAGCGTCACCAAGGAAGATGGCAAGGCCGAACCGGCGCCAGCGCCGGCCGCTGCGGCCCAGGCTCAACCGGCGCCGCCGGCGTCGCAGCCTTCGACCGCCACCCCGCAGCCGCCGCCCCGCTAACGCTCATGGTCCAGTGGACCGTTCTCAGCAGGCCGGAATGCAGCCTGTGCGAGCATTTTCTGGCCGAATTGGCCGAGGTGCTGAGTCCCGCCGCGGCCGACCAGGTCCGCGTCGTCGACGTCGACCAGGACCCCGAACTGGCTCGTAAATACGGTCACCGCATCCCGGTGCTGCTGGCCGACGGCGAGTTCGTTTGTGATTACCGCCTCGATCGCGAGCGCGTGCGGCTCCATACCCCGCTATAATCCGCCGCCGCCGGCCATCGGGGGTCTGCGTCTAACTGGCCGTACTCACTCAAGTCTTTTGACTCAAGCCTTCTGATGAAGCTGATCCGCAACTTTTCCATTATCGCGCACATCGATCACGGCAAGTCCACGCT
>CAMLEO010000180.1 GCA_946478975.1 uncultured Steroidobacter sp.
GGCATCACCGACTACGCCTTTGCGCTGCGTAACGAGCATGTGGTGCGGGAATATAACCGAGCCGAATTGTTTGAACATCTGGGAAGCGCAGTTCGGCGACTTCGCCAACGGCGCCCAGGTGATCATCGATCAGTTCATCAGCTCCGGCGAATCCAAGTGGGGCCGCCTGTGCGGCGTCACGTTGATGCTGCCGCATGGCTATGAAGGCCAGGGCCCGGAACATTCCTCCGCGCGCCTGGAGCGTTTCCTGCAGTTGTGCGCCGAGCAGAACATGCAGGTGTGCGTGCCGTCGACGCCGGCGCAGATGTTCCACATGCTGCGTCGGCAGATGAAACAGAGCTTCCGCAAGCCGCTGATCATCATGTCGCCGAAGAGCCTGCTGCGTCACAAGCTGTCGGTGTCGCAGCTCGACGATCTGACGCAGGGTTCGTTCCGCACCGTCATCGACGAGATCGACGACATCCAGGCGTCGAAGGTGACGCGCGTGGTGTTCGCGTCGGGCAAAGTTTATTTCGACTTGCTCGACTCGCGCCGTGGCGACGCTCTTCACAACATCGCGATCGTGCGCGTGGAGCAGTTGTATCCGTTCCCGGCGGAAGAGTACGCGTCCATCATCAAGAAGTACTCCAACGCGAAAGAAATCGTCTGGTGCCAGGAAGAGCCGCAGAATCAGGGCGCCTGGTACCAGATTCGCCATCGCCTGCAGGAGTCGCTGTCGAAGGATCACCAGCTGCTGTACGCAGGCCGCGCTCCGGCGGCCGCTCCGGCCACGGGCCTCGCGCAAATGCACCAGGAACAACAGCAGGCGCTGGTCGACGCCGCGCTGCGTTCCACCAGCACCGAAGAATCCCTGCGGCACACCACGCGGCTCAAAGCTGCGAGCAAGTGACAGCGGGTCAATAACAGGATCAAGTGATGTCAATCGAAATCAAAGTTCCGCAACTGCCCGAGTCTGTTTCCGACGCGACGCTGGTGTCCTGGCACAAGAAGCCCGGCGAAGCGGTGAGCCGCGATGAGAACCTGGTCGATCTCGAAACCGACAAGGTCGTGCTGGAAGTGCCGGCGCCGTCGGCGGGTGTGATCAAAGAACTCAAGGTCGAGAACGGCGCGACCGTGACCAGCGGCCAGGTGCTGGCGATTCTCGAAGCGGGTGAAGGTGCGGTTGCTGCCGCGGCTCCTGCTGCGAAGACGGAAGCGCCGGCCGCTGCTGCTTCGGAATCGAAGGCTGCTGCTGCGACTGGCGGCAAACTCGCGCCGGCCGCCAAGCGCATGGTCGAAGAGCACAAGCTCGATGCCTCGCAGATCCCCGGCAGCGGCCGTGACGGTCGCGTCAGCAAGGGCGATGTGATTCAGCATATGTCCGGCGGCAGCAAACAACAGGCTGCTCCGGCTCCGGCCGCGAAGCAGGCTCCGGCGGTCAAGCTGCCGGCCGCGGTCGGTTCGCGTAACGAACAGCGCGTGCCGATGACTCGTCTGCGTGCTCGCATCGCCGAACGTTTGATTCAGGCGCAGTCGACGGCTGCGATGCTGACGACGTTCAACGAAGTCGACCTGACGGCGGTGAACGAGATCCGCGCGCGTTACAAAGACAAGTTCGAGAAGACCCACGGCGTGAAGCTCGGCTTCAGCTCGTTCTTCATCAAGGCGTCGATCGAAGCGCTGCGCAAGTTCCCGGCGGTGAACGCGTCCATCGACGGCAACGACATCGTGTATCACGAGTTCTATGACATCGGCGTCGCCGTCTCCACCGAGCGCGGCCTGATGGTGCCGGTCATTCGCAACGCCGAATCGCTCAGCTTCGCGGAGCTGGAGCAGGGCGTTGGCGACTATGCGAAGAAGGCTCGCGACGGCTCGATTTCGCTGGAAGAGCTCACCGGCGGCACGTTCACGATCACCAACGGTGGCGTGTTCGGCTCGCTGATGTCGACCCCGATCCTGAACCCGCCGCAGGTCGCGATCCTCGGCATGCACAAGATCCAGGAGCGCCCGATGGTCGTCGACGGCGAAATCAAGATTCGCCCGATGATGTACCTGGCGCTGACCTACGACCATCGCATCGTCGATGGCCGCGAGTCGGTGCAGTTCCTGGTCGCGATCAAGGAAGCGCTGGAAGATCCCGCGCGCCTGCTGCTGCAACTTTAATAAGAAGCGAGACCTCATGTCCCAGTACGACGTCATCGTCATCGGCGGCGGTCCCGCCGGTTATCCGGC
The DNA here is from genome assembly GCA_946478975.1 of uncultured Steroidobacter sp. The sequence goes on from CAMLEO010000180.1 coordinate 2,212, forward strand.
TGCGATTCGCGCCGGCCAGAACAAGCTCAAGGTCGCGTGCATCGACGAGTGGCAGAACAAGGACGGTTCCTATGCCTTCGGCGGCACCTGCTTGAATGCGGGCTGCATTCCGTCCAAGGCGATGCTGGAATCTTCCGAGCTCGTGCATCGTGCTCAGCACGAGTTCGCTGCTCACGGCATCAAGGTCGGCGAAGTCAGCGTCGATGTGGCCACGATGCAGAAGCGTCGCGCCGGCATCGTCAAAGCATCCACGCAGGGCATCAGCGCGCTGTTCAAAGCCGCTGGTGTGACGGGCCTGCAAGGTCACGGCAAGCTGCTCAGCGGCAATCGTGTCGAGTACACGAACAAGGACGGCAAGAAAGAAGAGCTGACCGCGAAGCACGTGATCCTCGCGTCCGGCTCGGCGCCGACGGAGCTGAAGAGCCTGCCGTTCGATGGCAAGCAGGTCGTCGACTCGTGGGGCGCGCTGGAATTCGACGCCGTGCCGAAGCGCCTGGGCGTGATCGGCGCCGGCGTGATCGGCCTCGAACTCGGCAGCGTGTGGCGCCGCCTGGGCTCGGAAGTCGTCGTGCTCGAAGCGCTCGATACATTCCTGCCGATGGCGGACGGCGCGGTCTCGAAGGAAGCTCTCAAGCACTTCAAGAAGCTCGGGCTGGACATCCGCCTGGGTGCGAAGGTCAGCGGTGCCGACAAGTCGGCAAGCGGCGTGAAGTTGAAATACACCGACGCCAAGGGCGAGCAGACGGTCGAAGTGGACAAGGTCGTCGTGGCCATCGGCCGCCGTCCTTATTCCAAGGATCTGCTCGGCGAAGGCACCGGCGTGCAGCTGGACGAGCGCGGCTTCGTCAAAGTCGATCACGATTGCAAAACCGGCGCGCCGAATGTTTGGGCGGTCGGCGATCTCGTGCGCGGCCCGATGCTCGCGCACAAGGGCAAGGAAGAGGGCGTGATGGTTGCGGACCTGATCGCCGGCAAAGTGTCCGAAGTGAATTACAAGACCATTCCTTCGGTGATCTACACCGCGCCGGAAATCGCCTGGGTCGGCCAGACCGAGGAAGAGGTCAAGAAGAGCGGCCGTGCGTACAAGGTCGGCTCGTTCCCGTTCCTCGCCAGCGGCCGCGCCCGAGCGATGGAAGCGACCGCCGGCTTTGCGAAGATCGTGGCCGCGCAGGATGACGATGAGATCCTGGGCGTGCACATCATCGGCCCGATGGCTGGCGAGCTGATCGCCGAGGCGGTGCTGGCGATGGAATATTCGGCGAGCACCGAAGATCTCCAGCGCACCATCCACGCGCACCCGACGCTGTCCGAGGCTGTGCACGAGGCGGCGCTGAACGCGGACAAGATCGCGATTGATTTTCCGAATCGCTGATTCCGCGGATCGGTTCGATGCAACGGCCCGGTGATTGCTACCGGGCCGTTTGCTTTTTGGAACCCGGCTGTTATGCCCTGACGCCGTGGCATGGGCTATCCTCGGCCCCATGCATAACACCAACAACCCGGACGCATTGTTGTCCCGCGAGCTCGGCACCCGACAACTCGCGGCCACGATATTCAACTACACCGTCGGCAGCGGCATTTTCGTGCTGCCGGCGCTGGCGGTCGCCAAGCTGGGCACAGCGGCGCCGCTCGCATACGTCGCATGCGCCATCATCATCGGCCTGGTCGTGCTGTGTTTCGCTGAAGCGGGCAGCCGCGTCTCAGCGACGGGCGGACCTTACGCGTACGTAGAAAGAGCGTTGGGACCTTTCGTCGGCTTCGTCGCGGGCTGCCTGGTGCTGGCCACCGGATCGTCCGCCGCCGGCGCCGTGGTCGGCATCGTGACTCGTTCCCTCCTGAAGCTTGCGCCCGGCGCACCGGGATGGGTGACGCCCGTGCTGATCCTGCTGCTGGTCAGCGTGCTGGTCTCCATCAACTACCGCGGCGTCAAAACCGGCGCGCGAGTGATCGAGCTGGTGACGATCGCAAAGCTGTTGCCGCTGCTCGCGTTCGTTGCCATCGGCGTGTTTTATATCGAGCCGTCCAATCTGGCGTGGGATCACGTGCCGGATATGAGCCTGGTGCTCGGCACCGCCGGTGTCGTGATCTTCGCGTTCTCCGGCATCGAAGGCTCGCTGATTCCCAGCGGCGAAGTGAAGAATCCCTCCAAGACCGTGCCGCGCGCCGCGTTTCTCGCGCTGGGCGCAGCTACGTTGTTATATCTCGCGATCCAATTCGTCGCGCTCGGCATCATGGGCACGGACTTGGGCAAGGACGATACGACGCCGCTTGCGTCCGCTGCGGGGTCGGTCGCCGGTTCTACTGCTCGGACCGTTCTCGTCGTCGGTGCGGTCATTTCCATGTTCGGTTACCTGAGCGCGAATGTTTTGTCCGAGCCGCGCGGCTTGTTCGCGTTCAGCCGCGATGGATTCCTGCCGAAGATTTTCTCGTCGGTACATCCGCGCTTTCATACGCCGCACGTGGCGATTCTGGTCTACGGCCTCATCATCGCCACCATCGCCCTGTCCGGCACGTATGAAACATTGACGGTGTTTGCGAATCTCGCGGCGCTGACGCTCTATTTCCTGTGCGCCATCGCGGCCTATGTTTTGCGCAAACGGGACGTTCGCACCGACGGCGAGCCGTTCCTCGCGCCGGGTGGCGCTGTGGTGCCGATCGCGACCTGTTTATCGATTGCGTGGCTGTTCTACGAAACCGTCACGATGATCCAGTTCGTATGGCTCGCGGGCGTGATCGCGTTGATCGTGGCGCTGTATGCGGTACGGGCGATTCGTTTGAGGAAGTCCGCTGCGACGACGGCCGCATGAGCTGGAAGTCGCTGCCGTCGTGGACTCCGGCGCCGCTGCGACGGCATGTCGTGTTGTTGGTCGAATGGCTGCGGCTGGCGAATACGCTGCAGCGGCGGCGCTCCGAAGCAATGCTTTGGGCCGCGGCCGCTGTTGCTTTGACGGTGCTCTTGTCCACGCTCCTGTGGAATCGATTTGTCGCGGCGGTCGATCTATTGGCGGCCTATTGGGTCCTGACGGCAGTTGTAACTGCTGTGTATGCGGCGAGTTCAGTGGCGCGTCGCCGACGAAGAATTCATGAGCTTCATTTGCAATCCTGGCTGATCGCCGCGCCGATTCCGCAGGCGAGTGTGCGAGCCTCACAGGCGATTCGCACGCTGTTGCCCATCGTCCTGCAGTTCCTGCTGGTTGCATCGCTGATTCTGATTGCGGGAGGCGTGAAGGTGACGGCGGCGATTGCAGCCGGATTGCTGCTCGGCGCAGTCGTCGGCTGGAGAACAAGCGGCGATCATCCCACGACGCGAACGCCTGCATCCAACTACGTTCGAGGGAAGCAGAGCAGGGGATCGCAGGCGTTGTCCGGTTGGCCGATCGCACAAGTGCGTGCATGGAGCCGGCCGGAGAACTCGCGCTACGTGCTCATCGTCGCACTGTTCGCCGTGCAGGGCGGTTCGTCGGCTGTTCTCGGTTTGTCCGTCGTGGCGCTGTATTTTCTCGGCAGCTATCTCGCCGCGTTGTTCTCCGCTGTGATCAGCGTCGGCAAGTCGGCGAGCACGTGGCTGCGTTCCACGCCGATGGCGCTGAGTGAGTTTGTTTGGATCTTGTGCCGGCGAGCTTTGCTTCACCAGGTGATCGGAACATCGCTGGCGGCGGGATTCATGTTGTTGCTGGGTGCGCCGCTCCTGCCGACGCTGCAAATCGTGGCGCTGTGGCTGGGGCTGGTGATTTCCGTGTCCGGCTGTGCGCTCGTCGACAGTTATCGCGGGCGCTCGCCGCTGGTCAAAATGGCTCTGTGCGTCGTGGCATGGGGTGCAGTCCTGGCCGTGTTGCAACTTCGATCTGCGGAGCGAGCATGAGCACGATCTTGCTGGACATTCGTCAGGTGCACGCGAGATACGGCAAGCAGGAAATCCTGCGCGGCGTGAGCTTGCAGATCGGGACGGGGGAGTGGTTTTGTTTGCTTGGTCCGAACGGCGTCGGCAAGAGCACGCTGGTGCGCTGTATCGGCGGCGCAGTCACGCCGACGCAAGGTGACGTGCAGATCGCCGGCCGCTCAGTCGTTGCAGACCCGATCGAAGCCAAGCGTCGGCTCGGTTTTGCCTGCGCCCCGGAACAATTGCCTGACTTGCTCACCGGCGCGCAGTGCCTGGAAACATTCGCGCACGCCAAAGGATTGAGCGAGCTCGATGCGGACGTGCTCGAGCTCGCGACCGAACTGCGGTTCGATCGATACCTGAATCAGTTTGTCGACACGTATTCGCTCGGCACGCGCCAGAAACTTTGTGTGTTGCTGGCGCTGCTGGGCGAGCCGTCCGTGATCGTGCTCGACGAGGCGTTCAACGGCCTCGACCCGGCGAGCGCGTTGGTGGTGAAACATTACTTGCAGCGGCGATTGGTCGCGGGGCGGGGCTGCGTGCTGCTGGCCACACATTCGCTCGACATCGTCGAGCATTACGCCGACAAGGCAGCGCTGCTCATCGATGGCCGCATCGTCAGAGAATGGACCGACAGCGAAATCGCCGGCCTTCGTGAGCAAGGTGCGAACGCCTTCGAAGCGGCGCTCGCGTCGGCGGCGGGTTAGGAACCTAATCCCGGCACGCGAGAGCCGACGGGCGCTTTGCTCACCCAGCTCTGAAAGTGCGCAATACCGGCGCTGCCTTCCTCGGGCGCCCACGGCGCGAACTCCGCCGCGGTGGCCGGATCGTACGGACCTTCCTTCACTTCCAGAAACGCCGCGCCATCCGTGAGCGGCAGCAGCGTATGTAACGTGCCTTCCGGCAGCTCGTACGCGAGATTCGGCGTGCCTTCGCCGACGATGTAACGGCCGGTGATGTGGCCGCCGTCGTCGAACAGCACCATCTCGAACCGGCCGCGGATCACCGTGACCAGCTCCGATTTAGTCCAGTGCCGATGCGGGCGAACGTACGTGTCGCGCCAGGCAACGATGACGAAACGCTGCACCGAGTCGGTCGGCGACGTGTGCAGGTTGTGATGAGCGCGGCGTCTCGGGCTGGCGGCAGCCTTGGCGGCGAGCTCGTCGAGCAAAGTCGTGGAAATCAATTTCATGACTGATTCGATGGAATGTTGCAGCTCAGGCTTTGCGACGCGCGCTCACGACGTTCGACAATCCCTGGATTCGCGCCAGCACGCGCGACAGCTCTTCGAGATCGTGCACGGTGATCTTGAAGTTCATGTCGGCAGTGCCTTCGGACTCTTGAGTCACCGTGTTCATGGCGTGAATGTTGATCTTGGAATCGGCGAGCACCGCGGTGATATCTCGCAGCAGCCCGCGACGATCATACGCGCGCACATGGATATCGACCGGGAAGGAACGATCGGCGCCCGTGCCCCATTCGACCGGGATCACGCGCTCCGGGCTTTCCTTGGCCAGACGTTTGAAGTTGGCGCAATCCTCGCGATGAATGCTGACGCCGCGACCCAGCGTGATGTAGCCGCCGATCGCTTCCGGCGGAACAGGGCTGCAGCAGCCCGCGAAGTTCGACAGCAGATCGTCGACGCCATCGATCGTGATGCCCGATGCTTTTTTCGGCTCGGCCGCGGGCCGACGCACGATGGGAGTGGGCAGCTCCTGCGGTTTGGCGCGACGCTGGATGGCGCCGCTGATCTGCGCGACGTTGATTTCGCCTTCGCCGATCGCGCGATACAACTGGTCGGCGTTGTCGAAATTGAACTCGCTGATCAGCTCCGGCAGGGTCACCGAATAAATCGCCAGCCGCTGCAACTCGCGCTCCAGGATCTGCTTGCCCTGCTGCTGGTTCTGCTGCTCGTCGAGCTTGCGGAACCAGGAGCGGACTTTGTTTCGATTGCGGGGCGAGGCGAGATAACCGAGCGAGGGCACCAGCCAATCACGGCTCGGGTTGGCCTGCTTGCCGGTGATGATTTCCACCTGGTCGCCGTTCGCGAGCGTTTGATTCAACGGCACCATGCGGCCATTGACCTTCGCGCCTCGGCAGCGATGTCCGAGGTCCGTGTGCACGTGATATGCGAAGTCGAGCGGCGTTGCGCCTCGGGGCAGATCGACGACTTCGCCGCGCGGTGAGATCGCGTAGACGCGATCTTCAAAGATTTCCGAGCGCACCCGGTCGAGAAACTCACCTTCCGTTTCCTCGCCACGCTCGCCCGGTTCGAGGATCTGGCGCAGCCAGACGATCTTTTGTTCGTAGGCCGGATTGGCTTTGCCGCCTTCCTTGTAACGCCAGTGCGCGGCCACGCCGAGCTCGGCATGCGCATGCATCTCCTGCGTGCGAATCTGAATTTCCAGCGGCAGCTTGCCCGGGCCAATCACCGCGGTGTGCAGCGAGCGATAGAGATTGTCCTTGGGCGTCGCGATGTAGTCGTCGAATTCGCCGGGAATGTAGGGCCACAAGCCGTGCACGATGCCGAGCACCGCATAACAATCGGCGACGCTGCCGACCAGCACGCGCACCGCTCGAATGTCATAGAGCTGATCGAACGCGAGATGCTTGCGCTGCATTTTGCGCCAGATGCTGTAGATGTGCTTCGGCCGGCCGGCGATCTCGCCGTGGATGTTGGCTTTCGCGAGCTCGCTGCGGAGCTGCTCGATGACTTCGCCGATGTAGCGCTCGCGATCGGCGCGCTTGGCGGCGAGCCAGCCTGCGACGCGCTTGTAATTCTCCGGATCGAGATAACGGAAGCTCAGGTCTTCCAGCTCCCACTTCAGCTGCCACACGCCGAGGCGATTCGCGAGTGGCGCGTACACCTCGCGTGTTTCATAAGCCAGGCGCTCGCGTTCGGCTTGTGGCGCATCCTTGCTATCGCGCAGCTGCTGAAGTTGAGCGGCGAGCTTGACGAGCACGAGCCGCGGATCGGTGACGATCGCGAGCAGCATCTTGCGCAGCCCTTCGGCCTGATTCGCGGACAGGGCAGGTGTGCCTCGGCCCGTTGAGGCCGGCATGCTGATGTTCAGCGAGCCCAGGCGCTGCAGCTCGGACGCGATCCGGTTCGGCGTTTCGCCGAGTGAAGCGGCGGCCTGTTCGGGTGTGAGCACCTCGGCTTCCAGCAGCGGCAACAACAAGGCACCGCCGAGAATGTCCTCATCGTCGGTGAGCCCGGCCAGAATGTCGCCGATGGCTTGAGCACGGGCCAACGCCGCCGCGCTCTGCTGTTTTTCGTCGCCGACGACGGCGGTCAGTTTCGCCAACAGCTCGCGACAGCGGCGACGAGCGCTGGCGGTCTGCTCGGTCTCGGAGGCGGCGACGTCGACGGATGGCATTTACATTCGCTGCAAGCTGCGGAACGTGTCGGATTGGGACCCGAAAGTCGTTATCATACCGGCAATTGAGGCGGTCACTTCCGGAGGAGTCCTTGCGCAGATCGAGGCGCCCCAAAAGTCTCGCTGAGTTCAACATCGCCAGACTGGCGCCGGCCGCCCCGACTCGATCGACCGCGTTCCAAGGGGTTGCGGAAACCCTGCCGGCGCGGGTGCGCATTCTCGGGCTGGATCCAGGTTCTCAGTGCACGGGCTACGCGGTGGTCGAAACCGGCGCACGCGTGACTTACATCGTCAGCGGCTCGATCCGGACTCGCGGCGGTTCGCTCGCCGAACGGTTGCAGGAGATCTTTGCCGGCGTGGATCGATTGAGCAGCGAATATCGGCCCGATGAAGTCGCGATCGAGCGCATCTTCATGCACCGCAATGCCGACAGCGCACTCAAGCTCGGGCAGGCGCGAGGCGCAGCGTTGAGTGGGACTTTTGCCGTGCGTCCTCGTGTTTTTGAGTACGCGCCGCGTGAAGTGAAACTGGCGGTGGTGGGCACGGGCGGCGCGCAGAAGGAACAAGTACAGCTGATGGTGCGAAGTTTGTTGAATCTTTCCGGGCCGCTGGGCGCGGACGCGGCGGATGCGCTGGCGATCGCGCTCTGCCATGCTCACTCGCGCAATCTCAACGGCCAGCTGCGCAACCTGGCGGTGGCCGCGAGCGGCGGGCCGCAATGATCGGCTTCCTGCGCGGTCGTCTGACCGCCAAACAACCGCCGCAACTGGTAATCGATGTCGGCGGCGTCGGTTACGAGGTGGAAGCGCCGATGTCCACCTTCTACGGCTTGCCCGCGGCCGGTGCGGAAATTCATTTGTTTACTCACCTGGTGGTGCGCGAGGACGCGCACATCCTGTTCGGCTTCGGCACCGAGCGCGAGCGCCGGCTGTTTCGCGAGTTGCTGAAGGTGTCCAATGTCGGCCCGAAGCTCGCGCTGGCGCTGTTGTCCGGGCTCACCGTCGATGCGTTCCTGATGTGCATCGAGGCGCAAGACATCGACACGCTGGTGCGCATTCCCGGCGTCGGCCGCAAGACCGCCGAGCGCCTGGTGGTGGAGATGCGCGACCGGGTGAAGGGATTTGGCGACACCGGCCAGGCGGTTTTACCCACCGCCGCCGGAACTGGCGAGACTGCGGCCGGTCCACAAGCGGAGGCATTCAGTGCCCTGGTGGCACTGGGGTATAAGCCCGCTGAAGTCACGCGCCTGCTGAAGGCGGTGGACGCGTCGGCGCAGACCACCGAGGAAATCATTCGTCGCGCGTTGCAGGCGGCAGCGACCCCCGTTAACGGCCCCGCCATCAAGAGCCAGACAGTTCATTCATGATCGAGCAGGACCGTATCGTTTCCGCTGCGTCTCAAGGCGACGAAGCCGCCTTCGACCGCGCCGTGCGGCCGAAAAAACTGGCCGATTACGTCGGCCAGAGCGCGGTCAAGACACAGATGGAGATATTCATCCAGGCGGCGCGCAACCGGCGCGAAGCGCTGGACCACGTGCTGATCTTCGGCCCGCCGGGGCTCGGCAAGACCACGCTCGCAAACATCGTTGCCAACGAGCTCGGCGTGAGCCTGCGCCAGACCTCGGGGCCGGTGATCGAGCGCGCCGGCGACCTGGCGGCGCTGCTCACCAACCTGCAGCCCAACGATGTGCTGTTCGTCGATGAGATTCATCGTCTGAGCCCGGTGGTGGAGGAGATCCTGTATCCGGCGATGGAAGACTTTCAGCTCGATATCATGATCGGCGAAGGGCCGGGCGCGCGTTCCATCAAACTGGATCTGCCGCCGTTCACATTGATCGGTGCCACCACGCGCGCCGGCTTGCTCACATCGCCGTTGCGCGATCGTTTCGGTATCGTGCAGCGCCTGGAGTTTTACGATCACGCCGAGCTCACGCGCATCGTGACTCGCTCGGCCGGGCTGCTCGGCGTGCCCACCGATGCGGGGGGTGCCAGCCGCATCGCCCAGCGCTCCCGGGGAACTCCGCGAATCGCCAATCGATTGCTGAGGCGTGTGCGCGATTACGCCGAAGTGCGCGCTGGCGGCCGCATTACCGATGAAGTGGCCCAGGCGGCGCTGGACATGCTGGATGTGGATCCGCTCGGGTTCGATCTGATGGATCGCAAGCTGCTGCTGACCATCATCGAGAAGTTCGACGGCGGGCCGGTCGGGGTGGAGAGCATGGCTGCGGCGGTCGGCGAAGAACGAGGCACCATCGAAGACGTGATCGAGCCGTACCTGATTCAGCAAGGTTTCATCATGCGCACGGCACGCGGGCGCGTCGCTACGCGCATGGCGTATCAACACTTCGGCCTGAAATCGCCGGAGCGGCCGGGCACCGGCGAGCTGTTCGCGGAGTGATGGCATTGTTTTCGTGGCCGGTGCGCATTTATTGGGAAGACACGGATGCCGGCGGCATCGTGTACTACGCGAACTATCTCAAATACATGGAGCGCGCCCGGACCGAATGGCTGCGCGCCGGCGGGGTCGAGCAGCTGCCGCTCAAGGAACAGCACGGACTGATGTTCGTGGTCGTCGACCTGGAAGCGCACTATCGCAAGCCGGCCCGCTACGGCGACGAGCTGCAAGTGACATGCGAGGTTGCCGAGCGCACGCGCGCCAGCCTGACGTTTCAGCAACAGATTTATCGCGGCGAAGAATTGCTCATCGAAGGCAAAGTGCGAGTCGCGTGCCTGGATGCCGAGAACCTGAGGCCCAAGGCGCTGCCCAAAGAATTCATGCCCAAAGAATTCAGTCGGAGTGAAGCGGAATGATGTCGCAGAACCTGAATCCCCTCGAGCTGGTGCTGAATGCCAGCATCGTCGTGCAGTTCGTCATGGCGCTGCTGCTGCTGGCCTCGCTGGTGTCGTGGTCCATCATGCTGCGCAAACGCGCCGAGCTGCGCAGGGCGCGCATCGATGCCGACCGGTTCGAGGAAACATTCTGGTCGGGCGGCGACCTGACGGCGATGTTTCGTTCCATCGACCAGAGCCGGCGCGTGACCAGGGGCATGGAAGCGATTTTCGAGCAGGGCTTTCGTGAGTTCTCGCGGCTGCGCCAGCAGGGCGGCATCGCTTCGGCACAGCTGATCGAAGGCGCCCGCCGCGGCATGCGCGTCGCATTGTTGAAAGAGAGCGATCGTTTGGAGCTGGGCCTCGCGATGCTCGCGACCATCGGTTCGACCAGCCCGTACGTCGGCCTGTTCGGCACCGTGTGGGGCATCATGAACGCGTTCCACGGCCTTGGTAACGTCCAGCAGGCGACGCTCGCAATGGTGGCGCCCGGCATCACCGAAGCGCTGATTGCGACGGCCATGGGTTTGTTTGCAGCCATTCCGGCCGTCGTCGCTTACAACCGTTACGCCGACCAGGTCAGCCGCGTCGAAGTGCGCTATGACACATTCGTCGAAGAGCTCTCGACCATTCTGCAGCGGCATGCGGCTGCTCCGCGTGCTGAGGGTCAGCGCGGCGTTGCCGAGGCTCACGCATGAGCCCGATGAATAAACGCGGCAAGCGGCTCGTTGCCGAGATGAACGTCGTGCCGTACATCGACGTGATGCTGGTGCTGCTGATCATTTTCATGATCACCGCGCCGATGCTCACTCAGGGCATCAAGGTCGACTTGCCGAAAGCGGGCGCGGAGCCGCTGCCGGAGGAGATGATGCGCAAGCATCAGCCGCTGATTCTCAGCGTCGATTCCGCCGGCCGCTACTACCTCAACATTGGCGGCGACGAGGAAAGCCCGATCGAGGAGAAGACAGTCATCGAGCGCGTCTCGGCGGTGCTGCGCCGGGAGCCGGAAACGCCGGTGCTGGTGAAGGCCGATCAAAACGTGCCGTATGGACGCGTGGTCACCGGCATGGTGATGCTGCAGGAAGGCGGCGCCCAGAAAGTGGGCTTCATCACCGATCCCGCCGACAGCAGGGACAAGAAGAAGCGCTGACGCCGCATGGTCGATTTCGTCAAACAACATTGGGCTTACATTCTCGGCGCGCTGCTGCTGCACGCGTTGTTTGCTGGCATTTTCGGCCTGACGATGCTGAACATGCAGCGCAATGCACCGCCGGTGCAGCTGGCGATCCAGGCCGTGATCGTCGACCCGAGTCAGTTGAGCCAGTCGAGCCGCAGGCAGCAGCAACAACGCGAACGTGACCGCGAGCGCGCGGCTCAGCAGGAACGTGACCGTGCCGCTCAACAGGAGCGTGAGCAGCAGGCGCAACGCGAGCAACAGGAACAGCAGGCGCAGCGCGAACGCGACCAGGCCGCTGAACAGCAGCGTCAGCAGGAACAAACGCAGCGTAAGGAAGCGGAACAACGCGCCGAGCAGGAGCGTCAGGTCGAATTGAAACAACGCCAGGAGGCCGAGCAGCAGCGCCAGGCAGAGGAGCAGCAGCTGCGCGAACGGCAGGAGGCGCAGAAGAAGCAGGCCGCCGCCGAAGCCGAGCGCAAGAAACGAGCCGAGGAAGAGGCGAAGCGAGTCGCTGAAATCGAGCGCAAGCAGCGCGAAGAGGCCGAGCGTCGCAAGGCTGCCGACGACAAACGTTTGCAGGAGGCGCGGGAGAACGATTTGCAGCGCCAGTTGCAGGAAGAAGAGTCGAACGCCGCGGCGGACAAGGCCGCGCAAAGCTCGCCCGAAGCTGCTCAGTATCGCGCCATGATCGCCCAGGCCGTGGAACGCCGTTGGAATCGTCCGCTGTCGGCACGCGACGATCTGCTGTGCCAGGTATCGGTGAGGCAAACGCCCGCCGGTGTGGTTTTGTCGGCGAAGGTTTTGAGTTGTAACGGCGATGCCGCGGTCAAACAGTCGGTCGAGAACGCGGTGATCAGCGCCTCGCCGTTGCCGGCGCCGCCCAATCCACGCCTGTTCCAGTCGGAGCTGGTGTTTAATTTCAGGCCCGGCGCGGGTTGAGCGCGGCCTTTCGCTATTTCGATCTACGTGGGCTCCATGGAGCTGTGACTGATGAAAAAAACGTTCGCGATATTCGTTTGCTTCGCGCTGTCGTGGTTCGCGGCCGCGGCCAACGCGCAATTGGTCATCGAGATC
>CAMLEO010000181.1 GCA_946478975.1 uncultured Steroidobacter sp.
GTTCACGACGCCGTTCATGTGCCCCACCGGCGACCACGTGCGCGACAGGCGGTGATGCATTTCCTCCAGCGGCACGACCATCGAATTCCAAGTCGCGGCGCCCGAGTTCAGCAATTTATCCAGCTCGGCGCGATGCTGGTCGAGCAACGCGCGCAGCGTGCCTTCGACTTCAGTGGGCTTGATGGCGGAAAAGGTCGGCAGATCCACCGAGGTATCGGCTTTGATCGCAGTAGTCATGAGGGACCCGTGCGTGAAGGGAAGCGGGCCATCGATTCTAGGCGGATTTGATCCAGTAGACGACCGCGATACACGTACCCGCGACGACCACGGTCCAGCGCAGCGCTGCAGGCGGCAGCTTACCCGCCAGTTTGCCGCCCAATGCGCCGCCGATCAGCGCGCCGGCCGCCATGACGGCCGCGGCCGACCAGACCACCTGGTCGGAGAATAGGAAAAATACAGCGGCGGCAATATTCACGCTGAACGCCAGCACCTGCTTCAGCGCATTGAGGCGAGTGAGCGTGTCATCCAACGTCAGGCCCAGTACGGCGAGCAGCAGCACACTCATGCCGGCGCTGAAAAATCCGCCATAGATCGCCGCGGCGGCGATGGGTAACGCCGACAACGCCGTCGTGTGATGCTTGTGCGTGGGATTCGACAGTCGCTTGCCGACGAACTTCTTCACCGGCTCCTGAATCGCGAGCAGCAGCGACGCCGCCAGAATCATCCATGGCACGAGTGCGGTGAACGTCCGCTCGCCCGTGCGGAGCAGGATGATTCCGCCGATCAGTCCGCCGATGACGGCAATGGGAACGAGCAGCAGGAGTTGCGAGCGTTGGCCTTTGAGATTGGGCAGCTGTGCGAGCGTTGCGCCGAAGTAGCCCGGGCACAGCGCGATGGCATTAGTAACGTTCGCTGCGACTGGCGGAACACCGACGGCGACCAGGACTGGAAAGCTGATCAGGGTCCCGCCGCCTGCCAGCGCGTTGACTGCACCGGCTCCGACCGCCGCCAGTGCGGCGATCAGCAAGTCGAAGTAAGTCATCGATGATGCTTCTCTGGTCGAGAGGGCCTCGTGTCGGCGTCTTGACACTCGCCTCGTCCGGAGTGAGGCTCGGTCCGTGACGCTACAATCTTATCGCAATATCGCTCCCACGCTGGGAGCGCGTGTTTACATCCATCCCGCCGCGGTCGTGATCGGCAAAGTCACGATCGGCGACGACTCGTCGGTGTGGCCGACGGCAGTCGTGCGCGGTGACGTGAATTCCATAGAGATCGGTGCGCGTACCAGCATCCAGGATGGTTCCGTTCTGCATGTCACGCATGTCGGCCCGTACGCGCCCGGCGGCCGCGCATTGTACATCGGCAACGATGTCACTGTCGGTCATCGCGTTACTTTGCACGCGTGCACGATCGGCAACGCCTGCCTCGTCGGCATGGGCGCGATTCTGCTCGACAACGTGGTGACGGAAGATTTTGTGATGATCGGCGCCGGCAGCCTGGTGCCGCCCGGCAAGGTGCTAACGAAACATGGATTGTATGTCGGCAGTCCCGCGCGCCGCGTGCGGGACCTGAGCGAAAGAGAGATCGAGTTCCTGACGTATTCGGCCGGCCATTACGTCAAGGTCAAAGACGAATATTTGCGCGCCGGCCCTGGCTCGATGATCTGATCTCAGGCTTGTTGTTTCACCGCTTCGAGCACCGGTTTGGTATCGGGCTTGATCCCTCGCCAGAGCAAAAATGCTTCGGCGGCTTGTTCCACCAACATTCCCCAGCCCGTCTCGGCGCGGCCGGCGCCGGTCACCTTCGCCCAGCGCGTGAATGACGTGTCGCCTTTGCCGTACGCCATGTCGTAACACAGCGTCGCTGGCCCAATCGCGCCGCGAGGAATCTGCGGGATCTCATCCTGCAGGCTCGCGGAGGTCGCGTTGATCACCAGATCGAACACGCCTTCGCTGACATTCTCAAACGCGCAGCCATGCACGTTGCCTAAGTTCGCGAACTCCTCGGCCAGCTCGACGGCGCGCGTCGATGTTCTATTTGCGATTTCGAGATATTCAGGCCCGGCCGCGAGCAGCGGCCCAATTACGCCACGCGCTGCACCGCCTGCGCCAAGTAACAAAATTCGCGTGTTGGGAATATCGAACCCGAGGTTGCGCGTGAGGTCCGTGACCAACCCCGCACCGTCGGTGTTGTCGCCGAGCAAGCCATCGCTCTTCACGACGATCGTATTCACCGCTCGGGCGATTTCCGCCCGCGGCGTGCGATACCGGGTCACGATGTTTGCCGCTTGTTTGTGAGGAACCGTGATGTTCAAGCCTTTGCCGCCGCTGGCGAAGAACGCCGAGACATCGCGCTCGAAATTCTCCGGCGACACGGCCATGCGCGTGTACGACATGCGCTGGCCGGTTTGTTTGGCGAACAAGCCGTGGATGAACGGCGACCAGCTGTGCTGGATCGGGTAACCCACGACGGCATAACGATCGGTGACGGCGTCGTTCATATGCGCAACCTCGTCGGCGTTACTTCGCTTCCTTCAGCCAGCCGGCGACGCGCTTGGCGAAATACGTGAGGATGCCATCCGCGCCGGCGCGTCGGATCGACATCAATGTTTCCAACACCACGCTGCGCTCGTCCAGCCAGCCGTTCTTGAACGCGGCCACTTGCATCGCGTACTCGCCGCTCACCTGGTAAACAAACGTCGGCGCGCCGAATGTATCTTTAACTCGCCGCACGATGTCCAGATACGGCAGGCCGGGCTTGACCATGATCATGTCCGCGCCTTCCTGCAGATCGAGCGCGACTTCACGCAGCGCCTCGTCGGAGTTGGCGGGATCCATCTGGTAGTTATGTTTGTTGCCCTTGCCTAGGTTCCCGGCCGAGCCGACAGCATCGCGAAACGGGCCGTAATAATTCGACGCGTACTTGGCGGAGTAGGCGAGGATGCGAGTGTTGATGTGACCTGCGACTTCGAGCGCTTCGCGAATCGCGCCGATGCGGCCGTCCATCATGTCACTCGGAGCAACCACATCCGCGCCGGCCTCGGCATGCGACAGCGCCTGCTTCACGAGCGCCTCGACGGTGATGTCATTCACCACGTAGCCGGACGCATCGATGATGCCGTCCTGGCCGTGCGTCGTATAAGGATCGAGCGCAACGTCGGTGATGACTCCCAGCTCGGGCACCGCTTTTTTCACGGCACGCACAGCGCGCTGCGCCAGGCCTTCGGGATTCCACGACTCTTTGCCGTCGTTGCTCTTGGCTTGCGGATCGGTCACCGGGAACAGCGCAAGCGCCGGCACGCCGAGCTTCGCCAGCTGTTCCGCCTCTCGCACCAGCTCGTCGATGCTGACGCGCTCGATGTCCGGCATGCTGGCGACGGCCTGGCGACGCGAGTGGCCCTCGATCACGAACATCGGATAGATCAGGTTGTCCGCGCTCAGGCTGCTTTCGCGCATCAACCGGCGTGAAAATTCGCTGTAGCGCATGCGGCGCATGCGGGTGCGGGGGAATTCTCCCGGCTCAACATTAAACATGACGACTTCCGGCTTCAGGAATTGCGAAAATTGGGGTTAGTCTACACCTGCGACATACTAAGCTCATGCGTGAACCTACCCGCTGCACCTGGTCCCTGGGCGGCAACGATCTCTACATCGAATACCACGACCAGGAGTGGGGCGTGCCCGCCTGGGACGACCGCACCCAGTTCGAGTTCCTGATCCTGGAGGGTGCGCAGGCCGGCCTGTCCTGGTCCACGATCCTCAACAAGCGCGAGGGTTACCGCGCGGCATTCGCTGAATTTGACCCTGAACGCATCGCCAAGTTCGGCAAACGCGACGTGGCGCGGCTGATGAACGATCCCGGCATCGTGCGCAACCGGCTCAAGATCGAGGCTGCGATCAGCAATGCCAAGGCGTTCCTGGAGTTTCAGGGCGACTTCGCCGGGCACCTGTGGAGCTTCGTCGGCGGCAAGCCCATTCAGAACAATATCGGCGAGCACGGCAAGGTGCCTGCAACCAGCCCCGAGTCGGATGCATTGAGCAAGGATCTGAAGAAGCGCGGCTTCAAGTTCGTTGGCAGCACGATCATCTACGCGCACATGCAGGCGACCGGCATGGTCAACGATCACCTGGTCGGATGTTTCCGGCACAAGCAGTGCAAGGCGCTCGCCAAAAAGAAATAGTCGCGGCTCACTCCGGGACCAGCCAACGCACATCAACGCCGCCCGCGCCGTCGGGCGCGAGTGCGGCGTGAGCTTCGCGCAGCGAGGACAGAATCTCTTCATCAAACTGCCACGGCGGATTGGCGATGATCATGCCCGAGCCGTTCAATCCGAGCGGTGAGTCCGCAGGCCGCACGCTCAATTCCACCAATAATAATTTTCGCAGCGACGAGCTTTGCAGCGATGCGTGCAATCGCTGTGTTTCGCGCCCTGCTTTGATGGGATACCACAATGCGAAAATGCCATTCGCCCAACGCCCGAGACCGAAATGCAGCGCGCGCTCGACTTGGGTGAATTCATTCTCCGATTCGTATGGCGGATCGATCAGCACCAGTCCGCGATTCTCGCGCGGCGGCAGATATGTTTTCAGCGCTGCGTAGCCGTCGCCGCAAACCACCGAAACACCGCGGCGGCCGCGAGTCGATTGTTCCAGCGCCTGCGCTTCGCTGATTTGTTTTTCCACCAGCACGATGCGATCGCCCGGGCGCAATGTGCGCACCGCGAGCACCGGCGATCCGGGGTAACGGCGCGAGCCGATCGAGGAAATCTCCTCCGGGGAACTTACTGCATCCAGATAGCGCCGAAGATCAGGACTGGGACGGTTGATGCTCGCCACGCGGCCAACGCCGTCCTGCCATTCATTACCGCGCGTCGCGTCGGGAGAGCCCAGGTCGTACCAGCCGCGGCCGGCGTGGGTGTCGAGATAGAACAGCGGCTTGGGCTTGCGCTGGAGTCGCTCCAGGAGCGCCAGCAGCACGATGTGTTTATGAACGTCGGCGAAGTTGCCGGCATGAAAGGCGTGGCGATAATTCACGGGCTGGCTATTTTATGGAGCAGAATCGGGAGAGATCCATGATCGTACTGAAATCGCGAGCGGCCCGCCGTCAGGCGGCGATGACAATGGTTGCATTTGCGTCGCTGACCGCCGCCTGCAACAGCAACTCTCACGAGCAGGGCGGCCCGGCGTCGGTGCAGCAGCGCCGCAGCGTGGTGGAAAAGCAGGCTACCCCGAACACATCGCAACGTGCACCCAAACAGGATGCCGCAGTGACTGAAGCGACCGGTGAAGTGCCACAGACGATACTCGCACTGTTTCGCGATGATCTGGCGCGCCGCGCGTTGGTGAAGCCGGAGACGATCACCGTCGTCAGTGCGACAGAACAGCAATGGCCGGATGGTTCGATGGGCTGCCCGAAGCCGGGCCAGATGTATACGCAAATGATCGTGCCGGGGTATCGAGTGGTGCTGCAGGCGGCCGGCGAGAAGTACGCCTATCACTCGGATAGCAGCGGCAAGTTCATCGTGTGCGCCAACGGCCTGGCGCTGCCGCCGGCGCAACAGCAGACCAAGACGCCCGCCAAAGAATAGAGATATTTCGGGCGCCACCCCGGGCATAAAAAGGCCCCCGAGCAGTTAGCCCGGGGGCCGGTCGGCAGGCAGGATCAGAACTTGATCTTGCCGCCGGGAGGCGCAATCAGCAGCGCTTCCGTATCTTTAGTCGCCCCACCGCAGTTGCCCGCGGAGGCGCAGCGATCGCCATCGGTTTGAATCATCACGCCCAGCTCCGGCGTCGTGCCGGGCAGCTGACCGAAGTCATGCACCGTCACGCTGCCGCTGCTGTTGGCTGCGATATCGGAGGCCGGCGCGGCGAAGTAACGTTCACCGAACGGCACGATCTTCAGACCCGTGATCGAGTCGCCGGGGCCACCGAAGTAAGTGTCATCGGCGAACACCGAGACACCGACCAGGCGACGCGCCTCGACATCTGCCGCCGTCAGGCCGAACTGTTCGAGGCAGGCGTTCAACACCGTGGTGGTCGAGTTGGTCGGATGCTCGACGAACCAGAACGCATCGGCATCGCCCGTCGCCAGGTTGACCGTCCATGCGAGCTGACGACCGTCGGTCAGTCCAGTGAACGACACATCGCGATTCATCAGCCAGTAGTCATCCGTGCCGTCGTTGTCGAGGTCCAGCGCGATGCGGTGATCGACTGCCACGGGCAGCGTCTCACGCTCCCACATATTCACCGCGAACGACCACAGATAACCCGACGAGCAAACATCGGTCGGCACTGGATACGTGGCCACGCCCACTGCGCGCAGGTCAGGCCGCGGCGCATTCTCGCCACGTCCGCCCGGCGGAGTGTTCGGGCTGGTCGCCAGCAACGTATAGCCGTTCAGCTGAGACGCACCGACGCCGCGGTTCTTCAGATTGATGACGCCGTTGCCGCCCGAGCCGACCTTCCATGTCGGACCGCTCACGACCTGCGTGTTCGCCGATTTACGCGGCAACACGTGCCAGGGCAGCGTGAACTTTTCCGGCTTGCTCCACAGCGCAACCTTTTCGAACACGAGATAGCCGTCGTATTCCTGCGCCGTCAGCGGCACCGGGTTCGGACCGTTCGGGCCCGCGTTCATCAGGTTGTTGCGCAGCTTGGCGCCATCGATGGTCATGTACACGTCGATGGTGGTGTCGCCCTTCGCAGGAACAGCAACCGCCGGCAACGTGTGAACTTTCACCGCGCCATTCGCCACGTCGTCCTGGAAGCGATAGGTCGGCTTCACCGTGAAGATCGCCGGCTGCTTGGAGCTGTTGAAGACGCGCACGCGCCGATGTAACAGCACACCCTCGTCCGCAACATCGACGAAGCCGAAGCTCACGCCGCCGCTGCGAGTGCTGGTCTTCACCAAGTCGAACCCATACGCACCGGCCGTGGCTTTCGCCGCACGATCGACGCGCACTTCACCGCCACCGATCCGTGAGATCGGCGCGGGCGAGTTCGGAATCACCTGGTCGGCCTTGGCCGGCTGATCGATATCGGTCTCCGCAGTGTTGATCAGCAGTTGTTTCAACCGCTGCGGCTCAGCCGTCGGATAGATTTGTTTCAACAGCGCCGCCGAGCCGGTCACCATCGGTGCCGCGCCGGAAGTGCCGCCGAACGCGTCCGACTGATTACCCGTGCCCGACATCGCGGACACCGACGCACCCGGCGCGCCGATTTCCGGCTTGATGCGGAAGTCTTCGAACATCGGTCCGCGCGAGGAGGTCGAGACCACCGAGCTGATCAGCGGATAGACGTTGTTGGGATCGAAGCGCACCGTCGCGCCGCTGCGAATCACATTCGCGTCCGCGAGGCTGATCATGTAGCCCGGGATCGTGATCGGCACACCGTCCTGAAACGCGCCGTCGAACGGCGCGGAGCCGTCCGCCATGCCGATCACGCCAATGAGCGCGCCGCCGGCCTGGATGTTACGAATCTTGTCGGCGAACGCGCAGCTGCCGCGATTCACCAGCGCGATCACGCCATTCAGCGAGCCTGCCGGGAACGGCGTGCAGCCGAGCGCATTCGACGCTGTGAACACCACCGGCGCCGTAACGGCGCTGGTCGGTTTCGGCGACCACGACTGATGAATCGCGCCACGATCCGCCGGTGTCACAGCGGGGCTGACGATGGTCATCAGATCGACAACTGCAGAAGGCACCGCGGTCTGCGCCACCGACAATGCAGTGACAGCTGCTGCGGGCGAGCCCGTGATGAACGGTTTATCAGAACCGTTACCCGCAGACGCTACCGTCAACACGCCGAGCTTGGTTGCGCGATCAACCGCCGCGGACAGATCGTCATCGAACGGCTGGCCGTAGTTCGAACCGAGCGACATATTGATGATGTCGGCGTGATCTTTGGTATCGCCGTCGCCGTTCGGGTCGACCGCGAACTCCATGCCTTCCATCAGCGCGATGCCGCTGCAGGTCGAAGTCGGTACGGCGCACGCTTTGATCGCATACAGCTTGGCGTCCGGAGCGACGCCTTTCTTGCCGGCGATGATGTCGCCGACGTGCGTGCCGTGGCCGCCGAACGTGCTTTGATCGGGTGCCGCGATCGGATCCGGATCCGGCGCGAGCGGTGGGCCTCCGTCCGTGCCGTCCCAGGTTTCGCCGACGAAGTCATATCCGCCGATCACTTTGGAGGTTGGAAACAAACCATCGGTGGTGGTGTTGCGCGGATCGGTGAGCGATGTGCCCCACGCCGCGGCATAAGCAGCTGCTGTGCCGGCGCCGCCAAACTCCTTGTGCGTGTAGTCGATACCGCTGTCGATCACAGCGACGCGCACGCCTTTGCCAGTCACGCCAAGGCCGTGCAGTGTTTCCGCGCCGATGTATGGAACGGTTTCGCTGAGGTTGCGCTTGTAATCGCCTGCGGGAGAGATGCGTGTCACGGCTCGATCGTTTTCGAGCGCTTTGATCTCTCCGGCATCGATTTCCAGGAACACGGTGTTTGCAATCAACTGCACCGAGCCGATGACGTGCGCGCTCGGCGCCGTCTGCGCGATGCGGCCGATGAATGCAGTCTGTTCAACCTGTACGTCGGCTTTCGAGGTGCCCGTGCCGTCGCCGACGGGCGCAGTGTTCAGTGACACGGCAACCTGGACGCGCCCTCGTGGTCCAGCCTTGCGTAGCAGCTGCGTCACATCGCTGAGTTGTGCGCGAGCGGGTGTCTGCATGCGAGCGTCCAACAATTTGGAGCTCGTCGCCGCCGCGCGTTGAGCCGCGGTGGCATCGGCGGCGCCCACTACCGTCAGCACGGCAGTGGCAACTAGGGACAGCGATCCTGCTGTCGCCCTCCTGCGTATATCTTTTTCCATGTGAGATCCCCTTGGTCTTGTGATCTCGTCCCGAAGCGATGTGAGCAAATGGCCCAGCCCTACACGCGTTCGAAGCGAGGGTGTGCGCTAAAACATCGAGGTGAACAGGAAAAGAAAGAGGCAATCGCGCGCCGATATTCGCCACCTGAAGACGCGGAGTGCTGATATCCGTGGCCAGACGGAGTCATAGCGTCGCAATTGCTGCGACCGACGCTACTCCTGCGACGCAGCTAATTCAATTGGATCGCGCGAGGAAATTCGGGAGGAAATATTTGCCCGATGACCGTAGCGCCGGCTGTATACCGCGCGAGTGTCAACGAGTCCGACACCCTCACGACGAGGGCGCAGAATTTTTTCAGGAATGTTTGTTTTCCGACGCGCCGAGCTCGCGCAGCCAATCGCGCGGACGCAGGAAATCTGAATATAAACGCGCTTCGGGACTGCCGGCTTCGGGCTGCCAGTTGTACTCCCAACGCACCAGTGGCGGCAGCGACATCAGGATCGATTCGGTACGTCCCCCGGATTGCAGGCCGAACGAAGTGCCGCGGTCGTATACCAGGTTGAACTCCACGTAGCGCCCACGACGATACAACTGGAACTGGCGCTCGCGCTCGCCGTACGGAATATCCTTGCGGCGCGCGACGATCGGCAGATACGCGCTCAGGAAATGGTCGCCGACGCTGCGTTGATAGGCGAAGCAGCGCTCGAAGCCCCACTCGTTCAGGTCATCGAAAAACAGACCGCCGACGCCGCGGGTCTCGTTACGATGTTTCAGAAAGAAATATCGGTCGCACCAGTCCTTGTGTCGGGAGTACACGTCGTCGCCGAATTCGGCGCACGCTTGTTGTGCGGTCCGGTGCCAGTGCAGGACATCTTCCTCGAAAGGATAGTAGGGCGTGAGGTCGAAGCCGCCGCCGAACCACCAGATCGGGTTGTCGCCGCGAGTGGTGGAGAAGAACCGCACGTTCGCATGAGTCGTCGGCACGTAAGGATTGCGCGGATGGATCACCAGCGACACGCCTGTGGCGATCCAAGGCGCGTCCGCCAGCTCGGGCCGCTGAGCTGTCGCGCTCGGCGGCAGGCGAGTGCCCATCACATGCGAGAAGTTGACGCCGGCCTGCTCGAAGACGGCACCGCCCCGAAGCACGCGGCTTTCGCCACCGCCGCCTTCGGCGCGATCCCATTTGTCACGAGCGAACTTCGCTGTGCCGTCCGCGTTTTCGAGCGCGGAACAGATGCGATCCTGCAGATCGCGCAGGTAGGTGAGTACGGCGTCGGTGGCAGACATGACGGCGGCGACGTATTCCGTTCAGCGTTACTTGGCTGCGCGTTTGCTCGACGCGCTCTTGGCCGTCGTCTTGCTGGCGGATTTCTTCGCTGCCGTTTTGGCCGCAGCTCGGACCGGAGTCTTGGCGGCCGCGGCGGTTTTCGCGGGGGCTTTCGACTCGGTCTTCGCGGAAGCCGTCTTGCCCTTCGCAGCCTTGGCCGGCTTTTCAGCCGTCGCGGCAGCGGCCGCTTCGGCGGCGGGAGCAGCGGTCTTCTTGGCGAAGCGGCCGAAGCGTCCTTTACCTCGCTCCGGCGCGGCAGCGATCAGCGCGCGGCACTCATCTAAAGTGAGCGTCTTGGGCTCGCGATCCTTGGGAATCTTTGCGTTCTTCACCTTGTCGGTGATGTACGGACCATAGCGCCCGTTCAGCACCTGGATGCCCGCTTCCGGGAAATCCAGAATGATGCGATTGGCGTCGAGCTCTTCCTTGGCCTTGATCAGCTCCAGCGCGCGGGGCAGCTCGATGGTGTACGGATCGTCGTCCTTGATGGAAACAAACTTCTTCGCGCCATACTGAACGTACGGCCCGAAGCGACCGATCGCGACTTTGATGTCATGGCCGTCCGCGGCTTTGCCGATCGTACGCGGCAAGGTGAACAGCTCCAGCGCTTCGGGCAGCGTGATGGAGTCCATGCGCTGCGTGGCTTTCAGGCTCGCAAACTTCGGCTTCTCTTCGTCGTCTTTCGTGCCCATCTGCACGAACGGACCATACTTGCCGTAGCGAACCGAGATCGGCTTGCCGGTCACCGGATCGCTGCCGAGCTCGCGAGCTTCGGAAACATCTTCTCGCGTCACTGACTCGTCGACGACATCGACGCGCTCTTTGAATTCTTTCCAGAAGCGCTCCAGCACCGGCACCCACGCTTCACGGCCGTCGGCGATTTCGTCGAGGTCGTCTTCCATCTTGGCGGTGAAGCCGTACTCGACGTAGTGATGGAAGTTGCGCGTCAGGAACTTGTTGACGATCTTGCCGAGGTCGGTCGGCACGAAGCGCCGGTTCAACAACTCGGTGTACTTTTTGTTGATCAAGGTCGAGATGATGCTGGCGTAGGTCGAGGGCCGACCGATGCCGTGCTCTTCCAGCGCCTTCACCAGGCTCGCTTCGGAGAAGCGCGGCGGCGGCTCGGTGAAATGCTGTTCAGCTCGCAGTTCCACCAGGTTCAACGAATCGCCCACTTCCATGGCGGGGAGGATGCGATCGTTGTCGTCATCCGCGCTGTCGTCCTGGCCTTCCTTATAAACAGCGATGTAACCCGGCTTCACCAGCGTCGAGCCATTCGCGCGCAACACGGCGGTTGAGCCTTCGCGCTTGGCGCTCGTGCCGGGCACCAGATCGACGGCGACGGTGTCATACACCGCGGGCTCCATCTGGCTCGCGACCGCGCGTTTCCAGATCAGGCTGTAGAGCTTGAATTGATCCGCATCGATCTTGCCTTCGAGCCGCTGCGGCGTGACCGACGCGGACGTGGGGCGAACCGCTTCGTGCGCTTCCTGCGCGTTCTTCGACTTGGTCTTGTAGACGCGCGGCGATTCCGGCAGCGATTCCGAGCCGTACTCGTTCTGGATCACCTGGCGGATCTCGGCGATCGCCTCGTTGGCGAGGTTGACCGAGTCGGTACGCATATACGTGATCAAACCGACTGCGCCTTCGCCGAAGTCCACACCTTCATATAACTGCTGCGCCAGGCGCATGGTGCGCTGAGCGCCGAAGCCCAGCTTGCGCGCGGCTTCCTGTTGCAGCGTGGAGGTGGTGAACGGCGGCGCCGGATTGCGCTTGCGTTGTTTCTTTTCGATGCCGGCGACGCTGAGCTTGCCCGCGGCGGCGTTCTCGATGTTCTTGCGGACATCGCCCGCCTGCCCGTCGGTGACGACGGTGAACTGCTCGACCTTCTCGCCTTTGTATTCGATCAGGCGCGCCGGGAAAATTTGTTTCGACTTCTCCGCGTCCGCATCGATTGTCCAATACTCGCGCGGCTTGAAGCTGAGAATCTCTTCTTCGCGCTCGCAGATCATGCGCAGTGCCGGGCTCTGCACGCGACCCGCGGATGCGCCGGGCAATCCGGCTTTTTTCCACAGCAACGGCGACAGGTTGAAGCCGACGAGATAATCGAGCGCGCGACGCGCCTGCTGCGCGTTCACCAGATCTTGTGAGATGTCTCGCGGCTGGCCGATGGCTTCTTTGATCGCGTTGCGCGTGATTTCATAAAACACCACGCGATGCACGTCCTTGCCGTCGAGCACGCCTTGTTCCTTCAGCAGCTCGGTCAGGTGCCAGGAAATCGCTTCGCCTTCGCGATCCGGGTCGGTCGCGAGATACAGCGCGTCGGATTTCTTCAGCGCGCGCGCAATCGCCTGCACGTGTTTCTCGTTCTTGTCGAGAATTTGATAGCGCATGGCGAACTTGCGCTTCGGGTCGACCGCGCCTTCCTTGGGCACCAGGTCGCGCACGTGGCCGTACGAAGCCAGCACCTCGAAATTCTTGCCGAGATACTTCTTGATGGTCTTCGCCTTGGCGGGCGATTCCACGATGACTAGATTCTTCTGCTCCATAAAAAAAGAAACCGCGGTGGCCGCGGTGCTGCTGAAAACGGGCGCCGTGTTAACTGCGCGTCGTCAGTGCACCACTTGCAGACGGTTATCGAATACCAAATCCTCCATTCGGAGATAGGCGCTCTGCTGGCCGGGCTGACTGAACAGCACCATCAGCACGACCCATTTCACATGTTCAATATCGATCTGTTGTACATCGAGCGCCAGCAAACGGTCGATGACCAGTTCGCGTTGCGCTGCGCTGATGATGCCGATGTTTTCGAGATACAGGATGTATCCGCGACACTCGGTGTCGAGCCGGGCCTGCTCGCGCCCGTCGAAGATGCGAATCGCTCTCGATCCAGGATTGGCGATGGCACCGGCGCGTTGCGGGTCCGCAGACAGTTGTTCGAGCCACTCGAGCGCACGGCCGACTTCGCGTTCGGAAAATCCGGCTCGTTCCAGCTCGTCCCGGAGAGTGTCACGGTCGGGTTCGGGGGCGCAGTCCAAATCGGCGTCGAAGTAATTCTCGAAGAGATATATCAGGATATCGAGAACGCTTTCCTTCATTTCGCTGCCTTAACGCGCCGGACGTACAGCCCGCCAGGGTAGGCATCGATGCGCGCCTCGAGTTCGAGGATCAGCAGCATGGACGCTACCTCGTCGGCTTTGAGGCCGGTGCGTGCAATCAAAACATCGACACTCGCCGGCTCGAAGCCGAGCGCATCTAACAGGATTTCATACTCTTTGTCCAATACCCCGGGGAAAACTGCTTGCGGTTCAGCGGTTTTCGACGCTGCACTGGGTTGGCTCGAAAGTCCGGCGAGCGCTTGCAGCTCGACCAATATATCGTCGGCCGTTTCCACCAGCTGCGCCCCTTGCCGAAGCAAACGGTGGCAGCCGCGCGCCAACGGATTGTGGATCGAGCCCGGGATCGCGAACACCTCGCGTCCCTGATCGGCGGCCAATCGCGCTGTAATCAGCGAACCGCTTTGCACCGCAGCCTCCACCACTAATGTGCCGAGGGCCAGTCCACTGATAATGCGGTTACGACGTGGAAAGTTGCTCTTCGCCGCCGGCGTGCCCAGTGGGAATTCGCTCACCAGGGCGCCGGTGGATGCAATTTCGGCCGCCAGCCCAGCATTGGCGCGCGGATAGTCGATATCAAGGCCGGTACCACAGACAGCGATTGTTTGGCCCTTTACCTCCAGCGCGCCGCGATGGGCTGCGGCGTCGATGCCGATTGCCAGGCCGCTGGTGATCACCAGTCCCGCTCGCGCGAGGTGCGCGGCGAATTGGCGTGCATTGTCACTTCCTGCGGAGGTGGGATTGCGCGAGCCGACGATTGCCAGTTGCGGCAGGCTCAACGCCGCCGGATCGCCGCGAACAAACAATCCAATCGGCGCGTCCGGCAGATTGGCGAGCAGCGCTGGATAACGCGGCGAGCCGAGCGGAAGAAAGTGATGTGCGGGTCGCTCGAGCCAGCGCAGATCTGCGTCGATCGACGCTGGATCGGGTGCTCGCAGGATCTCCGGCGCGGCGCTTGCCAGCTCGGCGACGGAAGGAAAGTGTTCGAGAAGTTTGCGCAGCGACCCGGCATGAATGCCGGGTGCGCGCATCAGAATCAACCATGCTTTGAGCTCATCCATGAGCTCACGAACATACGCTCGGGAAAATCGCGCTTATGGGTTTTTAGCGCGATCGCCCTGACGAATTTCGTGAGTCGTTTCCATCACCAGCGCGTAGCTCAGATCGTCGAACGCCTTGAACACCATGACGATGCCCGTGCGCTCGTCCGGC
>CAMLEO010000182.1 GCA_946478975.1 uncultured Steroidobacter sp.
TTGGGCAGGGCGAGGCGATCAAGCACACCAACAACGGCGGCATCGATCTCACCTGGCGCCGCTGGGACACGAACGAACATTCGCCCGACAACGAACATCGGCACGTCAAAGGCACGGCCTATCCGCCGTTCCACGACTTGATGATGGCGGTGGAGGGCGACACGGCGCGTGCGTTGGGCGACATCATTCGCGAACGCTGGCGCAAGGCGACCGGCGAGACGCTGAAGCCACCGTCGCAACAACGCCGAGTGTTTCGTCGCAAAGCCGCCGCGGCGGAAATGAAAACATCGCGCTGGCCGGACTCGCTCAAGCCGACCGTGCAGGACGTGGATATCGCAGTTTCTCGCACCGAGCCTGCAATCAACGGCAGCCCCGGCGTGCGCGAGATCGAAGCGCTGTACCTGGACATGATCGCGTCGGCCAGAAACAGCATCTATATCGAGAATCAATATTTCACTGCCGACAAGGTCGGCGATGCGCTGGCAGCGCGCCTGGAAGAGCCCGACGGCCCGGAAGTCATCGTGGTGCTGCGGGAGTTGAGCCACGGCTGGCTGGAAGAAGTCACTATGCAAACATTGCGCACCCGCCTGATCGCGAAGCTGCGCAACGCGGACAAGCACAATCACTTTCGCGTGTTCTATCCGTTCATTGCCGGATTGAAGCCAGGCACCTGCATCGACGTTCATTCCAAGATGATTGTGATCGACGATGACATCGTGCGCATCGGCTCCGCCAATCTGGCCAACCGCTCGATGGGCCTGGACACCGAGTGCGATCTCACCATCGAAGCGCGCGGGCGGCAGGATATTCAAGAGCAGATCCGCGCCTTTCGTTCGCTGCTGCTCGCCGAACATTCGGGATATCAGTCGTGGCAGGTGAATGAAGCGGTCGGGCGCGCGGGCAATCTGCGTGATGCCATCGAACATCTGCATCGTGAAGATCGAACGCTCAAGTCGATCACCGAACTGCCGCAGGTTTCGGAAACATTGCTCAATGTGGTGAGCGTTGCCGATCCGGAGCGGCCGGTCGCTCTCAGCGACCTGGCGCTGATCTTCAGTTCTGGCGGCAGCGAGAGCGAGGAGGAAGCAAAGGAAGCGGAGGTCGTGGCGGCTCGTGGGCCCTCATGGAGCCAGATCGCCGTCATCGCATGCGTGCTGCTCGGTTTGACGGCGCTGTGGAAGTTCACACCGCTGGCCCATTATCTCGACGGCAATCGCATCACCGGCTGGGCGCGAGAGGCCGGCCAGCTGTGGTGGGTGCCGGTGCTGACGGCGCTTGCATACACGCCGGCTTCGTATGTGATGTTTCCAAGACCTCTGATCACATTGTTCGCAGTGATCGCATACGGGCCCGTATGGGGCTTCGTGGTCGCGATGCTCGGCATTCAAGTCGCGGCGTGGAGCAGTTACGTTGCAGGCCGGCGGCTCGATGCAGGTACGATCCGGCGGCTCGCGGGCGCGAAGCTGGACAGAATTCTTCAGGTGCTCCGCCGTCGCGGGCTGGTTGCGATGACGGCGCTGCGACTGGTGCCGCTGGCGCCGTTCGCGGTGGAAGGTTTCGTCGCCGGTGCGATACGCATGCGGCTCTGGGAATTCCTGCTGGGGACGGCGCTGGGCATTCTGCCGGGCACGCTGACGTCGACGATCTTCAGCGATCAACTGCAGACCTGGCTGGACGATCCGGCTCGCATCAACTATTGGCTGATCGCTTTCGTGCTGTTCCTGCTCGGCGGCGCCACGTGGTTCGTGCGACGCTGGTTGTTGGCTGCGACAGCATCTACCTCGCGACATGGCGTCCGCGACGCGCGAACTGTCTGAAGCCGCTTTCAACGGCGACGTTGCCGGCCCGGCGCCGGAGTCCGCCGTGCGCCGCATTTGCATCGGCTCATACAACATCCACAGCTGCATCGGTATGGATCGGCGCCGCTCGCCGGAGCGCATCGCGAGCGTGCTGCAGGAGTTGAACTGCGACATCTTCGCGCTTCAGGAAGTCAATAACGACCCGAGTGACGAAGACGATTCCCAGCAGCTCGAATATCTGTCGCACGCGATGAAAATGGCCGCCATCCCCGGCATGCGCATCGTTCGACACAGTGGCCAGTATGGGAACGCATTGCTGACTCGCTTTCCTGTCATCAGCGTGCATCGGCACGATTTGAGCTACGGCAAATGGCTGGAGCCGCGCGGTGCGCTGGATGTCGAGTTGGATGTCGGCGGTCACGCGCTGCGCGTGATCGCTACCCATCTGGGGCTCAGTCGTTCGGAGCGTCGCTTTCAATGGCGGCAGCTGCTCGCGGCGATTGCAGCGTCGCCGCCGGATCATCCAACGATCGTGTTGGGCGATATGAACGAATGGTTCCCGCGCGCCGGCACGCTGCGCGATGCTCACAAAATTCTCGGTCAGGCGCTGGCGCCGCCGGAGTTTCCGTCGTTCGCGCCGTTCCTGGCGTTGACGCGGATTTGGGTGCGGCCGGTGGAAGCGATCGTTTCAGTGGCCGTGCATCGAAGCCAGCTGGCCAAGCGCGCGTCGGATCATCTGCCGCTGCGCGCGGTGATCGATGTCGGGCAGTTCAAAAAAAGAAACGTCGTGCTCTGACCGGCACGTCGGGCACATCGATGTGCCCCGCCGCCGCAGGCGGCGAGCCGAGTTCACGAATCAATGTGCCGCGAGGATGCGGCTCTTGCTGGCCTCGTACTGCGCTTCGCTCAGCGCTCCGAGCTCACGCAGTCGGTGATGCTCGCGCATTTCGTCTCGAAGAAATGTTTGCGGCGGTTGCGGCCTTGCGGCTTTGGCGGCGCTGATGCTCTTGATCAGCTCGACGAAAAACTTCTTGCCGTCGCGCGTGCTACCGATCGCGCCGGTGACGCTCACCAATGTGACTTGTCCGTGCACGCTCCAGAATTCCAGCGATTCGGTCGTGCGTCGAATAAACATCACTACCGAGCCTGCCGCTGCAAACAACGCGGCGATTGCAGTCAATGGCACGGGATCGATCCAGGCCGCAGCACTCTGCGGCCACAACATCCACAGCGCAGTGGACGCGAGCGCGACCAGGCTGATCGCGAGCGCGAGCCAGAACCACGCGACGTGACGCACGATCACCGGCTTTGCGTTGGCGAAGCGCAAATCGAATTCATATTTTTTCGGCGCGGCGTCCGGCCGCACCATCTGCACCGACAGGAAATGATCTTCCAGCAGCGCGAGCTTGGTGACGCAGCCGCGCAGCTTGCTTTCCAGTGCGTAGTCGCAGCGGACTTTGCGCACCGTACGTTTGCGCAGCAACCCATCCACCTCGGCTTCGCTCAGCTCTTCGCCGTGCGATTCGAGCGAAATGTGTTCCGCCTTGACGCGGATGGGGGCTTTTTGTGTCGTTGTTGTGTGCGCGACGGCGTTCACTGGCCAACCTCAGTTCACTTGCGTCGCTTCAGTGACCGGATCGATGAATCCGACGCTCGTGCTTCCACGAAGGCGGATCCTAGGACGCAGCACACATTCGCAACGAGAACTCCGTCACACTCGCGGGCCGCCACATCGGTGAAGTTCAGGCGACTCGGGGACTCCCCGAGGCGCGCACGTCGACGACGTGCCGAGTGTTAAATGAGATTCGGATCGATCATGGATTCCGAATGTCGATGAAGCGCAGGAACTCGTTGCGGGTGCGCGCGTCCTCGCGGAAGTTGCCGAGCATCTTGCTGGTGATCATCGACACGCCGCGTTTGTGCACGCCGCGAGTGGTCATGCACTGATGGATTGCATTGATCACGACGCCGACGCCGCGAGGCTTGAGCACGTCATTGATGCAGCGGGCGATCTGCGCAGTGAGTTTCTCCTGCACTTGAAAACGCCGCGCGTAACCGTCGACGACTCGCGCCAGTTTGCTGATGCCGACAACTTTGTTGGTCGGCAGGTAACCCACGTGCGCACGGCCGATGATCGGCGCCATGTGATGCTCGCAGTGAGATTCGAACTCGATGTCTCGCAGCACGATCATCTCGTCGTAGCCTTCGACTTCTTCGAAGGTGCGACGCAGATAATCGGCTGGATCGGTCAGGTAGCCAGAGAACCAGTCGCGGTATGCACGCACCACTCGGCCGGGCGTGTCGCGCAGGCCTTCCCGGCCGGGGTCTTCACCCGCCCAGCGCAGCAGCACTTCCACGGCTTCGCGTGCCTGATCTTCGGTGACGGAGGGCATTTGCGGATGCGCTTCCGGAATGCCGTTGTCGCCGGGCTTGCGTGCGACAGGAGCCTTACGGGCTTTGTTCTTACCGGATTTATTGGCGGTCATGGGCGTAGCGTACCATCCCCGGCGCGCAGCGTATTACCATGCGCACGCACGGGTGCAGAGGAAACAATATGCGAGCTTGGGTCTCGATGGGTTCGATTGCGGCAATCATGCTGTCGTTGTTCGGTGCGGGTCGCGCCGGTGCCGAGATCGTCAGCGCCGGGCCGAACGGCTTCAGCCTGCGCCACACCGCCGAGACACCCAACGTTGCGCCGCCGGTCATCTGGGCCGCATTGTCGGACATCGCCAAATGGTGGGATCCCGAGCACACCTATTCCGGCGACTCTCGCAATCTCACGCTCGATCCGCTGGTGCGCGGCTGCTTTTGTGAAAAGCTCGGGTTGTATGCGGGCATCGAGCACGGCACCGTCGTGTATGCGCAGCCGGCAAAAACATTGCGCATCAACGGCGCACTCGGGCCGCTGCAGGAATTCGGCGTGAACGGCGTGATGACGTGGCAGATCGAGCCGGCCGCCGGCGGTTCGCGCATCACGTTCACATACAACGTCGGCGGGTTTGCCGATCGGCCGCTGGCGGATTGGGCGCCGATCGTCGACGAAGTGCTCGGCGGGCAATTGCAGCGGCTGGCGCGCTATGTGACCGTTGGCAATCCGGAACCACCGAAGCAATGAGTTCATTACGGCGTATGGAGACTTTCCCAATGAAGGCGGGGCTGATGCCAGTGCGTGGCTGGATTCGTACATTCGTCATCGGTGCGGTCGCGTTGCTGGCGACGGCCTGCCAGTCGGTGCAGACGACGCAGCCGGGTGCGATCGGCGTCCATCGCAAACAAATGATGATGGTGTCCTCGCAGAAGGTGGATGAGGGCGCGAAGGTCGCGTACGACCAGGAAGTGAGCAAGGCGCGCTCGGCCGGCAAGCTCAACAGCAACAAGCAGGATTACGATCGGGTGCAACGGATCTCACAACGGCTGATTCCGCAGACCAAAGTATTTCGTCCCGACGCGGGCAGCTGGAATTGGGAAGTCAACGTGCAGAGCACCGACGATGTGAATGCGTACTGCATGCCCGGCGGCAAG
Organism: uncultured Steroidobacter sp.; assembly: GCA_946478975.1. Next base: position 5,322 of record CAMLEO010000182.1, read on the forward strand.
ATCATGGTGTACACCGGGCTCATCGATACCGTGAAGCCGACGGACGCGGAGCTCGCTGCTGTCATCGGTCACGAAATCGCGCACGCGCTCAGGGAACATTCGCGTGAACGTTTGTCTCGTGCGTATGCGGAGCAGATGGTTCTTGCCGGCGTGGCAGTTGCCACTGGCGCCGAGCAGACGACGATGGAGCTCGCGAGCCAGATTTCCGCTGTGACATTCACGTTGCCGCACAGTCGCGAGCAGGAAGCCGAAGCGGATCGCATCGGACTCGAACTGATGGCGCGCGCCGGTTACGACCCGAATGCCGCGGTGACGTTGTGGCAGAAGATGTCGAAGATCAGCAACGGCGGTCCGCCGGAATTCCTGAGCACGCACCCGTCCGGCCAGTCCCGCATTCAGGATCTCGAAAAGAACGTGCCTCGCGTGCTGCCGCTGTACCAGGCGGCGGCGAAATAAACAGCACGGGCTTACTTCGTTAATACGATTGCGATCGCGACCACGGCCGCAATCAACGCAACGGCGCTGACACAGCTCATCCATAGCACCTGGCGGTGCAGCGCCGTGACGGCGCGAGTGAGATTGGAGAGCTGCTCAGCCATTTCGCTCACCAGCTCGGCCTGGCGGCGTTCATTTTCTTCCAAAGCCTGCACACGTTCCGCCAGCGCATCCGACGACTGCGGCAACGACGTTTCCTCCGGCGGCGGCAGGCGCTTGGTGCGTTTCAGCAACTCACGCGAGACGTCGACGATGGACGGAACCAGCTGAACGATTTGTAGCCAGGGGACTGCCATGGGGTAAGGGTACTACAGACGAAGAAGCCCCACCGCTCGAGCAGTGGGGCTTCGTGTTCGTCAAACGATGCTGGCGGTCAGCTCTTGGTGCGAGCCATGAATTCGCTCTTGCTCAGGTAGCCGTCGCCATTGGTATCGGCCTTGGCAAAGCTGTCCGACAGTGATTTGTCGGCGGCCGCTTCGCTCTTGCTGATCTGCGCGTCGCCGTTCTTGTCCAGCGAATCGAACGTCATGGTGGAGGACTTCATATCCTTGTGCTCCTTGGTGTCGCCGGCATATGCCGTCACCGTCAGCAAAGTCGCGGCCAGCAGGGCAATCAGTTTGGTCATGATCGTCTCCTCGTGTTTGCGCTCGTCTGTTCGGCCCTCACTCAACGCGGGCCCGGAAGTCGGGTTCCGCCTGCAGGGGCGCGCCATCCTGAGGGAGCACGGGGGTTCCGGAAATTTCGGACATCCGGGGCGCCGCTGCGTTAAAACGCAGTGCCGGCAGCACGTAAGCTCGGTTTATTGCCAAGCTGAGAGCCAAGTCGCCCCGATGTCGGGGAAACTTGACGAAACTTCGCAACCGAGCTTTTTTCGATGTGCCATGGTCCGCCCGCCGCAGTCCCTGCAGGTGGGACGGCCGCGAGAGGTGCCGAGCGCACAATGGATCGAACCATGACTTTGCCCGCTTCCGTATTGATCGTGGATGACGACCGCGAGCTGGGTCAGATGCTCACCGAGTATCTGACTGGCGAGGGCTTTCAAGTGTCCCTGGTGCGCGACGGCGCCGAGGCGCTGGAGCGTCTCACCGGCGAATCGCATCCGTTCGACCTCGTGATCCTGGATGTGATGTTGCCGTCGCTGAGCGGCTTCGAAGTGCTGCGCCGGTTGCGTCACAGCCTGTCGGTGCCGGTGATCATGCTCACTGCGCATGGTGCCGATGTCGATCGCATCGTCGGCCTGGAACTGGGCGCCGACGATTACCTCTCCAAACCTTTCAATCCTCGCGAGCTGGTCGCACGAGTGCGTGCAGTGCTGCGCCGGTTCTCGCCTCGCGATGCCGATACGCCGGCGCATCCGGTGAGCGTCGGGCCGCTGCGTCTGGATCCGGCGACGTTCGAAGTTACGTTGTCGGGACAATCGGTGCGGCTCACCGGCACGGAATTGCGCTTGCTCGAAGTGTTGATGCGCGCCGTCGGCCAGGTGCAGTCGCGCGAGTCGTTGACTGAACGCGTGCTGGGCCGTCGGCTCACGCCGTATGACCGAAGCATCGATACGCACGTGAGCAACCTGCGTCGCAAGCTCGGTCTGGGCGAGAGCGGCTTGCCCGAGATTCGCAGCATTCGCGGCGCCGGTTATGTGCTGATCGCGACGGGTGAGGCGCGCGCCGAGCCTCGCGTCTGAGGCTCGAGAGAAGTCTCCAGTGCCATCGCTGTTTCTTCGCATCTTTCTGTCGTTCTGGCTGGCGACGCTGCTGGTGCTCGCGACGACGGCGAGCGTCGCGTGGTATCGCTTTCAGCGTGACCAGGCCGCGTGGCCGAACACTCGCCAGCTCGCGTCCGAAGCATCCAACCGCCTGCTGGTGGGCGGCATGGAAGATTTGTATCGCTGGATCGAAGAGGCCGAGGAGCGCTATCCCGGCCGGCACTTTTATATCGTCGGCGAGTCGGGCCAGGACATCCTGCATCGGCCGCTGCCGCCAACCTATCGCAGCTACGCGAACCGCTTGCGCGACGCCGGTTTCTTCGGCCGCGAGCCGCCGCCGAACGGTCGTGACGATCCTCTATTGCTGTCGCCGTTATTCACCGATCGCGATGGCACCGTGTACACCTTGATGCTCGCGCAGACGAGTGTGCTGGGTCCGCTGCAATCATCCGATGTGAAAGTGGTGGTGCTGGCGTTCGCGCTGGTCATCAGCGGGTTGATGTGCTGGTGGCTCGCTCGTTACATCAGCAAACCTTTGGAGCGTTTGCAGTCGAGTGCTCGTTCGCTCGCCGCCGGCAATCTCGAAGCGCGTGTCGGCCAGGAGTTTTCCAGCCGGCGCGATGAGCTCGGCGTGCTGGCGCGTGACTTCGATACGATGGCGGAGGACATCCGCACGTTGATCGCATCGAAGGAAGATCTGTTGCGGGCGATGTCACATGAGCTGCGTTCGCCGCTGGCCCGGTTGCGTGTGGCGCTGGGGCTGGCGCGTCGGCCGCAGGCCGATATCACCAAACAACTCGATCGCATCGAGCTCGAAGCCGAGCGCCTCGATACGCTGATCGGCCAGATGTTGCAGCTGTCGGCCTTGCGGGCGGCGAAACCCATCCTGCCGTCCGATCCCATCGATCTCACCAGCCTGCTGAGCGAAGTGGTCGAGGACGCGCGACTCGAAGCGAGCGCTGCGGACAAGCACGTCGACTGGACGCCGGGCGAAAACCTGTGGCTGAACGGCGATCACGATCTGATTCGCAGCGCCATCGAGAACGTGCTGCGTAATGCCGTGCGCTTCACCAAACCCAACTCGGCGGTGTCGGTCGCGTTACAACGTGAACATCGCGACGCCTTGATCGTGATCGAGGATCACGGCCCGGGCGTGCCGGAGTCCGAGCTCGTGCGCATCTTCGAACCCTTCTATCGCGTGGCTGAATCGCGCGATCGCGATTCAGGTGGCACGGGCCTGGGGCTGGCAATCACCGCGCGAGTGGTCGGTCTCTACAGCGGCCAGGTTCGAGCGCTGAACGCGGCCACTGGCGGATTGCGTGTCGAGCTGCGCCTGCCGCTGAAACGCGACTAGGGCTTGTCGTGCCCGAGCACGTCACGGTGCGCGAGTGCATGGCTTCGGAGTGACTGGGCGCGGTCGCGAAGCGCGCTGATCTCTTGGGGACTGACCCCCGCGCTATTGACCAGCAATTTTCCTTGCTCATCGAACGCAAGCTCGATCTGCGCCGACGAGCTCAACGCTGCGCCTCGATACTTCATCAGGCGCGCTCCATGAAATTCATAAGCGCCAGTCAGTGCGTTCGCATCGCGAGTCTCTTCCAACGACTGGATCTGCCCATTGCTGAACGTTGCGCGATAACTCGTCGCGATGCCGCCGGGAGCGAACCGGCCGCGGAACTCTTCGACGCGGTCGGCCCGAGCATCGGCAGCGCCTTGCTCGACTAACGGCGTCGTCGGCGCCGAAGGTGGCGCAGGTTGTTTGGAGCATGCCGCGGCGATGAACAGTGCGGCGAGGACAAAAAAATTTTTCGTAACAGACACGCGAAGCATCATCCACATTTCGAGGTTGCGCGAAAACATTCGTCAAATCGCGCCGACGCGCAAGAGCAAGAATCGTCGGTGGCTTGCGACATGCGCTCGACATAAGCAGCAGCGTTTCCCACAGCCCCAGCCGAACGTGATTTGCCTCACATGCGCATGCGTGCGGTTGCACTAGTGTAGCCAACGGATCTTGTGATCGCGTCCTTATGGAGGATTAGATGAGCGCAGCCAGCCCCGCCCCCAACCAGGTTCGTCGCAATGTCGCGGCCGCGCCTCCCCGAGCTCCTCAACAACCGCAAGCTCAGGCTTATGCCCAAGCGCATCCGCAGGCTCACGCGCCGGTGCGCCAGCCCGCGCCTGTCGCACGACGCAGCGATTTCTCCACGCCGCGTGGCGAGGAAGCGATCCACCTGAATCTCAGCGACATTCCGCTGATGTCCACGGGCGACCTCGAAGTGGAAGGCTTCAAGCCGTCGCTGCTCAGCCGCCTGTACGATCTGGTCGCTCCGCTCAACCGCCGCTGATCCAGTCCCGTCCGTTCCCCAGGCCCGCCGCGCGCCAGCTCGGCGGGCCTTTTATTTGCTAAATTGCGGCCTCTTCAGGGGAGAGGCCATGCCGCTGCGACATCATCTGATCGCGATCGCTTTGTTGTTGATCGCATGCGTTGCGCATGCCGAGCCGGCGGCGATCTCCTCACCCGAGGACGATGTGCGGCACGTGTTCGATCTCTTGCAGAAGCGCCTATCGTTGATGCGCGCCGTGGCCGCCTGGAAATACGCGAACGACGCACCCGTCACCGATGCAGCCAGAGAGCGTCGCGTGCTCGATGCGAGCGTCGCGGATGCGCAGCGGCTCGGCATCGAACCCAATTCGGCTCGTGACCTGTTCGCGCTGCAAATCCGCATCGCCAGCGAAGTGCAGGAACATTTCATCGCGACCTGGCGCAAGCAGGGCGGCAATGCCGAGCCGGTGCGCGATTTGAATAAAGAGCTGCGTCCCGAGCTGGATCGCATCGGCGTACAGCTGCTGCAAGCGGTCTATATGGCGCTGCCCGAGCTCGCCCGGCCGGATTTCCCTGCGCATTACAAAACATTCGCCGCTGCGATCAACATGCCCGGAATCGCTGCGGCCGATCGAGAGCAGTTGCTCGCGCTGCTGGCGAAGCTCACGTCGCAGCCGACGCCGCCGTTGGAGCGCATCAAAGCCAGCAATGTCTTGCGCATCGGCGTCACCGGCGATTACGCGCCATTTACGCTGGAGCGCGACGGCAAAGTTTCGGGTGCGGATGTCACGATGGCTCAGGCGCTCGCACGTTCGTTGAATGTGGAGCCGCATTTCGTGCGGACGAGCTGGTCGAATCTGATGCGCGACTACCAAGCCAATCGTTTCGATATTGCCGTCGGCGGCATCAGCATCACGCCGGAGCGAGCCAAGCTGGCTGCGTTCTCACATTCGTACCACACCGGCGGTAAAACGCCGATCGTGCGCTGTGGCACCGAAGCGCGCTTCGATACGGTGGAGGAGATCGATCGGCCCGGCGTTCGCGTCGTGGTCAATCCGGGCGGCACCAATCAGCAGTTCGCGCGTGAGCGTCTCACACACGCCCAGGTCACCGAGCATCCAGACAATCGCACCATCTTTGCCGAAATCGCCGCGGGCCGCGCCGATGTGATGGTGACCGACGATGTCGAAGTGGAGCTGCAAACTCGCCGCGATCGGCACTTGTGCCGGGCCACGCCGGCAACGTTTACGCAAGGGGAAAAGGCGATACTGTTGCCGCGAGACGAGCCGATGGGCGCTTACGTCAATCACTGGTTGGACGAGCAGCTGACCACGGGTACAACGCGCCGCTGGCTGGACGACGCCATCGAGGCAAGCGCAGTTTTGTGAAATCGATCAACCCGCGCCGGGCCGCCGGCAGGCAGGTTCGCCGGTGGCGGGCGGCTGTTGACCGGCGGCTTCAGCCGCAGGGCGCGTTCCTTGGGTATGCTTAGATAAGAGCGGCGTTCGCCGCCGGAGGTCGACAGATGGGCTGGATCGTATTGGTTGTCCTTATCCTGGTCGCGTTTTTTTTCATCTCGATCTACAACCGGCTGGTCAGCGGCCGCAATGCTTATAAGAACGCGTTTGCACAGATCGATGTGCAGCTGACCCGGCGTCACGACCTGATTCCCAACCTGGTCGAAACCGCCAAGGGCTACATGAAACATGAGCGCGAGACGCTCGAAGCGGTGATCTCCGCTCGCAATGCCGCTGTCACGGGTTTGAAAACAGCTGCCGCGAATCCGGGCGATCCCAATGCCGTGCAGCAGCTGGCTGGCGCCGAGAATGCGCTCAGCGGCGCGCTCGGTCGTTTGTTTGCGTTGGCCGAGGCCTATCCGGACCTCAAGGCCAATCAAAACATGATGCAGCTGTCCGAGGAGCTGACCTCCACCGAGAACAAAGTGGCGTTCGCCCGCCAGGCGTTCAACGATGCTGTGATGAATTACAACAACACGCGCGAAGTGTTTCCGAACAGCATCGTCGCGAATTCGTTCGGCTTCATGCCGGCGGAGTTGTTGCAGATCGAGTCGCCCGAGAAGCGCGCCGTCCCGGTGGTGAAGTTTTAGTCGGAAGCGATTGAGCAGCCGCTCATGAACTTCTTCCAGCATCAGGAAGCAGCCCGCCAGGCATCGCGGCGGCTGGTGGTGTTGTTTGCGCTCGGCGTGCTGGCAGTCGTGGTGGCGATCAACATCGTGGTGCTGTTCGCGCTCGCCACGGCCGAACAGCACTCGATCGTGCTCACCAATCCCGAGCTGCGCCACACGGGTTTCTTGCCCGATTTCGCCGCCTGGGCCGCGGCTCGTCCCGGCACGGTCCTGGCCACGACGCTGGTCGTGCTCGGCGTGATTGGGCTGGCGAGTTTGTATAAAACCGTGGTGCTCGGCGGCGGCGGTGGCGTCGTTGCCCGCTCGCTCGGCGGCGTGCGCATTTCACCGGACACGAGCGATCCACAGCAGCGTCGCTTGCTCAACGTCGTCGAAGAAATGGCGATTGCTTCGGGCGTGCCCATGCCCGAGGTGTATTTGCTCGAACAAGAAAGCGGCATCAATGCCTTTGCCGCTGGCCACAATCCGGCGAACGCGGCGATTGGTGTCACTCGCGGCACGCTCACGACGTTGAATCGCACCGAGCTGCAGGGCGTAATCGCGCACGAGTTCAGTCACATTCTGAATGGCGACATGCGCTTGAACCTGCGGCTCATGGGGCTGCTGTTCGGCTTGCTGGTGCTGGCGATGATCGGCCGCACCGTGCTCAGGCTGGGTTCCAATTCCAGCAGCAGGAACTCCAAGGACAAAGGCCTCGGCCCGATCATGCTGGTCGCATTCGCGGTGCTCATCATCGGGTACGTGGGATTGTTCTTCGGTCGTTTGATTCAAGCCGCGATCTCGCGTCATCGAGAGCAACTGGCGGATGCCTCGGCCGTGCAGTTCACGCGCGATCCGACGGGCCTGCGCGGCGCGCTGGTGAAGATTGGTGCGCTGGCGAGCGGCTCGAAGCTGGCCAATCCTGAAGCGGAAGAAGTCGCGCACATGCTGTTCGCGCCTGGCATGCGGCGAATGTTTGCTACGCATCCGGCGCTGGAGGATCGAATCAAAGCCATCGATCCGCAGTTCGACCCCAAGGAATTCGATCGCGTGCGCGCCCAGCTGGCGGCGCAAGAGGCGAAGGTCGAGGCCGCGCCGAAACAAACATCGGCGGAGCGGCTGCAGTCGATCATCAATATTCCAGGCGCGGTGCCGAGTGTTGCCGGGCTGGTCGGCAATCCGGGCACCATTCACATGCGCGTGGCTCGGCAGATTCGCAAATCGCTGCCGGAGGCGATTGTCGTGGCCGGTCGTCATCCGGACTCGGCGCGCGCGCTGTTGCTGGCGCTGGCGCTCGATGCGAACAGCGAAGCGCGGGAGCGGCAGAAACAATTCATTGCGCGGCAGATCGGTGCTGGCGTTGCGAGCGCAATCTCTCAGATCGAGAGCGCCATCGATGCGCTCGATCCCGAGCAGCGCATGCCGGCACTGTTCGGCGCATTTCCAGCGCTGCGTCAGCTGACGCGCGAAGAAAGATTGCAGCTCACGTCCTGCCTCAACGGCATGTTGCAAAGGGAAGGGCGCGTGTCATTGCAGAGTTATGTGTTACGCAAGCTCGCCCAAGTGCAGCTGCGCGATGACTTGAGTCCGGCCGCCCGCACGCGACAGCTGCCGCTCAACGTCGTGCAAAAGGATGTGCAGGTGCTGTTCTCGGTACTGGCTGAGAACGGCCACGAAGATGAGGTCGCCGCTCGGCGGGCCTACGAAGTCGGCGTGCACCACCTGCTGCCTCGCGCGCGCCCCGAATTCGCCGCGTCGGAGAATTGGGCACAGGCGCTCGATCTTGCGCTCAGCCGGCTCGATCAGCTCGCGCCCATTGTCAAGGAGCAGCTGGTCGAAGCGATGGTCAAGACCGTCACCCACGACCAGCAGCTGACGCTCGGCGAGTCCGAACTGCTGCGAGCCGTCTGCGCCACCCTCCATTGCCCGCTGCCGCCGCTGGTCGCCCCGGCGGAATAGACGTTAATCGAGTGCCGCCCCGGGTACATGGATGTACCCCGCCGCCGCAGGCGGCGAGCGAGCCGATAAAAGTCGCGCCTTTTGTCTGGCTCGCACGAGGGTCGTGGCAGGATGCCCGATCCCGAGTTTTAATCAGACAGGTCCTGACAACTTTGTCGTATTGAATGCGCGGCGGGTTGAAGCGGCGCTTACAATCCACATCTACCCGCATTCCCTGCCATTCCTTTCGCTGCGGCCACGCGCCGCCGGTGAGCATGTCCCAATCCATCGTCATTCGCGGCGCGCGCCAGAACAACCTGAAGAACCTGAACCTGGAGCTGCCGACGGGCGAGCTCATCGTCGTCACCGGCGTGTCAGGTTCCGGCAAGTCCTCGCTGGTGTTCGACACGCTCTACGCCGAAGGCCAGCGCCGTTACGTCGAGACGTTTTCTCCCTACGCGCGCCAGTTCCTGGATCGCATGGATCGGCCGCAGGTGGAGCGCATCGACGGCATTCCGCCGGCGATCGCCATCGACCAGACCAATCCGGTGCGCACGTCGCGCTCGACCGTGGGC
>CAMLEO010000183.1 GCA_946478975.1 uncultured Steroidobacter sp.
AATGCGGTGCCGTTGGAGAACGCGACGCTGTAGCCGTAGATGCACCAGAGCACCGAGACCAGGCTGAACGGCAGGAACACCTGCATCGATATCGACAGCACGTTCTTGGCGCGGACCATGCCGCCGTAGAACAGGGCCAGGCCCGGAATCGTCATCAGGATCACCAGCAGCGTGCTGGTCATCATCCAGGAGATATCACCTTTGTCGAACTTGGGAGCAGCAGGCGCCGCGGTGGCTTCGGCAGGTGCAGCAGCAGCCGGTGCAGCTTCCGCGGGCGCTGCTTGAGCAGCGGCAGGTTCCGCGGCTGGAGTGTCTTGCGCGTGCGCCATGTCGGGCGCTGCGATTATCGCGAACGCGATAAGCGCGATGCTCCACAGGTAAGTGAGCACGCGGCTCGTTGCCAAAGGTCTTTTCACTGTCGTTCTCCTAAAGAGATAGATCGTTGTTGCTGCCAGGTGCTGCTGTTGTCGAACCTAAATCTCACACTGCCTCGACACCCGTTTCGCCGGTGCGAATGCGCACCGCCTGCGCGAGGTCGATGACGAAGATCTTGCCGTCGCCGATTTTTCCGGTGCGCGCGACGTTGCTGATGGCCTCGATCACCTGCTCGGCGATCGAATCGTCCACGGCCAGCTCGATCTTGGTCTTGGGCAGAAAATCCACGCGGTATTCGGCGCCCCGGTACAGTTCCGTGTGACCGCGCTGGCGGCCGAAGCCCTGCACCTCGGTCACCGTGATGCCCTGGACCCCGATATCCGCGACGGCCTGTCGGACGTCATCGAGCTTGAACGGCTTGATGATCGCGGTAATCAGTTTCATTGCATCCAGGCTCCGGGGTTCAGTGGGCGCTCACCGGCTGCTTTCGTAATAGGATCCCCGCTTCAGGTGCGCGCCGCATCGAAAATGCATCTTCTGTGCCACGGATTTGCGCAAGCAAACGAGCGCAGCTGTGGTGCTCGTCCCGTTCCGCGCGCACTGCGCTGGTGCGAAATTTCTGCCTGTTTGCATCAACACGGGGCAAAATCCCGCCCGGCTGGCTGCCATGGGCGATTTTGAGGCTTAATGGCGGGGCCGAATTGAATCAGGAGCTCACGTTGGATCCGCGCTCGTTAGATGATCTCGCCCGCCGTCTCGCCGCGGCCGTTCCACCCGGCGTGGCCGCCCTGCGCCGCGACCTCGAAGACAACTTCAAAGCCGTGCTGCAAGCGGGGCTGAGCAAGCTCGACCTGGTTTCGCGCCAGGAATTCGACGTGCAGGCCGCCGTGCTCCGTCGCACGCGAGAGAAACTCGAAGCACTCGAAGCTCGGCTCGCGGCGCTGGAGAAGCCCCCCGGCGCTTAAACCCCAGCCTGTGTGCTCGCATCCAACTCCATCAAATAAATCATCGGTGGAGTCATGGAAACGACACGCTCGCTCCTCGCGCTGATTGCGCTGCTCGCCGGCGGCTTGCTCGCTCCGACCGCCAGCGGCGCGGCCGAAGAAAAATTCATATTCGAAACCTGGAGCAAACAAAAGATCGAGGCGTTCCGCGGCTCGGTCGATGTGCCCGAGCATCGCTCCGCCCCGCGGAGTCGCACGATCCCTCTGCATTACGTGCGCTTGCCGGCAACGCGCGCGACTAACGGGCCGCCCATCGTGTATTTGGCCGGTGGGCCCGGCGGCTCAGGCATCGCTGCCATCAACTATCGTTATGAAATGTTCATGACGATGAGGCAGTACGGCGATGTGATCGCGCTCGATCAGCGCGGCACTGGCGCTTCAAACATCGTGCCTCGATGCGAATCGACGCGGGTCGTTCCCGTGACGCGGGCGATCAGCGACGATGAATTCGCCGGTTATCACCGCGCCGCGTTCCAAGAATGTCGTGCTTACTGGCAGCGAGAAGGCGTCGACCTTACTGGTTACAACACCGTTGAGAGCGCACGGGATCTGGATGCGCTGCGCCGGCAGCTCGGCGCCGACAAGCTGGTTCTGTGGGGAACCTCGTACGGCAGCCACCTCGCATTGGCGGCGCTGAAAGAGATGCCCGACGGGATCGCGCGTGTCGTGCTGTCGAGCGTCGAGGGCTTGGATGAAACAATCAAGCTGCCGTCGCAGATGGATGCCTACCTGGCACGTTTGCAACGGGCGATCGACACTCAACCTGCGGCCCGAGCGGTGTATCCAGGCGTCGCGGCGCTGATGCGTCGAGTGCATGTGAAGCTCGAGCTCGATCCGGTGCTGGTGAAAATGAAATCGCGTGGCGGGCAGCAGGTCGACTACCTGCTGCAACGAAGAGATATGCAGATTCTGGCGGCCGGCCTGATCGCCGATCCGCGGACCGCCGCGCAGCTGCTGGGTATTTATCGCGCGCTCGACGTTGGAAGCATCCCATCGTTCGACGCCGTTGCTGAGCGCCTGCTGCCCGACGAGTTCACTTCCGCAGGCCAGCCGATTGCGCTCGACGGCATGCCGATCGCGATGGATCTGGCGTCGGGAATGAGCGCAGCTCGACGAGCGAAAGTTCTTCAGCAGGCGAAGACGGCTCTGCTCGGGCGCTATCTCGACGATGCATTGCTATTGGATGGGATGGCCGACGATCTCGACCTCGGCTCGGCCTTCCGTTCCGCACCGGCGAGTGCCGTGCCCGTGCTCGTGTTCAGCGGCACGCTCGATGGCAGAACGACGCTCGAAAGCCAGCGTGCGGCCGTTGCTTCGCTGAAGAATGTGACGACGATCGAGGTCGTCAACGCTGGCCACAACTTGTTCGATACCCCGTCCAGCGAACTTCGCGATCGCATCGACGCGTTCATGAACGGCAGGGCAGTGCCCGCGACGGCAATCACGGTTGAGTTGCCGGAGATGGCGCCTCTACCACATTCCTCCTCGCATACTCACTCAGATTGATGCCCGCTTAGCCCGGATAATCCGGCGCTCTTCAAGCTGGGCTGGTTTAGATTGCCATTGAAGGTGGCCCCAGAGGTCGCCGCCGTGGAAGCAGGAGGCGCGGAATGGCAATGGCGGCAGTCTTGAGTCGCGCGCAGTTGGGCATGGATGCTCCGCTCGTGCGCGTGGAAATCGATCTCGCCCCGGGCCTGCCTCGATTTGCCATCGTCGGCCTCGCCGAAGCAGCCGTGAAAGAAAGCCGCGACCGCGTACGTGCGGCGATTGTGAACTGCAATTTCGTGATGCCGGAAGGCCGCGTCACGGTGAATCTTTCGCCGGCCGATTTGCCGAAAGAAGGCGGCCGCTACGATCTGCCGATCGCGCTCGGCATCCTGCTCGCCTCCGAACAACTTCCCGCCGACTCGTTGCAAGGATGTGAGTTCTACGGCGAGCTCTCGCTCAGCGGGCAAGTGCAAGGAATGCCTGGCATGCTGCTCGCGGCGTTAGCGGCAACTCGCGCCAGACATTCCATCGTCATCCCGCGCGAGAACGCTGCGGAAGCCGTCCTCGTGTCCGGCTGCAGAATGGCCGTCGTCGATAGTTTGTTAGCTGTAACCGCGCACGCCACTGGCAAGACGCCGCTCGAATTCACATTCGGCTCCGCGCCGCCGCTCGCTCGAACAAACGAATGTGACCTCCGCGAGGTGCGCGGCCAGGAATCCGCCAAGCGCGCATTGGAAATCGCCGCCGCCGGGGCGCATTCGCTGATCTTCGTCGGGCCGCCTGGCACCGGTAAGAGCATGCTGGCGCAGCGCCTGCCCGGCTTGTTACCTCCGCTCACAGAAGACGAAGCGCTCGAAGTTGCCGCGGTTCGCAGCGCCGCCGGCGTGCCAATCAATGTTTCACATTGGCGCGTGCGGCCTTTCCGCGCACCTCATCACACTGCGTCGGCTGTCGCGCTCGTCGGCGGTGGCACGAAGCCGAAGCCCGGCGAGATCACGCTCGCTCATCACGGCGTGTTGTTTCTCGACGAGCTGCCGGAGTACGAGCGCCGCGTGCTGGAGGTTCTGCGCGAGCCGTTGGAAACAGGCGTGATCACCATCTCGCGCGCAGCGTCGCAGGCGGAATTTCCCGCGTCGTTTCAGTTCATCGGCGCAATGAACCCCTGCCCTTGCGGTTATCTCGGCGACATCGGCGCCAGATGTCACTGCACGTTCGAACAAGTGCAGCGCTATCGCACGCGGCTGTCTGGCCCGTTGATCGATCGTTTGGATTTGCACGTCGAGGTCGTGCGCGTACCCATCGAAGCCATGCGCGCTGACAGCACGCACCTCGAATCCAGCGCGGAGGTCGCGGCTCGTGTGGTGCGCGTGCGCGAGGAACAGGTGGCTCGACAAGGCTGCGTGAATGCGCGGCTACGAAACCGCGACATCGAGCGCTTCTGCCGCCCGACAGCCAAAGCGCGGCAACTGCTGGACCGCGCATCAACAAAGCTGGGATTTTCTGCCCGCGCCTACCACCGAGTGCTGAAAGTGGCGCGGACCATTGCGGATCTTGCCGGCGCGGCTCAGATCGATACCGCGCAGATCGGCGAGGCGATGTCGCTGCGAAAGCTGGATCGCAGCGACTCGCCTGGCAGGAAAGGTTACTTCGACTGCGAGACCATGTAGTCCACGCCGTTCATGATGGACTTGTCCGCGAGGTCGGCCCGGCCGCCCTTCGGAGGCATGAAGCCCGAGCCACCCTGGAAACCTTCGAGGGCGTGCTTGTGCAGAGTCTCGATGCCCTTGGCAATGCGCGGCGCCCACGCGGCCTTGTCGCCCATCTTCGGCGCGCCGGCCACGCCGGCACCGTGACATGCCATGCAGGCCATGTGGAACACCTCTTCACCCGCCAACTCGGCGGCTGGAGCCGCGGCGGCAGGCGCGGGCGCAGGGGCCAGCGCGGAATTGTCTTTGCCGGCAACCGCCACCTTGGCAACCGGCGCGATGCGCTCGGCCACCGTGGCCTGGTAGGCCGGGTCGGTCAGCACGTTCTTTTCCTGGGTATTCGACGAGACGATGCGCGCCAGCACATACAACAGGATCGCAATGCCGATCAAAATGCCGAGGACCAGCATGAACGTGTCGAAAAACTTCTTATCGTGGTGCTCGGCGCTCACTTCGGCTCCAACAGGCTAGGGGCGGAAAAGCCACATGGCAAAACGGCGCGCAGTATAGCGACGTCGCCCGCATCCATAAACTTCGAGCCATCCCGGCGTTCGGATCGCCGCCCGCACTTGGGCTGACCCCCGCCCCCAGGCTATGATCCCGCCCCCTTTCCATGCGCCCGTAGCTCAGCTGGATAGAGTACTGCCCTCCGAAGGCAGGGGTCAGAGGTTCGAATCCTCTCGGGCGCGCCATATACTCGCCTTCCCAGCGGGAGGGCGTGTCATGGCTGCCAGCATCGAAGAGATTACCAAGGAAGTCGTCGAACTCCCGCGGCATCACCGCCTGGCACTGGTCAGGTTGCTGTTGGATCTGGATCAGCCCGGAACCAGCGACGACATCGAGCGAGCCTGGGATGAAGAAATTCAGGCTCGCGTGAAGGCGATCGATGAAGGCCGGGCCACCGGCATTCCCTACGAGCAGATCAAGAAGGAAATGGCTGGACGCTTCCCTTCCCGATGAAGGTCCAGTTCCTCCCCGAAGCTCGCGCCGAGCTGGTGGATGCCGTCGCGTACTACGAAGGGGAGCTCAGTGGCCTGGGGTTGCGGCTTTGGGAAGAAGTAGATCGCCACATCGGTTGGATCGAGCGTAACTGCGAGGTGCCACGCCTTCGGCCCGGTGGCTATCGCCGACTCAATCTCAAGATATTCCCGTATTACATCTCTTACGTCGTCCGCGATCCTGATATCTGGATCCTCGCCATCGCACACGGTCATACGCGACCTGAGTATTGGATAGATCGACCGAAGCCAGTCCGATAATCATCTTCTTTGAGGGCTCGCCATCTCAATGAAATTGATGCGGGCATGCGTTGGACGCCGCGATCACGCGATAAACGTTGAACGTCGCTATTGTCGGCGCGCGGGTCTTGGCCGACCGCGCAGAGCATCCAGCAGGATCCACCGCAGAACTCGCGGATCCCGTCGCGCGGCTGAGTACGAATAGGGCAGCCAACCGTGGCCATACGGGATGTAGATGCGCACGGGAACGTTCAATCGATGGGCAACGTCCTTTGCCGCTCGCATCGGTAGTCCGAGGAGCAGTTCGAGCTCCGCGGGCGTGGAGCGAGCCCTGAGTCTGGCCAGGGCTGCCTCGGCCAGCGCAGGCTCGTGCGTCGCCACCATTACATGCTCAGCTCGGCCTGCGAGGCGATCGATCAGGGCCATGAAGCCGACGCGCGGCTCGATCTCATGCCCGGGATCCTCCCACTGGCCCTTCACAACGCGGACCCGAAGCCGCTGCTCGATGGCCCGCTCGGCGTCGCGCGCGCTCTGCTCGGATCGCGCAGGCAGGGTGCAGCCCAGTGTCGCGCCCATCGGCGTCAACTGCTCGATCAGATCGAGCGTCCGTGACTGGTGCTGGAGCGCCTGTGCGTCGAAATGCAAACCGATGTGGCGGTCTCGGCAACGCGCAGCCACAGCTTGGGTGAAGCTCCTGGACATGGCGAGCGCCGGCGCCTTGATCGAGACATAGGTGTGGATCCCGGCGTCAGCGGCGGCATCGATCGCCTGCAGATAGTTCGCATGGATTCCCGCCGGATCGTCGCCGACATTGTTCCAGTACGCGATCGTGCTGCTCATCCCCTGCCGCTCGAGCGCTAAAGCAAAATCGATCGCGTCCGACAGATTCGGCCCTGCCACGTAGCACTGGGCTGCACGATCGATCAACGTGCGTGCGACTTTCCTCCAGGCATTCATTTCCGCGGACCACTGCCGACGTTGCTCGCTCAGCTGAAGCTCGCACAGATATATCACTGGATAAATCGCGCTTTGATCCGAGTTATCCGGCGCCCCCATGCGCGGCGCGCTGGATGCAGCACCTCAATTCAGCACGCCCAGGAACCCGGAATAGATCTCGGCGGCTTCGATGAAGCCATAGCCCTTGCGCTCGGCGAAGGTCACTGACTCCAGGATCTTGGTGTAGTCGGTCGCCAGCCTCTCGGGATCGGCGCGCACCATTTCGTGAGGTTCGACGAACGCATAAATGAGCTCGCGTTGATGTTTCTCCAGCAGCGCTCGCAACGTCGAAACATTTTCGGGGCGAACATAGCCGCCGAGGCTGTGATTCATGATGATGGTGGTGCGGAAGTTCTCCTCGATCGCCGGGAACGCACGCACCAGCGGCTCGAACAGTGCCTTGGGCGTTTCGAACACGTGGCTCACCGACACGCCAATCTTTTCGAAGAGCTGCGTCGGCCACACCGTGCCGCGTGCCATCCAGCCGGGCAGGACCTGAGCTGCGAGATTCAACAGGATGTACGGCGCTTCCATCGCCACATCGCGGGCGCGCGCCAGCTCATCGAACACTTCGCTCTTGATCTTCCGTTTGCTGTCTCGCTGGGCCCAGCCTTCGCGATACGCCTCCAGCACTTTTTCCCAACGACGCCGCGTTTTGCCCGGATCGGCCGGCGCCTGATCTTTTTTCTTGAGCTGGGGAAGATGCCTGGCCAGCGGATACGCCGCTTCATACATTGCCACTCGGGCCGGATGCGCATTCGCCGGCCAACCGCCTTTCTTCGCATCCAGCCTGGCCAACATCGTCGCTGCGATTCGATCGACTGCGGCGAGATCCTGCTGCGTGCATTGCATGTACTGCTCGAAGGCGGCGAGCGACTCGTCGACGCTGTCCGCGACGATCAGAAACGGCCTTCCCCAAACACTCAGGTCCGTGTTCCAGCCCGGCAACCGCAGGTACGGCCCCTCATCCGGGTCCACGTCGTCCTGCTTGAAGCTCAACTCCTGCTCAAGCTGCATGATTCGAAACGCCCACTGCTCCGCACGCCTCGCGACGACAGAAAGATCGGCTGCTCGATCCAGGATGTCCTCGATCGGCGCGTGTTCGAGCAGCGCCGGGATGAGGCGTTCTGTCATCAACTTCGTATCGACAGGATGATTGCTGACGTCGTAACCCATGACTCGTTCGTGCACTCCGTGAACACGCCAGGAATTCGCAGATGGCGTTTGATGGATTCGATGATGCCATGGGTGGATGGGCCAGGGCGGGCCCGCAACGCCAGGCTTCTCTCGAAGTCGATTTTTCTTACAGACTCGTGCGCCGCCTGTTGATTAGGCAAAAGGATGATTTTTGCGAGAGACGTAGCAGTTGCAGTATTTGCTACCGTATATTTCCTACGCCACGCACGGCTGGCAAATAAAAAATGAAGCTAGGGAGGGCGCAATGAAAAAACAAAGCTGTGCCCTGTTTGTATTTCGCGCACTGAGCATTTCTCTGTTGGCATTTCTTGTGCTGACGTCCGAATCGCTGGCTGCGGTCGGGCGCGTCGCCGGCGCGGCGTCAGTTTCTTCGACAGGTGCCGCGAATTATTCCATCCCGATCAAGTTGCCGCCGGGCACGAACAAGCTCGCGCCCAATCTGTCGCTCGTTTACGACCATCGCAACGGCGACAGCCTGCTCGGCATGGGCTTTGCGATCAGTGGGTTGTCTGCGATCACCCGATGTAACAAGACGCTCGCGCAGGACCGCGTCATGCAGGAGCCGTTGTTGACCGCTGGCGACAGCTACTGCCTCGACGGCAATCGTCTGCAGTTGACCTCGCCGAGCAGCACGTATCAGACCGAGGTAGAAACGTTTGCGCGTGCAACTGCCATCGGCGCAGTCGGCGGCGGACCGGCCAGCTGGGAAGTTCGCAAGAGCGACGGGCTCATCTATCAGTATGGAGCGACCAGCGACTCTTTCATCGAAACCGTCGGCTCATCCACGGCTCGCGTCTGGGCGCTCAACAAAATCAGCGACCGTGCCGGCAACTACATTGCCTTCAGCTATACCGAAGATACTTCGAACGGCGCTTATCGACCGAACGACATTCTCTACACCGGACGCACGGGCACCACACCGGCCACCAAAGTGGCGTTCGTGTACGAGTCGGCCAATCGGCCGGATCCGCTGTACGCGTATCGATACGGCTCATCGGCCGTGGACGGCAAGATCCACGAGTTCAAGCGACTCGACCGCATCGACATCGTCAACAACGAGACTTCGGCCGTCATTCGCACCGTCGACCTTTCCTATGAAAGCGCTGGCGGCGCCGGCGGACGTTCGCGTTTGTCCTCGGTGCAGGAGTGCGTCGCTGGCGATTGCCTGGCGGCGACGACGTTTTCCTGGATCAACGGAACACCCGGCTGGGCTGCGGAAGCCAACACGGGCGTGACCATGCCCGCGGGCGCTTTGGTGATGGATATCAACGGCGACGGCCGGGATGACGCTGTTTATACATCGAGCGTCACATCGGGCAGCGGCACCTGGTACTTCATGTTGGGAACGGATACGGGGTTTGCCGCGCCCGTCAACACTGGCATCACCAACTGGAATTTCAGCTCGGCGCGAGCCATCGAATGGAATGGCGATGGGTTGGGCGACATCCTGTATCCCTGCAGCGGCAACTCGAACTGGTGTGTGCTGCAAGCGAACGGTGCCGGCTTCTCCGGGCCGATCGACACCGGTGCCGCACTGAACGGCGATCCGAGCATCACAACGGTCGTCGACACCAATGGCGACGGGCGGCACGATCTGGTCCGCATCATCACGGGCTCGCTGCCTCATCGGCTGGGCGTGCGCTTGCGCAATGGGACCGGCTTCGATGCTGAAGTGATCGCCTGGACTCCGGCGAGCAACGAGATGCGCATGACATTTCCGTTCGCCCCGGGTGGAATCAGCGCGACCGGAACGCACATTCGACGACGCGATTTCAACGGTGACGGTCGCGAGGACTTCACGCTGCGCATGGAAGAGAAGAGCGGCGAGCCGGGCGTGCCGAGCACCTTCTGGCAGTTTGTTTTCTATAGCTACGGCACCACGTTCGTCGACGATGCCTATAGCACTTCGAATCAGGCGGGCGTCGCGGGAGATTTCAACGGCGACGGACTGACCGATCTCATGCAACTCGTCAGCGGCGGATGTGCGGTGAGGTTTGGCAGAGGGCGCGGCTTGTCTACGGCTGTGAATGGGCCAGCGTGCGTCGGTCTGCCGATGGTAGCGGACTACGACGGCGACGGCCTCAGCGACCTGCTGATGAACAATGGCACCAACTGGATGGTGTCCCGCTCCACGGGCAATGGCTTCACTGCCTTCACCAGCACAGGATTGCCGGCAGCAGCCGGTGCGGCCGTGGGCATCGCCGATATAAACAACGACGGGCTGCATGATTTCGTACGCACCGATACGGCGGCCAGCAATCAATGGAAATACTGGCTGCACGCGGGTGTCTATCCCGATCTGCTGGATCGGGTGACGGACGGCTTCGGCGTGTTTACCGACTTCAATTACGAACGGTTGAACTCGAACAACGCGTGCTATCTACGCGATTCGAGTATTCCGACATCCGCCGGCGTTCCTTACAGCGGCCCGATGTACGTGGTGTGTGGCCTCAGCACCAGTAACGGTATCGGCGGCAGCTACGGCGTGAGCTACTCGTACTACAACGCGAACTACGACTATTCCGGCCGCGGTTTCCTGGGCTTCGCGCGCAAGTACACGCGCGATAGTCGCAACGACATTCGTGTCATGGAGGACTTCCGGCAGGATTTTCCTTTCACTGGCATGATCAAGGAGTCGAAGTCGCTGCAGCCAAACGGAACCACCGTCATCTCTCGCACGACATATGACTACCTGAGTCACTCGTACTCATACAACGGAGCCTCCCGCCAATATCCGTACCTGAGAACCAAGGTCGACTATAACTACGAAGTTGCCGGGCCGTACGACGGCCAGCTGCTGCGATCTGCAACTACGACCAATACCGTCGATGCAAGCAGCGGAGCGGTGACACTCTCCACAACTTCCGTGGCGGAAGGAACAAACGCCAACGGGCTGCATCCCGGCAGCGCCTTCAGCTACAGCACCAGTATTCCCACGCTGTTCAACGATTTCAGCAATTGGTGTATCGGCCGGCCCGCGGAGATCACGCAGACCAACAGTCACCAGCTCAACGGCGGAGCTCAAGTTCAACGCACCTCGTCCATGGGTTGGGATGGCGCGATGTGCCGACCGACGCAGAGTGTGAACGAGCCGGGCAGCTCCCAGTGGCAAGTCACCACTGTGTTGGGCTACGACGATTTCGGCAACGTCAATTCCATCAGCGTGCAGCCTGTGTCCGGGCAAGGGCAGGGGAACCGCACGACCTCGGTCTATTGGGGCACGACCGGACGGTTTCCTCGAACCATCACCAATCCGAAATCGCAAGTCACCACACTCGATTGGGATACCGCGCTCGGCTTGCGCACCTCCGTTACGGATCCCAATCTGCTTGTGACGACATCGGGTTATGACCCGTTCGGTCGCCTGATTCGCGAGCAGCGTCCGGACGGAACCGCGATGGATTACATCCTGGGCTGGTGCACCTCGCCTGCGTGTCAGGGCTCGGATACAAATATTCGGATCTCTGTAACGCAGATTGCGCGCGACACCTCCAATAACGCAATCACGACCAGCTACAGCTACCTGGATGGCTTCGAGCGCCAGACCTTGTCGCAGGCCACGGCCATCTCCGGTGCGCTATCGAGCACGCGACGCATTTACGATGCTCTGGGCAGAGTCTCGCAGGAAAGCGCGCCCTACTTGCCGTCCGATCCGATCTGGTACTCGACTGTCACCTACGACTTGCTCGACCGCCCAACGCTGATTCAGCGCCCGTTGAACGAAGCTGACAGTGGCAATGGCCATCACACCCAGATCTCCTATCAGGGGCTGCGCTCGATCGTTACCAATGCGCGCAACTACACCACGCAAGAAGTCACAAATGCCATTGGCGAAGTGGTGCAAGCGATCGATCAGGGTGGCGCGGACACGGACTATGAGTACGATGCGTTCGGCAATCTGCTCAAAGTCATCGATTACTACGGCAACAGCACGGTTCTGACGTACAACAACATCGGCATGAAGCTCACGTCCACCGATCCGGACCTAGGCTTCTGGCAGTACAGCTATTACCCGCTGGGAGAGCTGAAGACTCAGACGGATGCGAACGGCAACGTCACAACCTTCACTTACGATGAGTTGTCGCGACTGCTGACGCGCGTCGAGCCGCTCGAAACGACGGCGACACCGACCGGCACCACGACGTTTACTTATGACGTCGGCAACAAGGCCATCGGCAAGCTGACATCCGCGAGCTCGCCGGCCATGTCCGGTGCAACTTACGGCTACTCCGAAAGCTATTCGTTCGATAACTACGGCCGACCTTCGGCAGTGACCATCAACGCGGACAATGTCGCTTATAACTATAACTACAGCTACAACTCTGCGGGTCTGCAAGACACGCTGACCTATCCGACCAGCAGCTCCGGGTACCGTTTCAAGCTGCGCTATAGCTATGACTACGGACAGCTGAAGGCCATCAACAATTACACCGGCGATGTGCTGGGGACCACCTTCTGGCAGGCGCAGGGCATGAACGCTCGCGGCCAGGTCATCCTCGAAGATTACGGCAGCGGGCTCAGCACTTCGACGGGCTATGACCGCGTCACCGGGAAAATCGAGAACCGAACCACCGGCCCGGGCGCCGGCACGACGATCCAGAATCTCGGCTATCAGTGGGATCCGCTCGGCAACCTCACGCAGCGCCAGGATCTGCGCACAGGCGTGACCGAGACGTTTACATACGATGCACTCGATCGGCTGTACACAGGCACCCGCAATGGCTCAGCGCTGCTGACGATGGGATATGACGCGATCGGCAACATCACCAGCAAGACTGGCGTGGGCACGTACACTTATCACGCCACGAAGAAACATGCCGTGGTGTCGACGACCGGCACGATCAACAACACGTACGGTTACGACGCCAACGGCAACATGACTTCGCGCAACGGGTACACCACGACCTGGTATTCGAGCAACCTGCCGCACACGATCAATGGCAGCGGCATGACTGCGCGTTTTTGGTACGGGCCAACCGGCAATCGCTGGAAACAACAGAAGGCGCTGGGGACGAAAGTCGAGACGTGGACATACATCGGACCTTACGTCGAGCGTCTGGTGACCTCGACGGTGAACGAGTTCCGGCACTACGTGTACGCGCCGACCGGTCCGGTGCTGGTCTACAAGCGCAACAGCACGGGTACGTCTTCGATCACCACGTATCTGACCACCGATCACCTGGGCAGCACCGACGTCATCACATCCAGTGGCGGCACGCAGCTCGTGAATGCAAGCTTCAACGCTTGGGGTGAGCGCAAGGCTGCCGATGGCGTCAGCACGCCGACTGCAACGGAAGACACCACCTACGGCAACACTACGCTGCGCGGCTTTACGTTCCACGAAGTGTTGGAGGATCTCAAACTCGTCAACATGAATGGCCGTGTTTACGATCCGGCCATCGGTCGCTTCATGTCGGCTGATCCATTCGTGCAGGCGCCGTTCAACAGCCAGAGCCTGAATAGATACAGCTACGTCTTCAACAACCCGCTTAGCTTCACGGATCCGAGCGGATTCCAGACTGCGGCCGATGGCGGCGGTTCTTATAACGGTGGCGGTGGCGGCACCTGGGTCAGTTTCATCGGTATCGTGTTCAGCCAGCGCGAACCGCACCCCGACTTCCGCGATCAGCGGGCGTTTGGCGGAATGCACTTTCCCACGGCTCAGTGCACGTTGACGCGCACTCAAAACTGCTACACCTTCAACTACGGCAACCCCCGCGAAATCATCCGTCCCTACAATCCGCCGCCGGGCCGCGCCACCGATGAGATGCGCAGGCTGCCCACGCCGGTGCAGAATGTCGTGCCGGCGTCAGCGGCGGATCAGATGACGACGGCTGGCACGGTCGGTGCGATGAACGGCGGGAGCTCTTGGTCGGCGTGGAATCTACTTGGCATTCCGTCTGCTAACGCCGCCGATACTAACAATGGTGGCTCCCAGACATTTCGCATTACGAACCCAATTTTCTCCTTCCCCGGCGTTCCTCCAATCCAAGGATTGAAGCTGACGAATGCGGTGTTCGAAGGGCATATAAAGCCACGTCACGCATTCGATATAGGGGACGAAGAAGCGGGTCGTTTCTCTCGAGGCATTTTGAATCGAACCACCTCTCAGGAAGCCTTTTCACGATTTCTTCAAGTCGCCATCAACTCGGGTGCTGTTACGTTTGGGCCGTACGAGCGAGTTCCTGGCGGGTTACGCCTTTTTGTCGAGGGCACGGCACCCATCGGAACTACGATCACTGGTAAACCGACATCTATACTTGTCATCGGCCTGGTGCCGGCGGGCAGCCCTGGAGTATGGAGTATCCAAACAACCTTCCCGTTCGGGTTATAGCTGCGCAAAGAGGAACCCTCATGGCTGACGAGTTTCT
>CAMLEO010000184.1 GCA_946478975.1 uncultured Steroidobacter sp.
GGTTTTGTTCGGGCCGGCATAAATGCGAAAGCTTCCCTGCCCCAGTCCGACCGGCGAGCGCAGTCCGCTGGCGCTGGGTGCGGTCGTGAACAGCACGTAGCTTTCACCCACTCGCAGCTTGGGAATTTCCGGCAACGCCGAGGTCAGGCGCTCCTGGTTGCCGCTACGCGCGGCCGCCTTGAACGTCCCGAGCATCGTGATCTCCACCTCGGGCGAGGAGTTCTCTTTCGCTTCGAATTTGCCCTTGAACGCCTCGTCCACGCGCAGGCGATAGGTGACTGTGGGCAGCGTGCCGCCGCCTATGGATATTTTGCCTGGCTCGGCCGACAAGACTTCGCCGCGGAAAATGGCATCAGCCCGATCGGTGAGCTGAGCCAGGTTCATCTTCAAGATCATTGCGGCACCCGCAGGCACCGCGACGACGGCCAGCATCGCGGCCATCATCCACGACAGCACTCTCAATCGCATGTAGATACCCTCCGTGGCTCGAATGAATCGAGGTTTGGTTTGGTTGGGCTCCCCGGGCCGGCAGTGTTGAATCTGATTAAGGAATATTTCAACGAATGTTTTCAGGTTGAGGAGGCAACCGGTTTCCTCGGCCGTTTACGTCCGGCCCGCATAGTCCAGCAACATCTTCGCAAGCCGCTCCGGCTGACTGAGCGCGACGCAATGGCCCGCGGCAATCTCATCTGGAACGATGTTGAGACGCTCGCGTACCACGCGCCGAAGCCAATCGCGCGGGAAGAGACAATCTTCCGTACAGAGCACGAAATGTGTTCGAACGTTCGGCCAACGCGCGAGCGGCCATGGATCACTGCCGGGAGTCGACGATGTCGGTGGGGAGGCGGGCGGCGACCAGCGCCGCGGTAAATCCGCCGAACGACTGGCCCACGACGATCAGGTTCTTTCGATTGCCAACGGCGGCGACGACCGCGTCGGCGTATTCGTTCAGGCCTGCAGTGTCGTCGTCGCATGGAAGATCGGGAGCAACGACATCGTGTCCGTGTTTGCGCAGCTCAGCTGCCACGAGATGCCAGTACCAGCCGACATCGCCTGCGCCGTGAATCAATGCGAACGTGCTCATGACTGCTCACTGCCCAGATCGAGAGCGACAACGTCACTCGTTCGCCACGCAGCCGCCAGCGCAGCGACCAGCATCAACACAGCCGCGACGATAGCGGAGGCAGCGAAACCAAAACGCGTGTGGAGCGGGCCGAAGGCAACGGTGCCAACGAAGCCGGCGAGATAAGTCACGGCGCTGTTCAACCCCATGATGGTGCCGCGGCGGGGTGGGTCGAGCGCGCTCAGGCGCATGATCAACACATTCAGGCCGAAGTGATTCGCCAACCCCCATAGAAACATTGCAATCAGCAGCGCACTGAAACTGTTACCAAGCCAGGCCATGCCGATATAAATCGCGCCGGCCGCAACGAACGCCACGGGCATGACACGTTTAGCGCCAAGCCGGTCGACGATGCTGTCGAGCAAGGCCGCCGCGCCGAAGCCGAGGCCGTAGACGAGTGACGCGAGGCCGTTCGCGCTGACCGGCTGGCCGAGACTGTGATGAAGATGGTCGCCGAGATAACCATACATTCCATAGAACGCCGCCATGAATGCGCCGCACGCGATGAGCAGCGGCTGCGTGCCTCTGATCTTCAGGGCTTCCAGCGGCAACGGCGCCGACTCGGCGGCCCGAACCTCACGATACTTGCCGAAGGAAAGCATCGTGATGGCTGCGAGAGCCAAGGCCGCAATTGCGACGAACACCGCACGCCAGTGCACGATCTCCGCCAGCACCGCGGACAAAGAAACACCGGCCACCATGCTCAACGTCCAGCCGGTGAGCACGATGCCGATGGTTTTGCTCTCGCGCCCTGGAGGGGCAACGGCGGCAGCGCTCGAATAGATGGCAGGCAACGCGATTCCCGACGCGATACCTGCAATGAGCTGACTCACAACGAGGACTGCAACATTAGGTGACAACGCACTGAGCACGAGTGCCGCCGCAAGCAGCGACAGCGCAAGTTGCAACATGCGACGCGCACCGATGCGATCGATGTGACGCGCAAGAAACAAAGCGCTCGCGGCCGTGCCAAGACCGAACGCCGCGGCGGCGGTCATCACTGCGGGGACGCTGGATCCCAACGAGTTCGCGACGGCGGGGGCGATCGGTCCCAGGCCGAGGGAATTCGAGCCGATGACACCGACGCAGCCGGTGAGTACATATGCCATGCGGGGCACGGCGGGTTGAACTGTGTTCGCCATGGATGCATATTGGCCGAACCGTATTCGGTCACAAGCGGAATTCGCCAGATGGTCTCAGAAACAGATGGTATTCGGCAGAATGACAGTCGAGGCCGCGACCTGGATGCCTTCGACCGAAAATTGTTAAGCCTGCTGGTCGAGGATGCGAACCGCAGTTACGTGGAGTTGGGCGAGCAGGTCGGGCTGTCGGCGCCGGCGGTTCACGAGCGCGTGAAGCGGCTGAAACGTTCCGGGGCGATCCGGCAGACGGCGGTGCTGATCGATCCCATCGCCATTCGCAAAACGCTGCTGGCGTTCGTGCACGTCGATACGTCCGGCTGGGGCAAGACGCCCGAGCTGTTGCGGCTCGCGAAGTATCCGGAAGTGGAGGAGATGCACTCCGTCGCCGGCGACACTTGTATGTTGCTCAAAGTGCGCACCGAAGATTCGCGAGCGCTGGAAGGATTGCTGGCGCGTATTTACGACGTGCCGGGGGTGATCGGGACGCGCAGTTACATCGTGCTGTCCACGCAATTGGAGCGGCCGGTTCAGCCCGGTCTCACCAAAGAGTGGCCGGCGCCTCGCCAGGCAACTCCGCAGCGTTGATTCGGCCGCGAGACGGACGAGGATTATTCGCTGGTTCGCAACCGGGCAGGGCCGAGCCGCAGCTCGGCAAAGTCGGTATCGAACGGCCGGTCCAGGCTCGGCGAGACGAACGGATCGCACGGATCGGTGCCGAAGATGCCGTTCTGGCTGCTGGTCTGCAGGTGTTGATTTGCCAGCGCCCGATCCTTCCGTTCCAGCAGCAGATAATCGAAACACGTCCGGCGGGGCGGCGGCGCCGTGACTTTCTGATCGCTGGGCAGGGCCAACGAAAGTTTTGTTTTTACCACGGAGGCCGCTGTGGCGGAGGCAGACGTGGCGGGCGACGCCGCGGGTGCTTTGATTTCACGCTCCACGAACGCCTTGATGTCATCGCGGATGCCGTCATGGTTCTGATCCACGCCGGCCAGCGATGGAGCGGGAGCGGCCTCCTGCGCAAACACACCGGTCGCGGCTAGCAATGTGATCGCCGCTCCGGCGACATGAACAACCCACGTGCGTGTCGTTGTCATCGCTTGACTCCAGTCGCCGGCATCAGGGCCGCTCCACGCGTGCCAGGATGCCCTTGTGATCGCTGATCCCGTCCAGGACCTGGACGTCCGTCACTCGATATTCCGGCGTCGAGAAGATCGTATCCACGACCAGTTCGAGGTCGCGAACCCGATGATAGCGGCGATCGAGGGTGGAGGTCACGCTGGTCGGCAAATGATCGGTCAGGCCCAGTTCGTCCACGAATTTGCTGAACATCTCGCGGCCGCGGGGCGCATTGAAATCGCCGCACAACACATAGTCCGGTTCGCTGGACAGCACACGCCTGAGGCGCGCGAAATCGGCTTTCTGCATCTCGGTGATGTGACCGTCGCTGGACCACGTGAAATGCGTGGTGCCGATGCGATAGCGCTGTCCCCGGTGCGCAAGTTCCGTCATGACCAGGGCCCGGCGAATGTCATTCGGCTCGCGCAGTTCACGGATGTGAGGATCGTCAGCGTAATAGCGCTGCGTCTGGCTGAGCACGGGCACGCGCGTCAGGACTGCCACGCCCGAGTTGCGCTGCTTGCCGGTCCAGTAGGGCAGATAGCCGCCGAGCGAAAATTTCACGTCATAGTTGCCCGCCGCGGCGAGGCGGTCGCAATCCGCTTCGAGTACTTCCTGCAAACAGACGACGTCCGGCAGGTGTTCGGCGAGGGTGGCGTGCACCCGATCGAGATGTCGATCGCCTTCGATGTTCAAGGTCAGCAGCTTGATGCCCATCGGCCCAATGTACCCGATGAGCAGTCAGCCTGGTGTCATTCGGTTCGGCGGCAGCACACGAATGCCCGCATGCTGGATATCGTCCAGCATGCGGGCGAGTGCATCGCTCGATACGGTGCCCCAGCCTTCCCCGTCCAGGCCGTGGAAAACCAGCACCAGCCAGCCATCTTCGTCGTCGATGAAGCGCTGAATGCGCCGGCGCGCCGCTTGATCTGCATCGGGCGGTGCGAACGTCGTGCAATCGATCGGCCGGCCGCGTGACCACGCAGAGAGGTCGTTGCGTCCGTCGCGGCCGAGCGCCATGCGCGCGCCCAGCGTTCGCTCGCCGATCCATTGAACGATGGGCGTCGGTGCGGAGAGATAAGCGAGATGAAAGAAGCTGCGTCGCGGATCGAAGCCGGGCAACTGCTGTTGGAATGTATCGAGCGTGCGTTGAACGCTGTCGCAGGCGGCTGTGAAATCCAATCTTCCCAAATGCTCGTGCGCATAGCCGTGCGGAGCGACTTCGTGTCCGGCGGCGAGGGCTGCTCGCCAATATTCCCAATCGGCAATCGGAGCGGCGCGGATGAATGGATCTTGCGCCAGCTCAGGCTGCGCGAGCACGCAGAAACAGGCGGACAGTCCGCGCTCGCCGAACAGGCGCTGGATCGTGTCCGCGGAGGCCCGAAAGCCGTCGTCGAAACAGAAGCTGATGGCCTGGGTCATCGCAGTGGCTCACAACAGTCGTTCATAGAAGTTGCGAGTCCAGACGTGCTCGCGTCGAATAGTTTCCACCGCAGAGGCGGGCAGTGGACCTGACGCCGCCGCGGCCAACGTGGCATCGACGAGTGCGGTGGCGGGCATGCCGATCGTCGCAGTACTCACGCCGGCCACCGAGAGTACGAAACGCAGCGCCAGCTCCGGAATGCTCGCCGCGACGTGCGGAATGAACTTTCGTTCGAGCTCGTCCAGGCGCTCGCGATATTGGCCGTACGGGGCGTGTTTGAGAAACGGGCGACTGGCGAAGTCCGCCATCGACAAGGTGTTCGACAGGCCGCCGCTGTCGTAAACACAGCGCGCGATCACGCCGACGCCGCGTTGTCTCGCCAGCGGCAGCAGCGCCGACATGGGGCGCGATTCGAACAAATTGAAGATGATCTGAACACCGTCAACGAGCCCCTGGCTGATGACTTCCAGCAGCGCATCGTGCTCATGATCCTGTGCGCTGACAGCGATGCAGCGGATCTTTCCTTCAGCGCGCAATGCATTCAGCACCTCGAACCATTCGCGTTCGTGGGTCC
Organism: uncultured Steroidobacter sp.; assembly: GCA_946478975.1. The sequence continues at coordinate 5,379 of CAMLEO010000184.1, forward strand.
ACAAGTAGTGCCATTGGTGCAAATGGACGATGTCGAGCTGCTCGACCTGCAACGTACGCAGGCTGGCTTCGACGGAGGCGCGAATGCTCTGTGCCGTGTAGGCTTCGGCGAGTGGTCGATGAAAACGAAACGTTTCACGGCTCGATGGCATGACCTTGCTGGAAATCAAAGGCCGCGGGCCGTGCCACGCGCGCAGCGTCGAGGCAATGATCTCCTCCGATCCGGGGTAGGCGCGAGCGGTATCGATCAGCGTCACGCCGCCTTCGAGTGCACGCAGCAGCGAGGGCGCGACGCCGTGCTGAAGTCCGGGATCGTGTGCGAGTGTCATGGCGCCATAGGTCACTGCGCTGACCTGCAGCCCGCTGTTTCCATACGCGCGAGTGGGCATCGTCATGTGCTCTCCGCCGCGAGCGTTCCGGGCAATGTTTCCTTGCGCGATGCCAGCTGCTCCACGATGTTCTCGTGCACGCCGCGCTTCAGCGGATAGAACAGCATGACGATGAAGCCGAGCGTCAGCCCGGTCGCGGGCAGCGCCAGCATGATGTACTTCAAGCCCGCGAGTGTGCTTTCGGTCTGCGGCACGTTGGGCACATAGCCGACGAAATCGAGCGCGACTCCGAACAAGCCTGCGCCGAGGCCCAGGGCGACTTTCAAAAAGAACTGGCCGAGGCCGAATACGAAAGCCTCGGTGCGAACGCCGGTGCGCCATTCGCCGTATTCGACCGTGTCCGGCAGCATCGACCAGAACGTCAGCAGCAGCCCCATGATGCCGATGTGCATATAAACCAGGAACAGGGTCATCGCCGCGGACGAGCGAATGTCGGTCAGCGCGAAATACAGCAGCCCAAGCAGGGCAATGGCCGTGGCGACGAACCATGCGACACGCTTGCCGATCACGCGAGTTAAAAACATCCAGAAAGGAATGATCACCAGGCCGGATGCGGCGGTGTAACTCATGGCCAGTCGTGCGCCACCTTCGTCGTGCAGGTAGTACTTGAAGTAATACAACAGCGATTTGCCCAGTGCAGTGGCGCAGATCACGGCGCAGGTCACAGTGATCATCACGACCCAGAATGCGCGGTTGGTGCGAATCGCTCGCCAGTAGTCGATCATGCGGACCGGCGAGCGTTCATCCTCCGCGAACTCGGGTTCGCGCACGGCCAGGAAGACCAGCGGGAAGATCACGGTCGCGATCAGTCCGAACAGCGCGGCGGCAGTGAGGAAACCCTGGTTGCCGCCACCACCGAATTTCGCGACCAGAGGCTGCGTGCTCGCGGCGATCGTCAAGCCGGCCAGCGTCGCGAAGATCATGCGCAATCCGGCCAGCGTGGCACGTTCGCTCGAACTCGTCGTCACGCGCGCGTTGAGCGATGTGAACGGAATGGAAAGCACCGTGTAGCTGGTGCGAAACAGAATGTGTGTGGCCAGCAGCCACAGCGTCAGCGCTGTGCCCGTCAGCGGCGGGTTGTAATAGAGCAGCGCGAAACACAGCGCGAGCGGCACCGAGCCGAACAACAAATAGGGCCGATAGCGGCCGAAGCGGCTACGCGTGCGATCGGCGATCGCGCCCATCACGGGGTCGATGGCGCCATCCCAGATCGAGGCGATCATATAGATCAGGCCGGCCGTGGCAGCCGACAGGCCGACCACATCCGTATAAAAGAACAGCAGGAACAGCGACAGGCTCTGCCAGTAAAGATTGCAGGCGTACTCGCCGACCGTGAATCCGAGTTTGCGTCCGAGAGTGAGTGGCTTGGGTACGGGCGGCGCTGAGCTCAATCGGGATCTCCATGTTCCTGACGTTTCAACGAGTCGACGATGGAATTGCGGATCGGGATGGAAATGGCGAAGTAACGGTCGATCAGCTCGCGCATCCGCTCCTTGTCCCGCGCAATGGCGGCGGCGACGATTTCGCGATGCTCGGCGTGATGATCCCGCTCGCGATCGCTGTCCAGATCGCCGAACAGGTTGACGTAGCGTTCCAGCCGCGCACCGAGGTCCACGTAGATTTGCATCAGCAGCGGCGAGCCGCAGCCGGAGAGCAGCGCGCGATGGAACTCGCCATACGTGCGTTGCCATAGCTCGCGCGCCTGCGGATCGCCGTCCGGCAGCACCTTCTTGACCTTGGTCGAGCGATGCAACGTGAGCACCACGCGCTCTTCCCATTCGTCGCTGCCCAGCTCGATTGCCATGCCGAGCGCGAGCCGATAGATGCGCATGTAAACATTGAGCAGGTCGTCGTAATCCGCCAGCGACACCGGCGCGACGCGATGACCTTTCTGATGTTCGTGCACCACCAGGCCGCTGGTGGAGAGCAGCAGAATGGCTTCGCGGATTGGGCTGTGGCCGATGGAATAAAACTGCGTGAGCTGCTCGATTTTCAAGCGTTCGAGTGGGGCGAACACGCCGCGAGCAATGTCACGGCCCAGCCAGAAAGCGACGGCCTGCGTCGGGCGCTGCGCCGGATCGAAGGGCGACGTGACGCCTGCCAGGGTGAAAGTAGCGACGGACGGAATCTTTGTCGGCACGATTCGTTGTTCCCGGATGCGATCGACCTGCTGGTCGTCGCGAACGATACAGGGCCGCCAGCGCGCCGTCATGACTGCGGATTCCGGCGAGTCAGGGTGACGACGCGGCGGCCGGTGCCGTCGCAGAAGATTCGAATGCACTGCCCGACGGCGACGGCCTCGCACTCAGCGGCCTCGATCAGGTAGCCGTGCGGGTAATGCCGCCGCGGGATGAAGATTTCCGTCGGCCCGTCGACGCGCGGGTCCACATCAAACACCAATGTGAATTCGCCGCTCGCGCTGTCGAAGCGCATGCTGACCGGTTCTCCGGCGATGCGGCGGGCATAGGGCCGGCAGAATCCTTCGATGGCGCGGCCGCCGGAGTCCGGGTCCGCAGGTTCATCCTGCTGATCGCGCGAAAAGATCGACAGGTCCTCCTGATTCCAGCCGTCGCCCCAGGCGGCGAGATTGCGATTCGACGCGGTGTAGTTCCACTGCGTCGAGCTCAGCAGCAGCCGATCGAGCGCGTCATACATCAGGCTCTGCGCAAGCCGCTGTTTGCTCCACGGGGTTTGCGAGCGGTCGCCCTCTGCCCAAGCGCGATAGGCCGCGCCGTCGTCCAAGTCGAACGGAATGCCACATTCGCCGAGCAGCGTCGGCGCCCCGTGCGGCGACAGCGTGACGCCCGCAGCGGCGATCATGCTCATCTCTTTTATATAGCGCTCGCGGATGGCGTCAGCGTCGCCGCCAGTCGTCGATGGGAACGTCTTGGTTCGCAGCAGGGCGAGGTCGTACCAATGGCTGGCATTCACGGCGCGCTCGGGCGTGCCGGCAGGAAATGTATGACCTTGGGCGGGCTTGTATGGATTCATTTCCACGAACAGCAGCCAGTCCTCGCGCACGCCTCGCACTGTGTGCGCGACGCGCTGAAAGAATGGTCGCAGGTGGCGATCTTCGAAACTCACCCGTTGGCCGCCGACGTGCGTGAAATAATCTTTGCGCGACTGGCTCACCGCGCCATCGATGAGCTGATAAGCGCCGGCGGCTTCGAACGGGCAACTCACGTCCGGACGCCAGATCGAGATGCCGTTTGCGCCGATGCCGCGCGCTTTCAGCAACGCATCCAAGGGACTCATGAGGCTGACGGCGCCGAGCAGGGCGCTGGTCTGTCTCGCTTCGAGATCGACGCCGATCATGCCTTCGCCGGGTTCATTCAACGTATCGAAGCCCAGTACGTGCGGCATGTTTCGGACCCGCAGCGCGACCTGGCGCATGGCGCCGAGATAATGATCCTGCAAGTAGTCCTGCACATTCCTGCCGTCGACCAGGAACTGCGGTGTGAAATCGCGGCCGCCAAAGAACAGCGTCCACAAAATCATGTTCGCCGGCAGGCGGTAATTCACCACCCAGCTCATCGAGGGATAGTTGTCTTGATGCCCGCCGCGCTCGTAGTCGTACTTGGCTTGCATGAGGTGAGCGGCGCCCGCGGCATGAAACTTTGTGAAGTCCAGGCCCACCGCATCCAGCGTCCAGCCCGGCGCGCCGTCGCCGCCGGTCATTCGACTCCACGCGTCTTGATGGAAGTCGATGAAGACATACAAACCGTGCTCGCCACACTTGCGGCACACTGCCGCCAGGTAATCGAGATAGTCCTCGTCATAGCGCTGCGGACCCGCATGCTCGACCGCTTCCCACGTGGTCAGCAGCCGGACCACGTTGAAGCCCCAGTGCGCGAGTCGCCCCAGATGTTCGTCGGCCTCCGCCAGGGGAAACGGACGGCCGACGAACGAGACCGAACGGTGATCGCTGAAGTCCGACGGGAAACAGGTGCCGCCGTTCGGATACGGCACCTTGCAATCGCCACCGAGGTTTACGCCGCGCAGAATCACACGACGGCCGGCGCCATCGATGAACCATCGACCGTCGATGCGCAAGGGGGCCGGCAAGGTCGTCATCTCAGAAGGAAACATCGAGCGAGACGCCCAGCACGCGGCGCGCTTCATAAGGAATGAACTGGCTGACGTTCTGCGGCGCGCTACCAAACGGCGTTGGAAACATCACTACCGCGTAGTGTTCGTCGGTGAGGTTCTTGCCCCAGAGCGAGAGTTTCCAACTGTCGTCGCTCGCGCCGAAACCCACCGAGGCTGCCAGCAGCGTATAGGCCGATTGAATCGTGTACGGACTGTTCGGGAATTGCAGACCGGCGGTGTCTCGATAGCTGGCGCCGAGATCGGTCGAGAATCGATAGGCGTCGCTGGCGATGGGCCAGGAGTAACCGACGCGGCTGCTGAAGGTCCACTTCGGCGAGAAGGGCATCGGTTCACCAGTGAGATTTTGCTGGCCAGCGACGCAGCCCTGAGCGGCCGTCTGGCCGCCGTAGCAGGTGGCATTGGTGAAATTGCCCCACTCGGCATTGATATAAGCCCCGGACAGCGACAACGTGAGATCGTGTTCCGCCAGTGGCCGCGCGGTAAAATCGAACTCGCCGCCCTCGGTGCGCGCCTGGGCGTTGCGAATGTAATAAACCGACTGGACCGGATCACGCGCCGAGGTTTGATAGCCTTCGATCTTGGTTTTGAAGCCGGTGAGATTGAACACCCAGCCTTGCACGAGCGATTGCGTGCGCAGGCCGATTTCGTAGCTGGTCGGCTCTTCGGGCAGCACGCTCGGCAGCGTCGATGCGCCGATGTTGGTGTCGTAACCGCCGCCCTTGTAGCCGCGCGTCGCGGTGGCGAACGCCATCACGTTGTCGTTGAAAGAATATTGCAGCCCCCCGCGCCAGACGATGGCGTCGTCACGCTTGTCGGCACTGGATCCGTCGCGAAGATTCAGTCGCGGGTCGAAACGCCGCTTGTCGGCACTCGTTTCTTCCCGCAAGACGCGTCCGCCGGCGATCAACGTCAGCTGTTCGGTGAGATGAAAGTTGAGTTGACCGAACGCGGCCAGGTTCTTGGTTGCCGCGTCGATGTCGACAACGCGAGAGAAGAAGGGCAAGGGCACGGCGGTGAACACTTGCGTCGAACGGGAGTGGACGTCGCCGTCGAAATAAAACAAGCCCGCGACGTAATCGAAGCGCCCGAGCTGCGGCGAGGTGATGCGCAGTTCCTGGGTCAGTTGCCGCTGCTGGAAGTCCGTGAAATTCACATCCAGCAGATTGAGCGGACTGCTGTCGGAGTCGAGCCCGTCGTGCGTGAGCCAGCGGCGCCAGGCCGAGATGGCGGTGAACGTGTAGCCCTCGGCGAAGTCGTAATCGATCTGTGCCGAGGCGCCGTAACTTTCGGTGTCCGAGAACACCTCGCCATCGATGTTCTGCCGTTCGTTGTCCGGGCCGGGCACGATGCCGGCGGCTCGGGATTGCCGCTCCGGAACCAGCGACGGAGCGGGGCCCGTGCTGCGTAAGGTCCAGATGCAACACTGGGCCGAGCGTTTCCAGTAGTCGCCGATCAGCATGATGGACACGTCGCTGCTGGGATTGAGCGCGAGCTTGCCGCGCACGCCGTAGTCGTCGCGATCGTTCAGCGCACGGCCATCGAAGACATTGTCGATGTAACCTTCGCGTTTGTTCATGCGCGCCGAGAGCAGAAATGCGCTGCTGTCCGAGAGCGGCCCGGTGATCACGCCGCTCACTTTGCGTTCGTTGTTGGGATCGGCCCAGCTCAGCGACGCGTCGGCTTCGAAATGATCGGAGGGCTGGCGCGTTGTGACATTGATGACGCCGGCCGAGGCGTTCTTGCCGAACAACGTGCCCTGCGGCCCGCGCAGTACTTCAACGCGTTCCACGTCGGGAAGGTCGGTGAGCGATGCGCCGGCCTGCCCGAGCACGACGCCGTCGAGCACGTACGCCGTGCTGCCTTCGATGGATTCGGAAGCAAACGAACTGGTGCCGATGCCGCGAATGAAAAATCCGAAGTTGCGCGGGCCCGCGGAGTTGGTGAGCGATACACCCGGCACGAGCGCTTGAATATCTGTGGTTTCGTTGAGCTTGAACGCTGCGAATGTATCCGCGCTGACGACGGCGACTGAGATCGGCACATCCTGCAGCCGCTCTTCGCGCTTTTGCGCTGTCACGATGACTTCTTCGAGCTGACTCTTTTCCGCGGCAGGACCGTCGGCCTGAGCCGCACCGAACGTGAGCGAGGCGAGTGGAGGCAGCAGCCAGGAATGCCTGATCATTCGATCCCCCGAGTTGTATTTATAAATCTAAAAACGCTCGACGGATCGACTTTCGATAAATTTTATCTGGATGTCAACAGTTTTGATTAGAAGGGGCAAGAAGTGCCCATTCCCAGCCCTTTCTCCGGCTCTGGACGCGCCGTTCGCCTGCCGGCGCGCCACTAATGCGATGTCTCTGCCCTGCAGAATCAATTGTTTGGAACTGTAGTTCGTAAAATAGATCTATTTACGAGGATATTGATGTTTTAGATCTAATTTGGCATCGTGGCCCAGAACCACCTTCCGGAAGTGAGCAAGGCCATCCATGTCGCACCCCTCGATCAAGTTGCATCCGCTCAACCACGGTTTCCTCTGGCAGGCGCCGCCGGACAAGCACCTGCGTCGGCTGACCTCTGAGCAATATGCGTCCTTCAATGAACTCGGCTTCACGCTGGTCGAGCAGGTCTTCACTCCGGAAGAAATCGCCGCGGTGACGCAAGCCATCGATCCGATCGAGGCGGTTCGCGAGCGCTACATTCGCGAGCATCAAGGCGGACGCGTGCAGCTTTCCGAAGCCGACATCATCACGTTCACGATTCACATCGTGCGCGAGTCACAGGTGCTGCGCGATTTCGCTGCGCATCCGGCGCTCAAAGATATTTGTCACGACCTCATCGGCAACGACGTGCGGCTGTACTGGGATCAGTCGGTCTACAAAAAAACCAGCAAGCCGCAGGAATTTCCCTGGCATCAGGACAACGGCTACACCTTCGTCGAGCCTCAGCAATATCTAACCGTGTGGATTCCGCTGGTCGATGTGGATGCGGAGAACGGTTGTCCGTGGATTGCACCGCGCCTGCACAAGCTGGGTACGTTGGATCACTGGCTGACCAACCTCGGCAAGAAATGTCTCGAACGCGTCGACGATGCGGTCTGCGTGCCGGCAAAAGCAGGCGATGCCATCGTGTTTTCATCGCTGGCCCCGCATCGCACCGGCCCGAATCTCAAACAGGACACGGTGCGCAAAGCTTATATCCTGCAGTACGCACCCGACGGCGCCCACGCGCTGACACAAGACGGCGAGCGCATCCCACAGTCCGATCCCATGCGCCAGTTCAAGATCCTGGAGAACGGGCGCTGACCACGATGCCGATTCAGAAAACAAACAAAAGGCGCTGGTAGGCCGGGCCCGGAGGACTGCCAGCTCCCAACCTGAATTCCGGGCGGGGGAGCTTCAGATGACGATAACAAAACGGCTCACGGGTTCATGGTGCGACGCTGCTGCCATTGTCTGGATGGCAGGTGCGTCGATGGTTGGCATCGTTGGCGTGGCGTGCCCGCTCTGGGCCGCCAATGCCATCGAGACGGTTTATAAAACGGCAGGATCGTTTGCCGTCAGCACTGCGACGGCGACCGATCCGTCCGGCGCGCTGACTTATAACTTGTATTATCCGACGCAGCTGGGCGCGGGCGGCATGCGCCACCCGATCGTCACCTGGGGCAACGGTACGAATGCGACGCCCGGCAACTACTATGGATTGTTGAATCACCTGGCGTCGTGGGGATTCGTGGTGGTCGCGGTCAACGATCCCACCACCGGCACCGGCGCGGAAATGCTGGGGGCCGCGCAGTACATGGTGCAGCGGGACAGCGATAGCAGCAGCGTCTTTTATCAGAAGCTCGACACGACTCACATCGGCGCCATCGGGCATTCGCAAGGTGCCGGCGGCGCGGTGAATGCCGCCAATCATTCCAATGGTTTGATCAAAACAGCGGTGCCGATTGCGCTACCCAATCAGATTTGGGTCAGCAGCGGCGATGAATATTACGTCGACCAGCTCACCGTGCCCGTGCTGTTCCTGGGCAGCGCCAATGACATCATCATTGCATCGCCCGCCACTCTGACGGGCTATTACAACCAGGTTCCCGGCGCTGCCGCGGTGGCCGTGCTCAAGAGCGCCGGGCACAACACCATCCAAAACACTGGCGGGGGGTTTCTCGGCTATATCAATGCGTGGCTGATGTATGTATTGCGCAATGACCCGACTGCACGCGGCGCGTTCGTCGGCACGCCGGCCGAGATCAATACCAACAGCTCGTGGAGCAATCAGGCGGAGAAGAATCTGCCCTGAGATCACAGGGATGCCTCGATGCCCGCGAGGATGAGATCGATGCCGGCAAGGAATTCGGCGCGGTCGTCATGGACTCGCAGCTGCTCTGCGACGCTGCGGGTGAATGGATACTCGCGGAC
>CAMLEO010000185.1 GCA_946478975.1 uncultured Steroidobacter sp.
GCCTGGTCGAGCACAAGAAGGACGTGGTGATCCTGCTCGACTCGATCACCCGCCTGGCCCGCGCCTACAACAACGTCGTGCCCAGCTCCGGCAAGGTGCTGACCGGTGGCGTGGACGCCAACGCCCTGCATCGTCCGAAGCGCTTCTTCGGCGCCGCGCGCAACGTCGAGGAAGGCGGCTCGCTGACCATCATCGCCACCGCGCTGATCGACACCGGCTCGAAGATGGACGAGGTGATCTACGAGGAGTTCAAGGGCACCGGCAACATGGAAGTGCACCTGAACCGCCGCATCTCCGAGAAGCGCGTCTACCCGTCGATCGACATCAACCGCTCCGGCACGCGCCGCGAGGAACTGCTGATCGACCCGGACCAGCTGCAGAAGATCTGGATCCTGCGCAAGCTGCTGCATCCGATGGACGAGCTCGCCGCGATCGAGTTCCTCATCGACAAGATGAAGGACACCAAGACCAACGGCGATTTCTTCGACGCGATGAAACGTTGAACGTGCGAGGCTGACGCGCGTCCTCAAGCTCCCCCGCTCCCGGGCGTAGACCGGGTGGCGGGGGAGTTGTCTTGCCAACCCCATCACAGAATTTGCATTACGCAGGGTATTGGCCGTTTGCTGCATGCGGCCGTGCGAAGTGCATCGCGGTTCCCTAAGTGGTTGCCGTCTTTTACTAGCGGCCACAACTTTTTACGGCTACACGGGACCCAGGGAAGGCCGGGTGATTCCGGCGCGCCTGACGCATGTCCGATACACGCTCAGATTCGCCGACGTTAAGGCTGCGTCGACTCGACGCCGCGGCGCTCGAGCTTGCGGATCTCATTAGCGAAAGTCGGATCACGACGCTGTTCCAGCCCATCGTCGATCCGCGCTCCCGTGGCATCTGCGGCTACGAAGCGCTGACTCGCGGCCCGTCGGACAGCTGGCTGCATTCACCGCAAAACCTGTTCGAAGCTGCGCGTCGCGCCGGCATGAAGGGCGATCTCGACCTGCTGTGCATGCAGAGCGCGTTCAAGCGCTTCGTCGCGGCGCGCGTCTCGGGTCAGCTGTTCGTCAATGTTTCTCCCGACACGATCTACGAAAACCCGAACTTCGCGGCGCGCTTTCTGGAGCTGGCGCGCGAGGCCGGGATGTCGACCGAGCGTTGTGTCATCGAGCTCACCGAAGAAAGTTTGTTAGATGACTACGCGCAGCTGCGCTCGGCGTTGCGGAGCCTGCGGGACGCCGGCTGCGCGATCGCCATCGACGATCTCGGCGCGGGCTCCTCGGGGCTGCGCACGTGGTCGGAGCTCAAGCCCGATTACGTGAAGATCGATCGTTACTTCGTCAGCGGCATCGATGCCGACGCGACCAAGCTCGGCTTCGTGCGCTCGATGCTGGATATGGGCCGCTCGATGGGCTGCCGCGTGATCGCCGAGGGCGTCGAGACCGAGCGCGAATGTCGCGAACTCGTGGATCTCGGGCTCGACCGGCTGCAGGGCAATTTGTTCGGCCGGCCGGGAATGGTACCGGTCGCAGCGTTGCAGGCGCTGGAATCCCTGGATCGCTCAGTTGTTACTCACACTGCGCTGTGCGCCGAGCACATCGCTACTTATGTTCGGCCGGTGCCGCCGGAAATGCGCGTCACCGAAGTCGCCGACTTACTGCGTGACAATCCGGAGCAGCTCACACTGCCGGTGGTGCAGGATGGCCGGCCGCTCGGCGTCGTGCGTCGTGAACGTTTATTCGATCTGCTGGCGAAGCCGCTGCATCCGGAAATATTCAACAAGCGCCCCGTCACTGCAGTGATGGAGTCGCCGACGCTCTTGATCGACGGCCAGCTGCGGCTGGAGCAGGTGAGCCGGCTGGTGACTCAGAAGGGTCGGCCGCGGCTCACGGAAGAATTCGTGATTACGAAAGATGGGCGGTATCACGGCATTGGCCAGACCATCGACGTGCTCAGGCTGATTACCGAGCAGCAGCTGCAGTCGGCGAAACATTCCAATCCGCTGACGCTGCTCCCCGGCAACGCGGCTGTGCGCAGTTGTATCGATAAGCTGATCGAGGCGCACAAGCGGTTCATCGTCGCGTACTTCGATCTCGATTCGTTCAAGCCTTACAACGATGTGTATGGGTACGCGCACGGCGACCAGGTGATTCTGCATCTGGCCGGGCTGCTGAAGAATCATTTCTCGCCACGGCTGGATTTTGTCGGGCACGTCGGCGGGGACGATTTCGTCGTGGTGATGCGATCGGCGGATTGGCGAGAGCGGGTCACTGCGGTGCTGGATCGATTCGCGGCGACGGTCGGGGATTTTTATTCGCCTCAGCAAGCCGGCGATGGCTTCATCCTCGCGGCCGATCGCGATGGCCGCCCCCGCAAGTATCCGTTGCTCACCGTCTCCGTGTCCGCGCTCGATTCCGAAACGATCGGTGCGACCAGCGCCGATGCCATGGCGCAGCTGCTTGCGCACGTGAAGAAGTACGCCAAACAACAGCCCGGCAACAGCTTCGTCCTCCGCAGCGACGACCGCATCGTCGACCTGCTCGCCACCACCCGCCGGCCGCCGCCGGATATGCTGCCGATGGACCAGCTTATGACCAGCGCCTGAGGTCAACCGAGGCGACTGGTCGCGCGTTGTAGCTCTTCGAACGGGCACAAGGAGGCGACTTTGAGCTTCGCTCCCATCATTGCAGCGAATCGTTTTGGGCTTGGCGCCAGGCCGGGGGAATTGGCGGACATCGGCGGCGATCCGCAGGGCTGGCTGATCAAGCAGGTGAAGGGCACCCGGCCCGTGCCGGCGGAATTGAATGGATTGCCCACCTCGGCTTCGGTGTTTCAAACATTCGCCGAGGTCGTTCAGCAGCCTCGCCGGGCGCGCAAGCAAATGGATGCGGAGAAGCCCGAGGCCGACCCTGCCCAGCGGGTCGAGAAGGGGCGTAAGCAGATTGCCGGGATCTATCAGGAGCAGGTTGCCGCTCGCTATCGACTGGCGACGCGCACCGCGGAGCCGTTTCGCGAGCGCCTGGTGCATTTCTGGACCAATCATTTCGCCGTGTCGGCCGACAAGGCCCAAGTCGTCGGCCTCGCGGCCACGCTCGAGAACGAAGCAATCCGCCCGCATCTCGGCGGCCGCTTCGTCGATCTACTGCTGGCCGTCGAATCGCATCCGGCAATGATCCTGTATTTGGACAACCAGGCCTCGATCGGCCCCAACTCTCCGCTCGCGCGCCGCGCCGGCGGCCGGGCCGATCGCAAGCTCGACATCAACGAAAACCTCGCACGCGAGATCCTCGAACTGCACACGCTCGGCGTGAACGGCGGGTACACGCAAACAGATGTGACAACGTTTGCTCGGGCGTTGACCGGCTGGTCCGTTGGAGGCAAACGTGGCAAAGAGCCACAGCGTATGGGCGAGTTCTTTTTCCGCGAGGCCGCGCATGAGCCGGGGACGAAGACCATCGTTGGCAAACGTTATTCGCAGGAAGGGATCGAGCAGCCGCGTGCGGTGCTGAAGGATCTGGCGAGTCACCCGGCGACGGCCACGCATGTGGCAACGAAGTTGGCGCGACATTTCATTGCGGATGAGCCGCCGGCGTCGGCGGTCGAACGCCTCGCGAAGGTATTTCGCGATACGGACGGTGATCTGCCGTCGTTACATCGAGCGTTGGTCGAGAGCCCCGAGGCGTGGCAGGCGACCGTCGCCAAGTTCAAAACGCCGCATGACTTCGTGGTTTCAACCTTTCGAATGTTGGAGTTCGTGCCCCAGCAGCCTCAGCAGATCCTCGCGCCGTTCCAATTACTCGGCCAGCGCCCGTACACGCCCGGCTCGCCGGCGGGTTGGCCCGATACGGCCAGTCAGTGGGACGGTCCTGATGCGTTGTTGAAACGTATCGAGTGGGCGAGTGCGGTTGGCAATCGCGTGGGCTCGAAAGCTCAGCCACTCGCGCTTGGTCAGCAGGCCCTGGACGCGGCGCTCGCGGAACGCACGCGAACCGCGATCTCGCGAGCGGAGAGCGGGGCGCAAGGGCTTGCGTTGTTACTTGCGAGCCCGGAGTTTCAGCGTCGATGAGGGCCGGTGAACCTATGCGAACCATGGATCGACGAACGTTTGTTATCTCTTCTCTGCTCGGCGGCGCAGCCGCCTTCCTGCCGCGCATCCCTTTTGCCGCGACGAAAGCTGACTCGCGGTTCGTGCTCGTCATCCTGCGCGGGGCGCTGGATGGACTGGGGGCAGTGCCGGCGTACGGCGACGGCAACTACGCGAGCAAGCGAGGCCAGCTGGCGATCACTGCGCCCACGCAGAAGCTCGACGGAATGTTTGCATTACATCCGTCGCTGACTCATCTGTACGAGCGCTATCAGCAAAAGGAACTGATCGTGTTTCATGCCGTCGCCTCTCCCTATCGTGAGCGGTCGCATTTCGACGGGCAGGACTTGCTGGAGAACGGCATGTCGCAGCTCAAGGGCGAGCGCGACGGTTGGTTGAATCGCGCCTTGCCGACGCTGCCGGCAGCGAAAGCGCGCAGTACTGACAAAGTTGCGTTGGCGCTGGCGCAGAATGTTCCGTTGGTTTTGCGAGGCGGCGCGGCGGTGAATTCCTGGGCTCCCTCTCGGCTGCCGAACGCAGATGTCGATACGCTGGCGCGCATCGCCGATCTTTATTCCACCGATGAGTATTTCTCCAGCCGCCTGCAGTCCGCACTCGCGGCGGATGGCATCGCTGGCGATGGCATGAATGCCATGCAGGGGAAGCGGGATCCGCTGAACGGCTTCGGAGCGGTGACTGCCGCTGCCGGCAAGTTTCTTGCTGCGGCTGATGGGCCTCGCGTGGCTGTGATTGAAGTAAGTGGTTGGGATACGCACGCGAATCAGGGTGCGGAGCAGGGGCAACTCGCCAATCGCCTGCGAGCGCTCGATGAAGGGTTTGAGGGATTGCGAACGTCGCTGGGTTCAGCGTGGAAAGATACAGCGATGCTCGTCGTCACCGAGTTCGGTCGCACCGTCGCCGTTAACGGCACTCGTGGCACGGACCACGGAACTGCGACCTGCGCTTTCCTGGCCGGCGGCGCCGTTGCCGGCGGGCGAGTCGTTGCCGATTGGCCCGGACTCGCTACGTCTGATCTCTATCAGCAACGCGACCTGAAGCCAACGCGCGATTTGCGGTCGGTGTTCAAGGGTGTGCTCGCTCATCACCTCGGGGCGAGCGAGGCTGATTTGGAAACGAAGGTCTTTCCAGACAGCCGAAGCGCGGCGCCGCTCGATGGCTTGATACGCCGCGCTTGAGAGGGACCTACTTCTTCCCCAACCGATACAACAACACAGCCAGTCGCTGCGTCTGGATCTTGTACGTCCGAAGGTCAGCGAACTCGTCAGGGGTGTGAGACCCACCGCCGAGCAGGCCGAGGCCATCGATGGCCATATCAACGTGGTCGGCAGCGAAAGAAATATCCGCCGCGCCCGCATTACGAGGATTCACTTCCGTGACGGGCCCGAAGCCGAGATCACGGCTCACGGCATCGTACATCGACAGCAATCTGCGATTGCCCTCGGTGGGCGCCATGGGCGGATAACTGTCGGTGAACGAAATCTCCGCCGACGTGTGCGGCAGGTTCCCGTTCTCGACCACCTTCCGCATCTTCGCTCTCGTCTCTTCCAATTCCTGCGCCGTGAGCGTACGCAGATCGCCTGATGCGATCGCCACCGGCGCGATGATGTTGTTCTTGCCTGACACCGTCGCCCCGAGCGGCTCGGATTTGAAATTCACCTGCGTACTGCTGGCAACCAATCCCGGATTGAACGTGACGAACTCCGCGCCGCGCACTTCCTGATAGAAACCATTGAGGATGCGCCCCAGCTCATAAGCGGCGCCGGCGCCAACGTCATCGGCAAAGATCTGCGACGAATGTTCGCTCTTGGCTTTGATCTTCACCACCCAACCGGTCGAGCTGCGACGCGCAGTGACCGCCGTCTTCGGATCGTTCGCGGCGTTCTCCAAACCGATCGCGATATCCGCCGCCTTGGCGGCTTCAATCAAATCGTGTCGCGCGAGATCGAACGGCCGGCCCGAATCTTCCTCATCTCCATGCAGCACCACCGTGACTTGCAAGCTATCGAGCAGCTTCGCGTCGCGCAGAGCATCGAGCGCAGCCAGCCCGACGATGATTCCGCCCTTCATATCGGAAGTCCCGGGCCCACGCGCAATGTTCGCATCGACGCGTTCCCACTTTTGCAAGGGATGATCGGGCTCGAACACCGTGTCCATGTGACCGATCAGCAGCACGTGCGGGCCGCGGCCGGCGCGGGTCGCGATCAGGTGGCCGGCGCGACCGAACGGCGTGCCGTCGACCCAGGTCACCTTGAAGCCGAGCGCCTCGAATCGAGGCCGCAGCATGTCGGCCACTTTGCGCACGCCGGCGAAATTCATGGTGCCGCTGTTAACGTTGACGATCTGTTCCAACAGCGCGATCGACGCCTGCTCGTGCGCAGCGACGTGACGTACCAGCGCCTTCTCCTTCGCATCCATTTTGACTGCTGGGGGCGCCGCGCCTGCGGAAAAGCAGCACAGGCTCACCGCGGCGGCCAGCAAAGGGGCGGTACGGGCAAATCGCATGGTGGAATTTCCTCTCGCGCGCGAAAGGTCGCATGATACGCGAGATGACCTCCGCAGCCGACGAGCCTCCTGCCTCATCCGCTCCCGCCGTGACGGCGGAAGGCGAGGCGTTCCCTTCAGCACCGCGACGTTTGCATTACGTCGACGTGCCTACGCCCGCGCCCGGGCAGAACGTGACGTTGGCGCCGGGTGTGCGCTGGGCGCGCATTCCGCTGCCGCTGGATTTAAATCACATCAATGTCTGGCTGCTCGATACCGATCAGGGCTGCGTCGTCGTCGATACCGGCATGGCGGCGTCGATTGGTAAAGACGCGTGGGAAGCGATCGAGCGCGAACATTTTTCCAAGCTGCCGCTGCGCGCGGTGTTCGTTACTCACATCCATCCCGATCACATCGGTCTCGCTGCATGGCTGCAGGAACGCCATGGCGTCCCCGTGCTCATGTCGGAACAAACATTGGCGTGGGCGAAGCGGCTGCTGGGAGGCGAGGGCAGGGCGCGTGCCGAAGCCATTGAGAAGTTTTTCAGCTCGCACGGCCTGCTCGATACGACGCAAGTGCAGGCGATGTTGCAACCAGAGCGAATTGCGCGCATGGCCAGCGGCCTGCCCCAGGTCGAGCGCCTGATCGCGGACAGCGAAGTGGTCCGCTGGGGTGAACACGACTGGACTGCGATGGAGACCAACGGCCATGCCGAGGGTCATTTGTGCCTGTTCAACCCGGCGTTGCGAGTGTTGATCAGCGGCGACCAGGTGCTGCCGACGATTTCATCCAACATCAGCTTCATGGTCGGCAGCAACGATCCGAACCCGCTCGGTTCGTACCTGTCATCGCTGCAGCGGCTGCGAGGGCTCGCCGAAGACACGCTGGTGCTGCCATCGCATGGCGTGCCGTTCCACGGCCTGCGACAGCGGATCGACGATCTCACCGGCCATCACCTGGAGCAGCTGGACAAACTTACGGCCGCTTGCGCCGAGCCCAAGCTCGCGGTGGAGATGCTGCCACTGATGTTTCGGCGTGAGCTCAAAGGCATGCACCTGGTGCTGGCCATGGGAGAGGCGTTGGCGCATCTGGAATATCTGGTGCATGCAGGGCGGCTCCACCGCGAGCGGGTTCATGATCGAATTCGTTACGTCAGTCTCTGATCGCCAATCAGTCTTTTATAGGTTGGGCGCCAGTGATCTTGCCGACCCTGGCCGATTTGCTCACGTGCAGTTCGACTTCCTTCTCGAAGCGCAGTTCCCCGGTCACCTCGGCATTCGGCCCGATCACGATCTTGGGCGTATGCTTGGTGCCGAACACGTTGAAGCCGCGCTCTTTCTCCACCACGATGTCCCCTTCGACGCGCGAGCCTTCGCCAACCTCAATGTCGCCATTCACCGTCTTGATGCCGTCGCCGACGCGGGCGTGCTCGAGCTCGATGCCGCCATTGACGTTCGCAAGCTTGCCGTCGACCTTCGCGTCCTGTTCCAGCTTGATGCTGCCATTCACTGAAGTGATGTTGCCGGCGACCTGGCTGCGGTCCTTCAAGTTGATGCCGCCATTGACGACTTCGATGCTTTTCGCCTTGGCGCCGCTGTCGAGGCTGATGCCGCCGTTGACGGACTCAACGCTGCCGACAGTGGAGTCGCGGCCAATGGTCACGGCGCCGCTGACCGTTTCGACGTTGCCGGCCTGAACCGAATCCTCGATCACGATCGAGCCATTGACGGTCTCGACGCCGCCGACCGTGCGGCCGCTTTCGACGCGGATCGAACCGTTGACCTTCGATATGCCGCCTTCGTCCGCCAGCAGCAGCGGGCTGGTCAGCAGCAGGGTCGGTAACAGCCAGGTGGCGATCGGCGCTTTCATCGGCTCTCTCCTTGCGGGTTATGTGACGATTGGACGCGGCAAACGACGGAAGGGTTGCAACCGAATATCGGCAGAATGCGAAGCTGGTGTATCGTTCGCGCAGGCTTTGCGGATGACTCGAATGGCGCTGACATCTCATTTCTCCGATCCCGCACAGGTCATCCAGCTGGCCATCGGCCCGGTGTTCCTGCTCACCGCGGTGGCGGCAACGCTCAATGTGCTGGCGACACGCATCGGTCGTATCATCGACCGCGCGCGCGTCATTGAAGACCGGCTGGAGACGGCGAACGCCGAACAGGCGGAGGGGTTGCACAATACTTTGCGCGTGCTGTCCAGGCGCGCGACGCTGATGAATCGCGCGATCGGTTTATCGGTGACGGCAGGCCTGCTGGTGTCGCTGGTGGTCGCGGCGTTATTTGTGAGCAATTCTTTGCGAATCGACCTGGCCATTCCGATCACGATTGCGTTCGTGGTGGCGCTGCTGAGCCTCGCCTCCGGCCTGGTTTATTTCCTGCGCGAAGTCATTCTCGCCACCAACTCGCTGACATTCGGCGGCATGCGGCCTCGGCCGCCCGTCGCCAAACAATGACAGGGGCAATGGACGCCGCGCGTAACAAATGGACCAAAAGTGTCCCCAGAATGTGACGAGAGTGTCGCTGGAATATCTCTTGAGAGCGCCAGCGACATCGCATCGACCGATTCCGTGATCTACTGCTCAACTGTACGTTCCTGCCGCCCGGCATCATCGCCGTTACATGATCCAGCAGCCGCCAGACATCGTGGTTCAGCCAGACGCGTTCCGCGTCTCCAGGGAGTCGCCGCCGCTCGCATGCGAACTGCGCGGCGCGCTGGCGGTTTGTGTTTATGACGATACGCAGCCTGCGGGCGGGCTCCTGCATCTGCGCTACGTCGCAATCGCCAACGAGCAGCCGCTCGACCTCACCGACAACACGCTGAGCTCGGGCCTGCTGTTGATGGATCGTTTCTGCAAGGAGCTGCGCTCGGCCGGCGCTCGCAAGCAGAGCTGGCGCGTCAGCATCTTCGGCCACACGCCCGAGCTGCCCGGCATGGAAGGCCCGGCCGCGACGGTGATCGACCTCGCCAAGGCCTATTTCGCCGATGCGCGCCTGCCGGTCGAATGCAAGGAGTTCAACCGGCCGCTCGGTCTGCTGGTGCGCTTCGATCCGCGCGCCGGACGCATCTGGGTCAATTCGACCCCTGGTACTGCTCACGTGCGACAGGCCACGCCGACTTAGGCTAGGCTTTCCGCATGTCCACCGACGCTCTTGCTTCGCCGGCGCCACCCCAGCGCTGGTACAGGTCCCTGTACGTCCAGGTCCTGATCGCCATCGCGATCGGCGTGCTGCTGGGACATTACCTGCCCGAGACGGCAACGCAGTTCAAACCGCTCGGCGACGGCTTCATCAAGCTCATCAAGATGATGATTGCGCCGATCATCTTCTGCACCGTGGTGACCGGCATCGCCGGCATGGAAAGCATGAAGGCGGTCGGCAAGACCGGTGCGCTGGCGCTGTTGTATTTCGAAGTGGTGAGCACGATCGCGCTGATCGTCGGGCTGGTGATCGTCAACGTGGTGCAGCCGGGCGCGGACATGCACGTGGATATTTCCAAGCTCGACGCCAAAGCGGTGGAGACCTACGCCAAGGCCGCCGAGCAGCAGAGCGTGGTCGACTTCCTGCTCAACGTCATTCCCAGCACCATCTTCGATGCGTTCGCCAAGGGCGACATCCTGCAGGTGCTGCTGTTCTCGGTGCTGTTCGGCTTCGCCTTGCATGCGGTCGGCGAGCGGGCGCGGCCGATCTTCGATTTCGTCGATCGCATCGCGACCGTGATGTTTCGAATCGTCGGCATGATCATGCGGCTGGCGCCGATCGGCGCATTCGGCGCGATGGCGTTCACCATCGGCCAGTATGGAGTCGCTTCGCTCGCCTCGCTGGGCAAGCTGATGGCATGTTTCTATGCGACCTGCCTGTTGTTTGTTTTCGTGGTGCTGGGGGCGATCGCAAAGTTTCACGGCTTCAGCATCGCGCGCTTCGTTCGATACATTCGCGAGGAACTGTTCATCGTGCTCGGCACGTCGTCGTCCGAATCGGTGCTGCCGCGAATGATGACCAAGCTGGAGCAGGCCGGCGCCAGCAAGTCGGTGGTCGGACTGGTCATTCCGACCGGTTATTCGTTCAACCTCGACGGAACGTCGATTTATTTGACGATGGCGGCGGTATTCATCGCCCAGGCGACGCACACGCCGATGACTTTGCTCGATCAGCTCACGCTGCTGGGCGTGCTGCTGCTGACCTCTAAAGGCGCTGCAGGCGTCACGGGCAGCGGCTTTATCGTGCTGGCGGCAACCTTGTCTGCCTTGGGAACCCTGCCGGTAACGGCGCTGGCGCTGATTCTCGGCATCGATCGATTCATGTCCGAGGCGCGTGCGCTGACCAACCTGGTCGGCAACGGCGTCGCGACCTTGGTGGTCGCGAAATGGTGTGGCGCTCTGGACCAGAAGCGGCTGCGAGAACAGCTCGGCTGAAGGCTGTTTCAGGCCGTTTTTCCACATCTGATTGCACCGGGGGCAAGATTTACGCCTCGGGCTCACTTTTTTCACTAGTCACTGCGGCGGCCGCCGCGTATTTTTGTGCGGATGTCACCCACACTGCAGTTCGTCCCTGTCCGCACTCCAGAGCAACTCGCCACGGTCGCGGCCCTCGCCCATGAAATCTGGTACGAGTTCTACGTACCGCTGATCGGCCGCGCCCAGGTCGATTACATGGTGGCGAAATTTCAAAATGTCTCTGCGATGCAATCCCAAATCGCCCAGGGCTACGAATACTTCCTCGTGAAGCAGGCAGATACCGGCGGGCCGGCAGCCGACACGCTGCCGGACATCGGCTACTGCGCCGTGCAGGAACAGCCCGACGGAGCCTTGTTTTTGAGCAAGTTCTACTTGGTTAAAAGCGCGCGGGGCTCGGGAACCGGGCGTAAGTGCATGGAGTTCATTGAAGGGCTCGCTCGGCGGCGCGGGCTCTCCCTATTGTGGCTGACCGTCAACAAGGGCAATCCGTCCGTCCAGGCCTATCAGCGGTTGGGTTTCCGGATTGCCGCAGATCTCGTGATGGACATTGGCGGCGGCTTCGTAATGGACGATTACCGAATGGAAAAACCCCTGGCGAACGCGGGGGCGGCCGCCATTCCAGGCGTGTGAGCCGGTCGGCCCGGGTGATGGCTGCAAACGACAGGTGTCGTTCGGTCGTCGAGATCGCTAGATTCAATCGTTTAATCTGACCAAAGGCGACGAAACGTAAACGGTGATGAGCCTGTCGATCGACAAGGACCTTGGGGAGCAAGGCGAGAACGCACAGGGCGAGAACGCGCGTGCAGTGCTCGCCAGCTGGCTGGACGATTACATCGCCGGCCGGTGCGACCGTGCGGACATGCAGGCGCAATTCCTCTCGGTCTGTCGCAGCAACTCGGATGCGCCCTGGGATGCGCTGGCGCTGCTGGATCAGTATCAGCGTCGCGGCCGCATCGATATGGCGCTCGCGCGCTCGTTGAAAACAGACATTGCACAGCTGGTGTTCGGCGTCGCCAACCAGACTGAAACAAAGGCCGACGCCGGCCAGAATCACGACACCACTGACGTCACCATCGATACCACCGGATCGCGCTGGCGCACGCTGATGGCCGACCGCGATCCCGCGTCGATCAATTCCGAGCCTGCGTTTGTCGATCCGAGCCTGCTGCGTCGTGACCTGGAGGAACCGGTCACGCGGCCGCCGCCGTCGCTCAAGTTGCATGAAGAGGAGCTGCCGCCGGTTCGCGAAGCTCCGCGTGAGATTCGCGAGCCGAAGATCGAGGCTGCCCGGCCCGAGCTCAAAACCAGGTTTGAAGCGCGGGTTGAGCCGAGAATCGAGCCGAAGTTCGACGCCAAGGCGGATCGTGCCGAAGAGCCACCCGCGCCTGAGATTCGTCCGCAGCCCGCGCCGGCCCGCGAACGTCCGGCGCCGCGTGCTGCGATCGCGCCCGTCGGCGTTTCGAGCGATGTGCTGCGTGATCGTTATGAGCTGATTTCTGTCCTGGGTCGCGGCAGCACCGGCACTGTCTACAAGGCGGTCGATCGTCATCGCACGCATCTGGATCCAACCTCGCGTTGCGTGGCCGTGAAGGTGCTCAAGCTCAACTACCAGGATCGCCCGGATGAGCTGGCGCAACTGGAACGTGAGTTTCACCAGGCGCAGTCGCTGTCGCATCCGAACGTGGTCAGCGTGTTCGACCTGGATCGCGACGGCAATGTTTATTTCATCGTCATGGAGCTGCTCGAAGGCGAGCTGCTCGCGGACATTCTCAAGCGGCTCGACGGCAGGCCGATGGCACGTCATTACGCGCTCGGCATCGTCAGCAGCGTCGGAGCGGCGCTGGCTCATGCGCACCAGAAAGGTGTCGTGCATGCCGACATCAAGCCGCGCAACA
The DNA here is from genome assembly GCA_946478975.1 of uncultured Steroidobacter sp. Next base: position 12,932 of record CAMLEO010000185.1, read on the forward strand.
TCATGATCACGACGTCGGGTGAAGTTCGCGTGCTCGACTTCGGGTTTGCGCGCGATCGTCCGCTCGATCTGCACACGGCGCCAGGACTGCACGACGCACCGACTTCAGCGCCTGCGTATGCCAGCGTCGAACGCGTGAACGGCAGCGAGCCGCATCCGAGCGATGATGTTTACAGCCTCGCGTGCGTCGCTTATGAAATGTTGTCGGGCAAGCATCCTTTCGGCGGACGTTCGGCGCCGCTCGCGCGAGCGCACGGTCGTCCGCCACAAAAGATTGCCGGCCTCAGCGGCAGGCAGCAGCAGGCGTTACAACGCGCATTGCTGTGGACTCGCGGCGAGCGCCGCATCGATGTCGTCGAGCTGCTGGCGAGCCTGGGCTGCGGAGAAACATCGGGCCGCCTCGGCATCCCCGAAGAGATTGTGACTTCGCAGGGGTCCGGTTCGCGTGGCCGCGCCGCCATCATCGTGACGCTGCTGATGTTGTTTGCTGCCGGCGGTTACTTTGTCTGGCAGTACGGACTGCTGCCGAAAAACATCGCGAGCATGCTGCCGATCACGCCGCCGTTCGCCGATCGTGAATTGCAGCCCGAGGTGGCGGGAAATCCCGCCGCCGTCGAGCAGTCGCTGCCGAGTGAAGAAGTCACGCAGGAAAAACTCCCGGTCGTAAAACTGCAGCAGCCTTCCGCTGAGCCTTCGAGCGGCAATGTTCCGCCGCAAGCTGCGCAGCCTCAGCCGAAGGTGGAGACACCGCCGGCCGATACAGCAGCTCCGTCTGCACAGACGAAGCAACCGCAAACGTCGACAGCTTCGCGATCTCAGCCGGGTTCAGCGCCTGCTACGCCTTCTGCATCGGCGAAGCCGGTGACCATCGAGTTCGAGAAAGACAGCTATGTCACAACCGAAGGCGAAGGCTACGTGCGTCTGCAGGTGCGGCGCACGGGATCGCTGAAGCGGGAAGTTTCTTTCACCTGGAACCTGCGGCCGAACTCGGCAGAAGCAGGCTCCGACTTTGCCGGCATCGGCCCGGGCACCGAACGCATTCCCGCCGGCGTGCGCGAATTCACCATCACCATTCCGCTGGTGCAGGACGCAGTGAAGGAAAGCACCGAGCTGTTCCTGGTGGAACTGCAGGTCAGCGACGAAGGTGTGTCGCTCGGCGAGCGCAGCAGCGCCGCCGTCATCATCGTCGACGACGATTGATGCGCCGTGGACGTTCGCTTCACCGCGCAGGCGTTGTATTGCCAGATCACGCGATCTGAGCTGGAGCGCCTGTCGTCCGGACGCGCGCTCGACCTGGTCGTCCA
>CAMLEO010000186.1 GCA_946478975.1 uncultured Steroidobacter sp.
GGCGGCATATTTCCGCAGCAACGAGCCCTCCAGCCCGATCCCGCTATTCATCGAGCGGGCGAAACGGCTGGTGGCCAAGGATTTCCTCGAAGTGCTGGCCGACATTGCTCCGGATGCAGTGTCGCAGGCACGATCCGCCGGCGGCCTGCGCGATGAATGAGCGCTGCCTGCCCTGAAGAGCGGTATCGATCGTAACGAATTACGGCTATATGGCTGAAAGTTTTTAGGAGGGTGGTTATGGCGAAGCCCAGCAGTCAGAAATTCATCGGGCGCAATCGCGCGCCGCGCGTGCAAATCGAATATGACGTCGAGTTGTACGGCTCGCCGAAGAAGGTGCAGATCCCGTTCGTCATGGGCGTGATGGCGGACCTCTCGGGCGACGTCAAAGAGCCGCTGCCGCCGGTCGACGAACGCAAGTTCCTGGCCATCGACATCGACAACTTCGACGACCGCATGAAGTCGATGAAGCCGCGCGTCGCTTTCAGCGTGCCGAACACGCTGACCGGCGAGGGCAACCTCAGCGTCGATATCACTTTCGAAAGCATGGATGATTTCTCGCCGGCGGCCGTGGCCCGCAAGGTGGACGCGCTCGCCAAGCTGCTCGAAGCCCGCTCGCAGCTGTCGAATCTCATCACTTATATGGACGGCAAGAGCGGCGCCGAGGATCTGATCTCCAAGGTGCTCAACGATCCGGCGCTGCTGAAGTCGCTGGCCGACAAGGCCAAGCCGGCGCTGTCGGACGAAAGCAAATAAGTCGCGACGAGGATTAGAGTCATGGCCGAAGCCAAAGTAGAAGAGCAAGGCGGCGCCGTCCAGGCAGCCGATCAATTCGCCTCGCTGCTGCAGAAAGAGTTCAAGCCCAAGACCGATCGCGCTCGCGCGGAAGTCGAGAACGCGGTGCTCACCCTGGCGCAGCAGGCATTGCGGGAAACCACCGTCATCTCCGATGACGTGGTCGGCACCATCAAGGCGATTATTGCCGAGATCGACAAAAAACTGACCGACCAGGTCAATCTCATCCTGCATCACGAGCGCTTCCAGCAGGTCGAAAGCGCGTGGCGCGGCCTGAGCTATCTCGTCAACAACACCGAGACCGACGAGATGTTGAAGATCCGCGTCATGAACATTTCCAAAAAGGAATTGAGCAAGACGCTGCGTAAATATAAAGGCGTGGCTTGGGACCAGAGCCCCCTGTTCAAGCGCGTCTACGAGCAGGAATACGGCCAGCTCGGCGGCGAGCCGTACGGCTGCCTGGTCGGCGATTATCACTTCGATCACACGCCGCCCGATGTCGAGCTGCTGGGCCAGATGGCACAGATCGCCGCCGGTGCGCACGCCCCGTTCATTGCTGGCGCAGCGCCGGCATTGATGGGCATGGACTCGTGGCAGGAACTCGCGAACCCTCGCGATCTTTCCAAGATCTTCGCCGCGCCCGATTACGCGGCGTGGCGTTCGCTGCGTGAAGCGGACGACGCGAAATATGTTGGATTGGCGATGCCGCGCTTCCTCGCGCGTCTGCCGTACGGTGCGAAGACCAACCCGGTCGAAGAATTCGACTTCGAGGAAGAAACCGGCGGCGGTGTTCATACGAAGTACACGTGGGCCAATTCGGCCTACGCGATGGCGGTGAACATCAACCGGTCTTTCAAGCTGTATGGATGGTGCTCGTCCATCCGCGGCGTCGAGTCGGGCGGCGCAGTCGAAGGGCTGCCGGTGCATACCTTCCCGAGCGACGACGGCGGCGTGGACATGAAGTGCCCGACCGAAATCGCCATCAGCGACCGGCGCGAAGCGGAGCTGGCGAATTCGGGGATGATGCCGCTGATCCACCGCAAGAACACCGATGTCGCCGCTTTCATCGGCGCGCAATCGCTGCAGAAGCCGTTCGAGTATCAGGATCCGGATGCGACCGCGAATGCCCGCCTGGCCGCGCGCCTGCCGTACCTGTTCGCGAGCTGCCGCTTCGCTCACTACTTGAAGTGCATGGTTCGCGACAAGGTGGGTTCGTTCAAAGAGCGCGCCGACATGGAGCGCTTCCTGGGCGACTGGATTCAACAATACGTGGTCGCGAATCCCGCGACCGTCGGCGACGAGATCAAGGCCAAACGGCCACTGTCCGCTGCCGAAGTGAAGGTGGAGGATGTGGAAGGAAACCCCGGCTACTACGCCGCAAAGTTTTATCTGCGTCCGCACTATCAGCTCGAAGGTGTCTCGGTGACGTTGAGCCTGGTGTCCAAGCTTCCGTCGCAGAAGACCGCCTGATCGAAGAACGTGGGTGCCGCGCCGGCGCGGACCGGCGTTCGCAGCAATTGCCGGTAGCAACTAAGGAGCGAGAACAATGGCAGTCGATATGTTCATGGTCGTCGATGGCATCAAGGGCGAGTCGAAAGACAAGGCCTATAAGGAAGCCATCGATGTCCTCGCGTGGAGCTGGGGCCTGAGCAATTCCGGTAGCTTCCACACCGGCGGCGGTGGCGGCTCGGGCAAGGTGAACGTGCAGGATCTGTCGTTCACCAAGTACGTCGACAAGGCGAGCGCCGACCTGCAGCTGGCGTGCTGCAACGGCAAGCACTTGAAGACCGCGAAGCTGATCGTCCGTAAAGCGGGCGAGAAGGCGCTCGATTACATCATCATCGAGCTGACCGAATGTATGGTCACGGCGGTGTCGACCGGCGGCGCCGGCGGCGAGGATCGCCTCACCGAAAACGTGACGCTGAACTTCAGCAAGATCCACTTCGAATACAAGGTGCAGGACGAGAAGGGCGGCGGCAAGGACGGCGGCCAGTACACGTGGGACGTGGCTGGTAACGACAAGGGCTGAAGCCGGTTCGTTTCTTCAGGCCGGAGCGACGCCGGGACGTCGCTCCGGCCCATGTCCGTTAGACTTGGCGTGGATGCAAACCATGAGCGCAGCAGAAGAAAGCTTTCGCGCCGGCGACCTCGCGCAGTCACTCGCGCAATTACAAGCCGACATCCGGCAGCATCCCAGCGATCCGAAACTGCGGGTGTTCCTGGCGCAGCTGTTGATGGTGCTCGGTCAATGGGACCGCGCGCTCAATCAGCTGACGGTGCTGGAAGAAATGGACTCCAGCAACCTGCCGATGGTGCGCACCTATCAAACCGCCATCGCCTGCGAACGTTTGCGTCAAAGCGTGTTTGCCGGCGAGCGCTCGCCGCTGATCTTCGGCGATCCGCCGCCGTGGCTGGCGCTGCTGATCCAGTCGCTGAGCCTCACCAGTCAGAAACATTTCCAGCAGGCGAGCGAGCTGCGCGCCCAGGCGTTGGAACAGGCGCCGACCACCGGCGGCACGCTCAACGGCACCGAGATTCAATGGGTCGCGGACGCCGATTCGCGGCTCGGCCCGGTGCTCGAAGTGCTCATCAACGGCAAGTATTACTGGATGCCGTTCGAACGGTTGACACGTGTGGTCATCGAAGTGCCGAGCGACGTGCGCGACCTGGTGTGGACGCCGGCGCAGCTCACACTCGCGAATGGCGGCGAGGCGATGGCACTCATTCCCACGCGCTATCCCGGCTCCGAAGCCGTCGACGATGCACAGATTCGAATGGCGCGACGAACCGATTGGCAGGGCGTCGAGGCAGATACATACCTGGGCCTCGGGCAGCGGGTGTTGACCACGGACACGATCGAAGTCGGACTGCTGGAGCTGCGCGAGCTGGTGTTGGGCAGATCCAATGGCTGAGTTGAGTCTCAAGGAACGGCTGCAGCCCGCACTGTTCGACCGCCTCATCGACGACGACCGCTACGTTACGACGTTTCAAATTTCCACCCGCACCGCCAGGCTCCAGGAGCTGAAGCTTTCGGCGGAGCAGCTGCTGGGCATGTTGCGTGCGCAGGGATTGAGGCACGACGGCGCGGATTCGAAGACAACCGATGTTGAAACCATCACGTGGCGCTTCTCCGCCGGCAGTGTCGCGCCGAGCCCGGCGCAATTAAAAGCATTCGTCATCAAACCGCCCGGCGCGCCGCAGGGCATCGAGTTGCAGGCTTTCTGCAGCATCGAGTCGCGCACTTCACTCAACGATCAAGTCGATCCGGGCGCCAAACACATGATCTCGATGCGCCGCCTGCGCGAGTGCGTGCAGCGGGATCTGAGCTGGCTGTTGAACACTGGCAATCTCGCGGCCGTGCAGGATTTGTCGCGCTATCCGCTGGTCGCGCAGTCCGTGTTGAATTACGGCATGCCTTCGCTCGCGGGCCGCATGGTGACCTCGGTCGATGTGCGTGTTACCGCGAAGCGCCTGCAGGACGCGATCGCGAATTACGAGCCGAGATTGTCGCGAGTGCAGGTCACGGCCGAGCCATCCAAAGAATCCGACGAGATGACGCTGTCGTTCAAGATCGATGCGGAGCTGTGGGGACAGCCGGTCGCGCAGCACTTGGTGCTGCGGACGAGCATCGATGTGGACACCGGTGACGTGCGCATCTCCGACGCGAGTTGACAGGCCCGAACATGGATCCGCGACTGCTGGAGTACTACAACCGCGAGCTGCAGTTCCTGCGTGAAATGGGCGCGGAGTTCGCGACTCAGTATCCCCGAATCGCGGCGCGCCTCGGCCTGGACGGCATGGAATGCGCCGACCCGTACGTCGAACGTTTGCTGGAAGGCGTGGCGTTTCTGACTGCACGCGTGCAGTTGAAGATCGACGCACGCCATCCCGAGTTCACGCAGCACCTGATGGAAATGGTGTATCCGCATTTTCTCGCGCCGGTGCCTTCGTGCGCGGTCGCGGAGTTCACGCCGGATTTCAAGGAAGATTCGCTGCAGACGGGCGTGAATATTCCACGCGGCGCCAGCGTTTCGATGCAGCTCTACAAAGGCGAGCGCACCGCTTGTGAGTTTCGTACTGCGCACGACGTGGTGTTGTGGCCGCTGACAGTCGCTGAAGCTCGATACATTTCCGGCACTGGCGCGCTCGCGGCTTTGCAAGTTCCCGTCGACGATCGAACCCGCGCGGCGATTCGCCTGCGTCTGCGCTCGACCGGCGGTGTGCCGATCAACACGCTGCCACTCGATGAACTGACATTCTTCATCAAGGCCAGCAACGACACGGCCGTCAGAATTCACGAGCAAGTGCTCGCCGACGGCATCAGCGTGTTCGCTCGCGGCACGGAGATGGGCGCAGTCGGACATCGCAGCGGGTCGGAGGCGATTGTGCCCGTCGGTTACGCGGACTCGGAAAGCCTGCTGCCGGCAACCGCGCGCACCTTCGAAGGCTATCGGCTGCTGCAGGAATACTTCGCGTTTCCCGAGCGCTTCCTGTTTTTCAAAGTGCGCAGCCTCGCCACCGCGGTGCGTGCTTGCGCGGGCACCGAGCTGGATATCTATATCGTGCTCGATCGAGCCCAACCGGCGCTCGAAAACGCGCTCGATGCGCAACAGTTCCGGCTGTACTGCAGCCCCATCATCAATTTGTTTCATAAGTCGCTGGATCGCATCCACGTCGGCGAGCACGAGACCGAGCATCACGTGCTGCCGGATCGCAACCGGCCGATGGATTTCGAAGTGCATTCCATCGAGAAGGTCACGGGCATCGGTGCCGAGGACGCGCCGAAAGTCGCGGTGCTGCCGTTCTATTCGAGCACGCACTACAAGCGCACCGGCGAGGAGAATGTTTATTTTACGGTGCAGCGGCGCCAGCGTCTGTTTTCGGCCCGCCAGCAGCAGACCGGGACGCGCACGAACTATATCGGCACCGAAGTGTTCCTGTCGGTCGTCGATGGGCGTGAGCAATCGCTCGCGAATCAGTTCCGGCAGCTGGATGTCGAGGCGCTGTGTACGAATCGCGACCTGCCGATTCACACCACCTTCGGCAAAGGCCGCACCGATTTTCTGTTGGAAGGCTCGGCGCCGATCGAATCGATCCGCTGCATCACCGGCCCGACGTACCCGAAACCGTCGCCGGCCTTCGGCGATACCGCCTGGAAGCTGATCAGCCAGTTGTCGCTGAATCATTTGTCCCTGCGCGACGGCGAGGGTGGGGCGGAGCTGCTGCGTGAGTTGCTCAGCTTGTATGCCGACGCGAACGATCCGGTGCAGACGCGGCAGATCGAAGGCGTGCGTCACATCGCGTACTCGCCGGTGGTCGAACGGATTCCTGGCGGCGGGCCGATCACTTACGGTCGCGGCTTGCGCATCTCGCTGACGTTGGATGACGCGGCATTCGAAGGCACCGGCATCCTGATTCTCGCCTCCGTGCTGGAACAGTTCTTTGCCCGTTACGTGTCGTTGAATTCGTTCACTCGCATGGAGCTGCGTTCGCAGGCGCGAGGCGAGATCAAGCAGTGGACTCCGCGGTTGGGCACGCGAGCGACGTTATGAGCGATCTCACGTCGCTGAAGAACGAGCCGCACCGGTTCAGCCTGTTCGCCGCCTTGCGGCTGATGGAGCGCGTGTACGGCGATCGTCCGCGGCTTGGCGAAAGCCGGCGCGCGTCCGAGGATGCGATTCGTTTGTCGCAGCCGCCGTATCTCACATTTGTTCCGACGGAACTGGCAGGGCTGCAAACGGCCGAGGGCGAACTGCCCCGGCTCGAAGAATATTCCTTCGGGCTGTTCGGGCCGAATGGACCGTTGCCGCTGCACTTCACCGAAGTCGCGTACGAACGGCAGCGCCAGCTCAACGATCCGACGTTCAGCGACTTCATCAACTTTCTTCAGCATCGCCTGATCGCGCTGTTCTATCGCGCCTGGGCCGAGTCCGATCCGGCAACCAGCCGCGACCGTGCGGACAGCGATCGTTTCAGACTTTATCTTGGTGCCATGCTGGGCCTCGGCTTCGATGCGAGCGCCGGGCGAGATGCGGTGCTGGATCAGGCCAAGCTGAGCCGAGCGGCGCAGTTCGGTGCGCAGACGCGCTCGGCCGAAGGGCTCGAAGATGTCCTTGCGGGCTATTTCGAATTGCCCATCGAAGTGCGTTCATTCGCACCGGCATGGCTGGATATTCCGCCGCAGAGTTTTACACGCCTGGGCGATGGCTCGCAGAACGCGCAGCTCGGCGTGGGCACGACGCTCGGCTCGGCCTCGTGGCAGAGCCAGCACCAGTTTGAAATCGTCATCGGGCCGATGGCGCTCACGACGTTCGAAAACTTTTTACCGGGTACGGCAGGTTTGCGGGAACTGGCGGCGCTGGTCCGCCTGTACACCAACGATGAGTGGAGCTGGATTCTGCGGCTGCGGCTCGCTTCGCACGAAGTGCCGGCGATGCAGCTGGGCGCGGGATCCCGGCTCGGCTGGACATCGTGGGTCGGCGGCCGCGACAGCACGGCCGAAGATGTAATCATTCGCGGCGACGCCTGCGCCGCATGAGCTATTGAAAACAAACATAGGACGAGGGTGCTCCCATGAGCGACATCAGCCGCGTGGCTCTGTTCGGCAAGCTCAACAGCCTGGCCTACAACGCCATTGAAGGCGCGACGGTATTCTGCAAACTGCGGGGCAATCCGTACGTCGAAGTGGCGCACTGGCTGCACCAGATCCTGCAACTGCAGAACTCCGACGTGCACCTGATCGTGCGCGCGTTTTCGCTCGATCCTTCCAAGCTTGCGCGTGACCTCACCGAAATGCTCGATCGCCTGCCGCGCGGCGCGAGCTCGATCTCCGACCTGTCGGCTCACATCGAAGATCTGGTCGAGCGCGCCTGGATCTGGGCGACGCTGAAGTACGGCGATTCGAAGGTGCGCACCGGTTACCTGGTGCTCGCGAGCATCAAGACGCCGAGCCTGCGCAACATGCTCATCGGCATCTCGCGCGAGTTCGAGAAGATCAAACCGGACCAATTGGCCGACGACCTGGCGCAGATCATCGCCAGCTCTCCGGAGAGCGCGCTGGCCGCGAACGACGGCACCGAACTCGGTGCGCAGGCGGAACCGGGCGAGGCGAGCGGTGCGATGGCGCCGGCACAGCTCGGCAAGCAGGAAGCGCTGAAGCGCTTCACCGTCGATCTCACGGCGCAGGCTCGTGAGGGCAAGATCGATCCGGTCGTCGGTCGCGACGAAGAGATTCGCCAGATCATCGATATTCTGATGCGTCGGCGACAGAACAATCCCATCATCACCGGCGAGGCCGGTGTCGGCAAAACCGCGGTGGTCGAAGGATTTGCTCGTCGTATCGCGCACGGCGATGTGCCGCCGATGTTGAAAGATATTTCCGTGCGCGCGCTCGATGTCGGCCTGCTGCAAGCGGGCGCGAGCATGAAGGGCGAGTTCGAGCAGCGCCTGCGCCACGTCATCGACGAAGTGCAGGCGTCGCCGAAGCCCATCGTGTTGTTCATCGACGAAGTTCACACGCTGGTCGGTGCAGGCGGTGCTGCGGGCACGGGTGACGCCGCGAATCTGCTCAAGCCCGCGCTCGCACGAGGCACCTTGCGCACGATCGGCGCGACCACCTGGGCCGAATACAAAAAATACATCGAGAAAGATCCTGCCCTCACGCGTCGCTTCCAGACCGTCAAGATCGATGAGCCCACGGAAGATAAGTGCGTGCTGATGATGCGCGGCATTGTGTCGATGATGGAAAAGCATCATCGTGTTCAGGTGCTGGACGAAGCGCTGGAGGCGGCGGTGAAGCTGTCGCATCGTTACATTCCGGACCGCCAGCTGCCGGATAAGGCAGTTTCGTTGCTCGACACCGCGTGCGCGCGTGTGGCGATCAGTCATCACGCGATTCCGGCGGAAGTGGAAGATTGCCAGCGTCGCATCGAAGCGCTGAAAACCGAGCTCGAAATCATCGGCCGCGAAAAAACCATCGGCATCGATGTGGGCACGCGCGAGAGCAGTGCCATCGCGTCGCTGGATCAGGAAAGCCAGCGCCTGGAGCAGCTCAGGAGCGAATGGGCCAACGAAAAGAAACTGGTCGACGAGATCCTGGAGCTGCGTGGCAAGCTGCGCACTGCCGCCGATCCCCAGCAGAAGTCACAAGAGCCTTTCGACGCCGCTGGCGCGACCGCGAGACTTGCGGAGCTGCAGACGCAATTGGCCGGGCTGCAAGGCGAGCGGCCGCTGGTCCTGCCCAGCGTCGATCAGCAGGCCGTTGGCTCCGTCGTCGCGGATTGGACCGGCATTCCGGTCGGCCGCATGGTGAAGGACGAAGTCGCGACCGTGTTGAATCTCGCCACGACTCTCGGCCAGCGGGTGATCGGCCAGGATCACGCGCTGGAAATGATTGCAAAGCGTGTGCAGACCGCACGCGCCGGGCTGGAGAATCCAAACAAGCCGATCGGCGTGTTCATGCTCGCCGGCCCGTCGGGCGTCGGCAAGACCGAAACGGCGCTCACATTGGCGGAAGCGTTGTATGGCGGCGAGCAGAATCTCATCACCATCAACATGAGCGAGTTCCAGGAAGCGCATACCGTTTCAACGTTGAAAGGCGCGCCTCCGGGATACGTGGGTTACGGCGAAGGCGGCGTGCTGACCGAAGCCGTGCGTCGCAAGCCTTACAGCGTGGTGCTGCTCGATGAAGTCGAGAAAGCCCACAGCGACGTGCACGAGATTTTCTTCCAGGTGTTCGACAAGGGCGTGATGGAAGACGGTGAAGGGCGCCTGATCGATTTCAAGAACACGCTGATCATTCTCACGACCAACGTCGGCACCGATTTGATCATGAGCATGTGCAAGGATCCGGAACTGCTGCCCGATCCTGCGGGCATTGCAAAGGCCTTGCGCGCTCCATTACTCAAATCTTTCCCGCCGGCGCTGCTCGGACGCATCGTCACGATTCCGTACTACCCGCTCTCCGACGACATGCTCGGGCGCATCATCCGCCTGCAGCTCGGCCGCATCGTCAAGCGCGTGAAACTGAATCATGACATCGAGCTCACGTACACCGACGATGTCACCAAGCTGATTTCGGCTCGTTGCACCGAGCCCGAGAGCGGCGGCCGCATGATCGACGCGATCCTGACCAACACGCTGCTGCCGCAGATCAGCCAGGGCGTGCTGCAAGGGCTGGTCGAAGGCAAGCCGGTCAAACGGGTGGAAGTCACCGCGAAGGACAACGAATTCCAGTACGCATTCGGCTCCGGCTGATCAGATCCACGGGCGCGCATCCAAATGCGCCCGGAGTGCTAATGGTCGAGCGACCAGTCTAGGACTCTTCAGGAGGAGCGATGCCGAACGATACGATGTTTCTCAGCGCGCAAGGATTGAAGTTCCTGCGACAGGAGGAGTCCGCCATCGACGGGCTGTACGACGACCCGTCGGACTACTGCACCTTCGGCGTCGGGCACCTGGTGCATCCGGACTCCAAGTGGAGCTGCTTCCTGTTGCAAAGTGCCAGCGGCGATGAGCTATTCAAGGCGTTCGTCGCCAAGAAGTGGCCCGGCACTTCTTATGAAACACCGTACCTGCAGCGCTCCGCCGCGTTTCACGAGAAGTTCAACAATCTGAAAACGCTGGCGGTCGAGAACGCCAAGCAGCGTATCGGCAAACAGAAATACAAAAAGGATTTCACCAAGCTCACCAAGCAGGAGCAGGAGAAGGCCACGTCGCTGGCGCAGGCTGCGGTCGACGAGCAGGCGCGCATCCTGGCAAAGACCGTCGATGACGTGCTCAAAGACGATGTGAAGCCGTTCGAGGCTGCGGTTCGCAAGGTCAAGGTCACTTTGAATCAGGACGAGTTCGATGCGCTGGTGTCGTTCGCGTTCAACATCGGCGAGACCGGCTTTGCCAATTCGGATGCGCTGAAGGAAATCAACAAAGGTAAATACAATACCGGCGACGCCAAGCAGCGTGCGGCGGCGATCACGGTGATTGCAGCGGCGTTCGCGAGACGCAACACGTCGCGTGGCAAAGTGCTCAAGGGGCTGACGACCCGGCGCAAGCACGAGGCCGATCTGTTCCTCAAGGCGTCCCGAGCAGCGTTGGCCGAGCTGGAGAAAGCCGCAAAGCTCGCGCCGGCATCGAGCTCTGCGTCCTCGTCATCATCATCCGCCACGGCCCCGAAGCGGCCCTAGGAAAACGCCATGAGATTGAGCGTTGCTGTCATCGGCGCGTGTGTATTGGCACTGTTGTCGGCGTGTTCTCGCGAGCCTGCTCCGGCCGAGAAGACCAGCGCTGCCGCAGCTGAGACTCAAAGCGTTGCGCAGGATGATCAGTCCGCGTCCGCTGCAGAAGAAACATCGGAGGCCAGCACGCCGCCCGAGCCTTGCGACGACGCGCCCGATCAGCGCGCGATGACAGCATGCTGGGCCAATGCCAGCCGCACGGAGGAAGAGCACGTCGACGCGGCGCTGAAAAAACTCGATGCGCTGCTGGTGGCCAAGTCGAGCCCGGCGGCTCACCAGAAGCTGCAGGATGACCAGGGCCGCTGGCAGCAGTTCGTCGAAGGGCATTGTGGGATGTATGCCGAGCTGTACGATGGCGGCAGCGCCGGGCCGATGACGGTCGCCGTGTGTCGCTGGCAGCTCGCGCAGGATCGTATTCAACAGCTGTCTGCGTTGACCGAAGAGCTCGATCGATAGCAGCGGGGCTCCTATGCAATCCGGAACCGCCACTCGCAATCTCCTGCGCCGCGCGCATGCGGCTCATCAGGAAGGCCGGTTGAACGAGGCGGAATCGGGCTATCGCAGCGTGCTGCGCATCCGGCCCGAAGATCCGGATGCTCTGCATTTCCTCGGGATGCTGCATTTCCAGCGCGGCGAACGCGAGCAGGCGCTCGCACTGGTGCGACGTTCGCTGGCCGCGTTGGGAACGAATCCGCACGCCTGGAACAATCTTGGAAACATGCTGATCGCCTGCGACCGGCCGCAGGAAGCGGCGGAGGCTTTCGAGAAGGCCACGCAGTTCGGCTCGCAAATGGCGGAGACCTGGTACAACCGCGCCGTGTGTTTGCGGCGTACGCGTCAGTACGACCTCGCGATTGATTGTTTCCTCAAGACCATCGAGCTCAAACCGCAGTTCGCGCCGGTGTACGAGCGGCTCGGGATGATGCTCTACAGCCTGGGCCGGTTTCGCGATGCGGCCGATGTATATCGCAAATGGCTGGCGCAGGATGCCGATAATCCGGTCGCGAGACATATGTTGTCGGCGTTGTCCGGCGAGGACGTGCCGGCGCGGGCTGATGATGAATATCTGCGGGTGCTGTTCGACCGCTTCGCCGGCAGCTTCGACGACAACTTGAGCGAGCTCGGCTATCGAGCGCCCGAACTGCTGGCGTCGACGCTCGGAGAATATGTCCCGACCGATGGGCGGCTGGAGATTCTCGACGCGGGCTGCGGAACGGGATTGTGCGGTCCGCTGTTGCGATCGATGGCGCGGCGGCTGGTCGGGGTGGACCTCTCGCCCGGCATGATCGACAAGGCCCGTCCTCGCAACGTGTACGAGGAACTGGTGGTCGGCGAGCTGTGCGCGTTCATGCGCAGCCGGCCCGGCGCCTTCGATGTCATCGTGTCGGCGGACACGCTGGTGTATTTTGGGGCCTTGGAGGAGGCGGCAGCGGCGGCTCGTCAGTGCGTTCGTCCCGGCGGCATCCTGGCGTTCACAGTGGAGCGCCTCGCGGACGGGGAAGAGCCTTATCGGCTGCAGCCGCACGGTCGGTATGCCCATCGCGAAGACTACGTCCGGCAGACTTTGCTGAACGCGGGATTTGCGCGGGCGGACATCAAACCGGTGGTGTTGCGGCGGGAGCGCGGCGAGGATGTGCACGGGCACCTGGTGGTCGCCCCCGTGGCGGCAGCCTGAATAACCTCGTCTGCGACCTTGATAAGTTCAGTCGGTTCCTGTAGTTAGCTCAGTTAACTCAACAGGTGTACCTGCAATGGCCCGAGCCAAAGTAGTCGAGTCCGACTACTACCAGTTCCTGAACCTCCTGCGGCGCGCTGCCGACAGCGGTGCGCGCATCGACAAGAGCGACGCGCGCTGGGCTGGCTATATCAAGGAACATGCGATCAACGAGGTCGCGGCGACCGCGATCGCCCGGCAGAAATTCGAATCCGCGCAGCCAGTCATCATTGCCGAAGGGAAGGACACCGATGGGCTCTATTTCTATTCCAAAAACGAAGAGGCGTGTTTGAGGCTGGTGCCGCTGGAGTAGGCCGCTCTCGTCTCAATGGCCCATGACGGATTCGCAGCGCTTGCGCTAGGGTCCGCTCATCCTCGTGGAACGACCGCTTTGGAATAACAGGGTCAAAGAGCAATGCCGACGCATGCCGACCGCGCGATCCATCTGAAAACTCCGCTTGCCGACGACGTGCTCCTGCCCCGGCAGGTGACCGGCAACGAGCGCTTCAGCGCGCCTTTTCGTTACGATCTGCAGTTGCTCAGCGAGCAGGGCAACGTCAATGCCGACGAGCTGCTGGGCAAGACGGTCACGGTTTCGTACGAGCTGCCTGCCGGCGGCACGCGCTACTTCCACGGCTTCGTCACCGAGTTCGGCCAGGTCGGCTATCGCAACCGGCTGCATGAATACCAGGCCATCGTGCGTCCCTGGTTCTGGCTGCTGAGCCGCACCGCCGACTGCCGCATTTTTCAGCAGCGCACGGTGCCGGAGATCTTCCAGGAGGTGTGCAAGGCCTGGGGCTTCACCGACTACAAGCTGAAGCTCAACGGCTCGTACCCCACGCGCGACTTCTGCGTCCAATACCTCGAGACCGATTTCAATTTCCTCAGCCGGCTGCTCGAAGAAGAAGGCATTTATTATTTCTTCGAGCATAGCCAGTCCAGTCACGTGATGGTGCTGGCGGACGATTCCAGCGCGCACGAAGCGGCGAAGGGCTATGAATCAGTGCCGTTCTATCCGCCGAGCACGCCGGAGAACAAACGCGAGCGCGATCACTTGAGCTCGTGGTCTTTCCTCAAGAGCGTGCAACCGGGCGCTTTCGCGACCACCGATTACGATTTCAAGCAGCCGCGCGCTTCGTTGCTGAGCACCGAAACGATCGGCCGCAAACATCCGCATTCGAGCTACGAGATCTTCGACTATCCGGCCGAACTGGCGGTGATGCAGGGCTCCGAATCCAAGCGTATCGCCAAGCTGCGCATTCAAGAGCTGCAGGCGCCGCACATGGTGTTGAGCGGCCAGGGTGACGCTGCGGGCCTCGCGACCGGCAAGCGTTTCAAGCTGACGCAATACCCGCGCGAAGATCTCAACATCGAATATTTGATCACCGGCGTCGGCCTGTCGTTCTCATCCGATGCTTTCGACACCGGCCAGGGCGACACCGAAGTT
>CAMLEO010000187.1 GCA_946478975.1 uncultured Steroidobacter sp.
GCGAGCTCGATCATCGGCTCGGGGCGCAGCGAGCCGGCGAGATGCACGTGCAGCCGGAGACAGCGACTGCCGAGATCGTCGAACGGCATCGTCAGCAGGCGCGCAAGTTATATCCAAATCGAAACGCCGGTCAGGTGGCAGTCGATGTGGTCGTCGCGGCTACGACGCTGCCGTTCGCGAAAGGCTTGGAGTACGAGACCGAGCGCGTCAACCAATGCAAACAAACGGTGGAGTCGCGCGGCGCGGTGCATGCATTCTTTGCTGAGCGCGAGACTCGACGCATTCCCGGCCTGCCGGCCGATGTGAAAGCGCGGCCCATTAAATCCGCTGCGGTGATCGGCGCTGGCACGATGGGCGGCGGCATCGCGATCTGCTTCGCCAACGCCGGCATTCCTGTGATCCTGCTCGATGCCAACGAGCAGGGGCTGGCGAAAGGCATGGCAAACGTCGATCGCACGTATCAATCCATGGTCGATCGCGGACGCCTGAGCGCGGAAGAGAAGTCACAACGCCTGGCGCTGATCCGCGGCTGCCTGTCTTATGACGATCTTCGCGACGCGGATGTGATCATCGAAGCCGTGTTCGAAAGCATGGATCTGAAGCGCAGCATCTTCGCCATGCTGGATAAGGTTGCGAAGCCCGGCGCGGTGCTCGCGACCAATACATCCACGCTCGATATCGAGCAAATCGCCGCGGCTACCCAGCGGCCGGCCGATGTAATCGGCATGCATTTCTTCTCGCCCGCGAACGTGATGCCGCTGCTCGAAGTCGTGCGCACGAGCAAGACTGCGCCGGATGTGATTCGCACGGTGATGGATCTGGCGAAGCCGCTGCGCAAGACGCCAGTGCTGGCGAAAGTTTGTTACGGCTTCATCGGCAACCGCATGATGGAAGGCTACGCGCGCGAAGCCGAGCGCATGGTGCTGGAAGGCGCGACACCGCGACAGATCGATTCGGCGCTGGAAGAGTGGGGCATGGCGATGGGCATTCTCGCTGTGTTCGACATGGCCGGCGTCGATGTCGGCGTGAACGTGCACAAGGCGAACGCCTCGCAGTTCCCGCCGGACCCGACGTACTACCAGGCGGACTTCGCGTTGTACGACGCCGGGCGCTTGGGACAGAAGAACGGCAAAGGTTACTACCGGTACGAGCCTGGCAATCGCGCACGCATCGACGATCCCGAAGCCATAGAGATCTTGCGAACGCGTGCCCGCGAGCTGAAAGTAGGCTCACGGGCGCACACCAGGGAAGAAATCCTGGAGCGCTGCCTGTATCCGTTGTTGAATGAAGGCTTCCGGATTCTGGGCGAGGGCGTGGCGCTGCGCGCGTCCGACATCGACGTGGTGTGGACCGCCGGTTACGGATTTCCGAGATATCGCGGCGGGCCGATGTTTTATGCCGAAACGATCGGCCTGGACGTGCTGCTCGCCGGCATGCGCAAATACCAGGACATTTTCGGTCCGATGCACTGGCAGCCGGCGCCGTTGCTGGTGGAACTGGTGGAACGTCGGCTCAGCATCGCGCAGTGGCAAGCTCAGCAGGGGGCTCGATGAACCTCAACGATTTGATCGCCATCGACGTTCACACCCACGCCGAAGTGTCCTGCCGGCAGGAGCCGGACGAGGCATGGAAGCCGTTCGAAGAAGCGTCCTCGAAATATTTCAAGGCCGGCAAGCGGCCGACGATCGCTGAAACCATCGCTTACTATCGCGAGCGCAAGATCGGCCTGGTGATGTTCACCGTCGATTCGGAGTTCGAGGTCGGCGCCCGGCGCATTCCGAACGAAGAAGTGGCGGACGCGGCACGCGAGAACAGCGACATCATGATGGCGTTCGCGAGCATCGATCCTCACAAGGGCAAGATGGGCGTGCGCGAGGCGCGGCGGCTGATCAAAGACGGCGTGATCCGCGGCTTCAAGTTTCATCCGACGGTGCAGGGATTCTTCCCCAACGACCGGCTCGCGTATCAGTTGTATGAAGTGATTGCGGAAGCCAAGCTGCCGGCGATCTTTCACAGCGGCCACTCGGGCATGGGCACGGGCATGCCGGGCGGCGGCGGCCTGCGGCTGAAATATTCCAATCCGATTCATCTCGATGATGTGGCCGCGGACTTTCCGGACATGACCGTCATCATTGCGCACCCGTCATGGCCGTGGCAGGACGAGGCGCTGTCGGTCTGCCTGCACAAGCCGAATGTTTACATCGACCTGTCCGGCTGGTCGCCGAAATATTTTCCGCCGCAGCTGATTCATTACGCCAACACGCAGCTCAAGACCAAGATGCTGTTCGGATCGGATTATCCGCTGATCACGCCGGATCGCTGGATCAAGGACTTCAAGGAAGCCGGCTTCAAGCCCGAAGTCCACGACTTGATCCTGAAACAGAACGCGATTCGCGCCCTGAATCTCGCAGCCACTTAAGACTATGCGCGCCGAGCCGTTGACCGCGCTGAACTGGACGCCCGATCCGTTTCGCACGAATGTCAAGCGTCGTGGCGATGGCAGCCTGCTGCTCGAGCCGGTTGGTGAGCTGCCGAAGTTTCCGGAGCGGTTGATCGATTCGCTCGAACATTGGGCACAGCTCGCGCCTGAACGTGTGCTCGTCGCGCGTCGCCAGGCGAATGGCGAGTGGCGGAATGTTACTTATCAGGAAATGTTCGCGCGCGTTCGGCGCATCGCCGCGGGGCTGCTGACGCGAAATCTGTCTGCCGATCGGCCGATTGCGATTTTGTCCGGCAACAGCATCGAGCATCTGACGCTGGGGTTTGCGGCGATGTGGGCGGGGATTCCGTATTGCCCGGTGTCGCCGTCGTACTCGCAGGCGTCTGCGGATCTGCAAAAGCTGCGATATGTGTTGAGCCTGCTCACACCTGGGTTGGTGGTGGCGTTCGATACGGCCTCGTTCGAGCGCGCGCTGAGTCTGGATATGTTGAGCGCGACGGAGATCGTCGGCGATCGTGACGTTGGCGGTCGTTTGGCTACGCGGCTCGATGAACTGGAGATGGAGCCCACGCCGGCGCTCGATGCAGCTCATGAGCGTACGAACGCGGAGACGATTGCGCGATTCCTGTTGACGTCGGGCTCGACGGGGCAGCCCAAAGCAGTCATCACTTGCAATCGCATGCTTTGTAGCAACGCGGAGATGCTGCGGCAGGTGCTGCCGTTCCTCGCGGATGAGCCGCCGGTGCTGGTCGACTGGCTGCCTTGGAATCATACCTTCGGCGGCAGTCACAATATTGGTTTGGTGTTGTACAACGGCGGCTCGTTGTATATCGATGATGGCCGGCCGACGCCTTCGGGCATCGCTGAAACATTGCGCAACCTGCGCGAGATCTCGCCGACCGTGTACTTCAATGTTCCCAAAGGCTTCGAGATGCTGGCGCATCACCTGAATGCGGACGCGCAGCTGCGTGGGAATTTTTATCGGCGGCTGCGTGCTTATTTCTTCGCCGGCGCGTCGCTGGCTCAGCATACGTGGGACGCGCTCGATGAAGCTTCGCTCAAGGCGGCCGGCATGCGGGTGCCGATGCTGGCCGGGTTGGGTTGCACGGAGACCGGCCCGTCTGTGACATTCACCACGCCTTCGGCTGCGCGCAGCGGCGTCATCGGTCTGCCGGCGAAAGGCAACCTGGTGAAGCTGACGCCTGTTGAAGAGAAGTTAGAAATTCGCGTGCGTGGGCCGGCGGTTACTCCTGGATATTGGCGTCAGGCGGAACTCACCAAAGCGTCGTTCGACGAAGAAGGTTTCTATCGCCTGGGCGATGCCGTGCGCTTGATCGATCCCACCGACCCGACGCGCGGCCTGATGTTTGATGGACGCATCGGCGAGGACTTCAAACTCTCCAACGGCACTTGGGTCAGCGTCGGCCCGCTGCGCGCCGAGCTGATCGCAGCGTTGTCGCCGCTTGCGCAGGACGTCGTGCTCGCCGGATTGAATGAAGATTGGGTCGCCGCGCTGATCATCCCGGACCTGCGGTCGTGCGGACATTTGCTCGGGCTTGCCGAGGTGCCTGCCTACGGTGCGCTCGTGCGGAATGCGGAAATCTTGAAACTGGCGCGAGAGAAACTGCGAGCCCACGCCAAGCTCAATCCCGCAAGCACCCGCTGCGTCTGCCGGGCCGCCCTGCTGCCCAGCGCCCCATCCCTGGACCAGGGCGAGATCACCGATAAGGGCTCCATCAACCAGCGAGCGGCGCTCAACCACCGCGCGCAGCTGGTCGCCGCAATGTATGCCCCATAGCCGCCAGATCACGTGGTGATCATCGACCCGTAGCTTTCATCCTTGACTCGCGTTCTGTGTCGCTCAGTTTTGAAAGGACGATCCATCGAGTGCTACGAAGCGATCGAGCTCGCTGAACATCCCGCGTGCCAGCGCATCCTTGTATTGCTCGGCAAGGGCATCAGCGGCTGCGTATTGCTGCGGGCTGAGCATTTCCTCCGCAACGTTGCGGAATGAGCGCTCCGGAGTACACGTGGTCGTGGGATCGCATGCCGACCAAAGGTTCTTGGCGTTACGACCGGTGCAGTCGTAGCCGAGATCACAAGCCGCCAGCGCAAGCGCGAAGCCATAGGTCGGATCTTTGGACATATCTGCATTGGCCAGCCGAGTACCCAGGGTAAAAAGCGCTTCCGGATCGCGCGACCTCACAACTTCGCGAGCCGTGGCCCGCAGTTGCGACGCCCTTTCCGCCTTCTCGGCAGCGGATTTCGCGGCAGTCATGTTGCTTCCCTGCTCGATTACTATTGCAGCTTTGGCTTTTGGAGAGTTCAAGTCCCGGGCCAGATCTTCCCAGTAGCTGGCCAGCATCTTGCCGCCGCTTCGCTGCTCCCAATCCGCAAATGCAGGGTCGGTGGCGAGCGCCTGGCAGCGCCGGAACGTTGCTGAGAACGCCGCACTCTGCTCCCGCGTGGTGAACTGGCTGGTGACCAACGCCTGGTAATCCTGTTCAGTGCCGCCTTTGCGAAGGCTCGTGATCACCAAGCCGCATTTCTTCATGGCATCTGCAACATGCCATGCCGCATCGGCATCGCCGTTATCCGCCGCAGCGCTGGCCTCACTTACGAACTGCGCAAGGTTCTCTGATTGTTCGAATCGCTGCGTCCAACTCGTGGCCGACCCGTCGACAGCTGCGGCAGACGAACCTTCCGCACCTCGCCTCTTCGCCTCTGGAGAGGCGCTCGGCGCCGTACCATTCTGGCTCTTTATCGCCGAAGACTTCTGTGGCTCGGGCGAGCCGATCTGCATGAGTGCGGCTGTGAGCGCCGCGATGAGCGCCACGCCTGCTGCACACATGACCATCGTCTTTGTCTTCATAGCCCAAGTGATCTCATATTCTTCGTTTCTCTCGTGGCGCGGGACGAGCCAGCAACGGCTCGCCCCGCCTCGACGAGTTACTCCATGAACAACAATAGTTTGTCGCCGCCAAAAGGCGATTGAACGATTTGCGTGATGAAGACTACGCCTTGCCGATCGATTCGGGATCCCGGAACGTTGTACTCGACGGGCACAGCAAGAAATGTGAACACGTCTCCGCCGCTTCCACTAGTCGAGTATTCGACGGCCGAGGCATTCGACTCGTTGGTATCGGGGTTCGGATCCGACGGTTTGCGTCCGTTTTGATCGCGCAGAGAACCTTCCACTTTTTCCCATGCGGCCGTGGACGCAAAGCTTACGAATTTGAACTTCTCGGTGTATCCGTTGGCGTATTGAACAGTGATGGAGTCTCCCACGTAGATCCAGTAGCTCTGGCCTGTTTGGGCATTGTTGAATCGCACTCGAACGAATTGGCCCTGATTCAAGATACCGTGCCAGAACTCGGTGTCGATCTGCCCGGGAACGGTTGGCGTGAGTTGAGTCTGGAGGTACTGTGTCAGGAGCTCAGGTGGATCTGTGTGGTTCAGGGTGGATGGGATGTTGATCGGCGGCAACTTTGCCGATCGCGCGGTCAGATAGTTGTCGAACTCGCGCAGCGAGACGTCATTCGGCGTATGCAAGCCCTGCGTGGTAACTACACCATCGTCCAGGCGCGAGAACTCAAACGATCCTGTGAGAGGGTAGGTTGTGCTGATGACGACTGCCACGCTGCAGTTGGGGTAGTAATATTCCACCGGCTCGCCGATTGGACTCCACCATGACCATACACAGGGCCGCATCTTCTTCCCTGCAGGGAACCCCGGCGGCGTGACGTTTTTGTATTGATTGAAGTAGTTGTTCGCTACCGACTGCATTTGTGACCACGTGGTGCAATTCGGGCACGACAATGTGACCGAGGGGGCTGCATCCTCCGTCTGTGCCCACGCCGAACCAGTGCATACCACTGTCCATAGCAACATCGCCAGCGCGCGATAGGATATATTCCGAGCATCACCCTTCATTTCCGCTCCTTGGTAGTTAGTTTGAAACTGCGGTTCCCTCCCTCAATGTATGAGCGACATCTCGCGCTGAATTCCCTCACCAGCCCGACGGTTTTCGGACGAGCCGAAGGGTGTTCAAATCCGGGTTGCTTGGTACGCTCACGCGCATGATCAAGCCGATTCGCCTCCTGCTTCTCTCCTGTCTCCTGACTGCCGCTGCCACTGCCGACGAATTGGCAGTCACGCCGAGCGAGGGCATATATCGCTTGCCTTATGACGACGCGACCGACGTGAAGGTCTTCGATGACTTCACGTCCCACCGCCCGCAAGGGCGCATTGATTTCTTCGCGGTCAACGGTAGCAAGCCGTACCGTGTGGTGGCTGCGGCGGCGGGGCGGGTGGTGGCGATTCAGGACGCGTATGGCGAGCAGCAGAGCGGGCGAGCGGCGGCGGATTGTCACAACAATTACGTCTGGATCGCTCATCCAAACGGCGAGTGGAGCAACTACTCGCACCTGGCGCGGGGCTCGGTGACGGGCCTGGCCAAACTGAAGGTGGGGAGCGAGGTGCAGGCTGGGACGTTGCTGGGATACGAGGCCGCAGTGGGCTGCGCGATGCTCGAGCACGTGCATTTCGAGGTGGCGGTCCCGAACCCGCAAAATCCCATCGACAGTGGCGGATTCCTGCTCGACAACGACGGAGGCCGCCGGGAGCACAAGCCGCGCTTCTGTCACATCGCGGGTGAAACCGTGGTGAAGGGCGAGACTTATCGCGCTCGACCCTGCGAGGAATCCGCGTCAAAACCCTGACGCCGAGCCTTCGCGCAATCTTAAGGTGCACCTCGCCACCGGCGTTGGCTATACTCAGACAATTGCCCGCCGTCCCGGTGGGTCGAACAGGAGTGTGCATGGCTGGGCCCCCGATCTCGTCTACCCTCAATGCGAACGTGCAGCCGCTGACGACGAACACGCGATCTGCGCTTTCGTTGCTGGCCAGCCTGTTCTTCATGTGGGGGTTCATCACCGTCATCAACAACACGCTGCTGCCCCACCTGCGTTCGGTCTTCGACCTGTCCTACACGCAGACCACGTGGATCGAGTCGGTGTGGTTCATTGCTTACTTCTTCGCCTCGATTCCGGCCGCGAAGCTGATCGAGAACATCGGTTACAAGAAATCGATGGTGGTCGGCCTGCTGATCATGGCGGTCGGCGCGTTGATGATGATTCCGGCGGCTCGCATTCCTTCCTACGGCGTGGTGCTGGCTGCGCTGTTCGTGATTGCCGCTGGCATCACGCTGTTGCAAGTGGCCGCGAATCCGTACGTCGCAGTGATCGGCCCGCCGGAAAGCTCGTCGTCGCGGTTGAACCTGGTGCAGGCGTTCAACTCGATGGGCACGACGTTCGCGCCGCTGTTCGGCGGTTATTTGATCCTGAGCCGCAGCGCCTCGGGCAACATCGAAGGCGGCGCCGCCGCGTTGACGATGGAGCAGCGCCTGGCGGACGCGCAGTCGGTGCAGCTGCCTTATTTCATCGTGGCGATGGTGCTGGTGGTGCTGGCGGTCGTGATCGCGCGTTACAAGCTGCCGGACCTGAATGCCCAGGCACGCCGGCTCGATGCGGCCGAGCGCAAGAACCATTCGCTGTGGAAACATCGCAACCTGATTCTGGGCATCCCGGCGATTTTCATTTATCTGATTGCCGAGATCGGCGTCAGCAACCTGTTCATCAACTTCGTGTCCTCGCCCGAGATCGGCAATCTCACCCACTCGGACGCCTCGCATTACCTGTTCCTGCTGTGGGGTGGAATGATGGTCGGCCGCTTCGCCGGCAGCCAGCTCATGCGCAGCATCCCGGCCGAGAAGGTGCTGGCGGGCGCCAGCATCGGCGCGTTCGTCGTGATGATGATTACGGTGTTTGCGACCGGCAAGCTCGCGATGTGGAGCCTGATCAGCGTCGGCCTGTTCCACTCCATCATGTTCCCGACCATTTTCACGCTCGGCATTCGCGGCCTCGGGCCGCTGACCGAAGAAGGCTCGGGCCTGCTGATCATGGCGATCGCCGGCGGCGCGCTGGTGGTCGTTCAGGGCAAGCTGGCGGACGCGTTCGGTCTGCAGCTGTCCTTCCTGCTGACCGCGATCTGCGAGCTGTACGTGCTGTTCTATGCGGTCTGGGGCGCGAAAGTGACGGTAGAGGAGAAGCCCCAGCAGCTCAGCGTTTGAGGACTCACCGCCCAAGCGCGTCGTAATCCCCAAGGGGCGCCCGAGGAAGGGCGCCCCCACTGGCAGCCGGTTCCAAAACCGGCGCATGGATTCGTGGGGGATTAATGAAGCGTTCTGGGTCGGCAGGCGGAGCCCTGTCGTTCATCCTGGTCTCGTCCATCGTCAGCCTGCCGTCGTACGCGCAGCAGCTCGAAGAAGTCGTCGTCAGTGGGGTGCGCGAAACTCAGCGCAGCTCCATCGAGATGAAGCGGGCCTCGCCGGTCATCGTCGACGGCATCATCAACGACGAGATCGGCCAGCTGCCGGAAAATTCCGTCGGCGACACGCTCGAACGCATCACCGGCGTCGCCGGCGACCGCTTCAAGGGCAACGCCAACGAGCTGTCGGTCCGCGGCCTCGGCCCGACCTTGAGTTTCTCCACGTTCAATGGCCGCGAAGTCAGCACCGCCGGCCCGGACCGTTCGGTCGCGTTTCAGCAGTTCCCGTCCGAGCTGGTCAACGGCGTGCTGGTCTACAAGTCGCAGCAGGCCGATTTCCCCGAAGGCGGCATCGCCGGTGTCGTCGAGCTGCGCTCCATCAAGCCGCTGGATTTCGACAAGCGCCGCATTCAAGGCGAGCTCCGCGGCGTGTACTTGCCGAAGGACGCCGACATCCGCGGCCGCGACGGCATCGGCGACCGCTCCAATGTTTCCTACATCGACAGCTTCAAGACCGGCATCGGCGATATCGGCGTCAGCATCGGCTATCAGCACCAGGACCAGGCGGCGCCCGAGGATTACTACATCACCAACTCGACGTTCACGCCGTGCGTGACGACGGCGGTGAGCGCGGCGGCGAGCGCCGTCAACTGCAACAACACCGGCGGCGCCGGTATGACCGTCGGCCCGCGTTATTTCGCCACCGCCTCGCGCAGTTTCCAACAGAAAGAAACGAGCGAAGTCCGCGACGGCGCAATCGGCACCGTGCAGTGGAAGCCGACCGACGATCTCGATGTCACATTGGACGGCCAATATTCCAAGCGCGACAGCCTCGAACTGCGCAATGTACTCGCGATCACTGAGGCGGCGCGTGGCATTCAGCCGTTGGTGATCGGTGGCCAGGGCAACGATTTCAGCACCGGCTCGCTGATCAGCTATGTCGGCAACTCCAATCTGGAAGTGCAGATGGAGCGGCGGCTGCGTGAAGAGGAATACAAGGGCGGCGGCGCGACGGTGACCTGGGATCACGAGCGCTGGATCGTTTCCGGCGACCTGTCGTATTCCAAGTCACATCGCACCGAGCTGCAGAAGGCGACCAACATGCGCTCGGCGCAGCGCGTGACGTACTTGTTCGATCGCTCGCGGGACGAAGTGCCGGATGTGACGTTCACGAACTTCGACGTCACCAATCCCGACAACTTCCTGACGACGACGCTGGCGCAGAACACCAACTACGCGCGCTATCGCCTGGTGACCGATCGTTACGACGAAATCGGAGCGGCGCGCTTCGATGTGACTTACGAGCTCGACGGCGGCTTCCTGACGGCGATCAAGTCCGGTGTGCGTTATTCCGACCACCAGCGCACCAACGATGCGAACAACAATACCGACCTGCCGATTCCGATCGCCTATGACGGCCGCACGCCCGCGCAGCTGGTCGCAGCCGCAAACCGGGATTGTCGACGGCCGTTCTCGACGTCGTCGTTCATGACCGAGTCGCCGACCAATGTGAACTCGTGGGCGCTGTGGAACAACGATTGCGTGTTCCGCACCTACACCGGCCAGGACAAGCTGCCGTTGAAGTCGGACTCGCGCGGGCCGGAAGACATCGACGTCACCGAAAAAATCACTGCGTTCTATGTGATGTCCAATTTCGCGTCCGAGCTGTGGTCCAAGCCGATGAACGGCAACTTCGGCGTGCGTTATGTGCGAACGACGGTGGACTCCAAAGGTTATCGCGCCGACGTATTGGTCACGCCGTCGGTCGGCGGAGCGGCGGCGACGATCACGGTCGTGCCGGGCACGCTCACGCAGATCAGCGGGTCAGGCGATTACAACTACGTCCTGCCGAGCGCCAACGTGAGCTTCGATCTCACCGATGTGATGAAGCTGCGATTCGCCGGCTATCGCGCACTGTCGCGCACGGGTATCGAAGAATTCAATGTCGGCATCAATCCGGTCGCCGATGCGACGGCGACGACGGTCGAAGGTGTGCTGGCGAGATCGACGACGGGCAATCCGAACCTGAAGCCGCTGCTGAGCTGGAACCTGGACGCGTCGCTCGAGTTTTATTTCACGCAGGACACGCTGGTGTCGTTCGCCACTTACTACAAGTGGCTCAAAGGTGCGTCGTTCGATGCCGCGCAGCCGTTCCCGACCTCGATTGTCGCCAACGGCCAGCTCGTGACGTTCAATGCCATCGCGCCGGCGAACGACCAGGAGCGTCGCGAGTTGTATGGATTCGAGGTGAGCGGCAGCCACGCGTTCACTTATCTGCCGTCGCCGTTCGACGGCTTCGGCGTGACCGGCGGCTACAACTACGTGGAAGCTAACTTCGAGTTTCCCGATCCGTCGCCGGTCGCGCCGTATGTCGATCCTGCGAATCTGCGAGGGTTGTCGAAGCACACCGGCAATGCGTCGCTGTATTGGGAGAAGTATGGTTTCTCGCTGCGTGCGTCGTATGTGTACCGGTCGGATTACTCCAAGCCGAACAGCAATACGCTGCGCAACGTGGACAGCTCGGGCTATCTGAACCTGTCGGCACAGTATGACCTGACGGAGTATCTGCAGCTGAAGTTGCAGGCGCTCAATGTGACCAACACGCGAGATGTGATGTACAAGGCCGGCGGCGATTCGATCACCGAAGTGAGCGAAAGCGGCACGCAGTACTACCTCGGAGCACGCTTCCGGTTTTGAGAGCACGAGCCATGACCAAACCCCTGCTGCTGGCCGCGTTGATGCTGATGCCCTTGATGGCATCGGCCGATGTGCCGGTGTGCAAAGGGTCCCAGGGTTACGCGGACGCGTTCGATGGGCGCAGAACGTTTCTTTGGCGTCCGGACTGGCTCGCAGCGACCAAGGTTCGTGCAACGAAAGATCCGGCGTGGAAACAACTGTTCGAGCGGGCGGACAAAGCACTCGCCGGGCCCACATACAGTGTCGTCGACAAAACTCGGGTGCCGCCGAGCGGTGACAAGCACGACTACATGAGCATGGGCCCATACTGGTGGCCCGACCCGAAAAGCCCGAACGGCGAGCCGTACATTCGTCGCGACGGCGAAGTGAATCCCGAGCGCAATGGCGATGCATTCGATGCCACCCGAATGGATCGCTTGGGCTCTGCCGTCGAAGCGCTCTCGCTCGCGTATTACTTCAGCGACGATCGACGTTACGCAGTCAAAGCGGCCGAACTCATACGCACGTGGTTCCTGAATCCCGCGACTCGTATGAACCCGAACGCAAAGTTCGCGCAAGGCGTGCCGGGCAGAACACCTGGGCGCGGCGCCGGCGTGTTGGACACAACGAGGTTGACGCGCGTCGTCGAAGGTCTCGGACTGCTCGCGCCGGCGAAAGTGTTGAGTCCGCAAGAGATCGCAGGGCTCGAACGCTGGTTCACTGATTACACGACCTGGATGATGACCAGCCCGACCGGACAAGAGGAACGCGACGCTTCCAACAATCACGGCCTCTGGTATGACTTCCAACTCGCGCACTTCGCTTTATTCGCTCGTCGCGACGACGTGGCACGCAACGTGATTCAGCAGGTTCCAACACAACGCCTGGCGAAGCAGATCGAAGCCGACGGCAAGATGCCTCGTGAGCTGGAGCGTACCAAGGCTTATCACTACACGATCTATGCGTTGCAAGCCGCAGCCCGAGTGGCGGATCTGGCCGCCTGCGTGAACGTCGATTTATGGCGAGGGCAGGGTGCGACACAGTTCAAAGCGGCGCTGAATTACATCGTGCCTTATGTCGGGCGCGAGCGGGAGTTTCCCTATCCCGACCTCAAGCCGGGGCCGGACGAGGGCAGCTTCGAACTGTTCTCGCGCGCCGCCTGGGCTTACGGCGATATGGAATATCGGCGTGCCGCCGGAGTGCTGGCGGAATACAATCCCACCAGCCAGATCCACTTGACGATGGCGCGGCCATGACCGGGAGTCCGCATCCAAATTTGTTGACCGAGTCGGCGCGCGAGGCCTTCCTCCGCCGGCTGTCGGAATCCTATCGCCAGCCGCTCACGGCATATTTCCAGCGTCGCGTGCATTCACGCATCGAGGCCGAGGACCTGACGCAGGAAGTGTTTCTGCGCCTGGTGCGGCGGCTCGACGTGGAAGCGATCGACAATCCCGAAGCGTTCGTATTTCGAACCGCCGTCAATCTGCTGCGCGATCGATCCCGCCGCGGCAAGACGCATCAGAGTCACCTGGTCGAGCTCACGCATCACCAGCCCGACGTCGAAGAGCTGTCGCCCGAGCGCGTGTTCGACAGCCGCCAGTCGCTGACGATGGTGATGAGCGTGCTCGAAGAGCTGGACGAGCGCAGTCGGGACGCATTCATTCTGCATCGCCTGGAAGGCATGAAGCACGCGCAGATCGCGGAGCTCATGGGAGTGTCGGTGAGCTCGGTCGAGAAGTACATCATCAAGGCGCTGTCGCTGCTCATGAAGCGGTCGGCGCAGAGTAACGAGCGCGCGTAATGAGTGAGACTTTGCAACCTCGGTTGGACGATGAAGTGAGCGAGCAGGCCGCGGCCTGGGTCGTGCGGCTTCATAACGATCCGAGCGACCTGGACCTGGAGCGCTTCGAGCTCTGGTGCAATCAGGACGAGCGCCACGAGCGCGCGTTCGATGAAGCGCTCGCGGCTTGGATCAATGTCGGTGAGCATGCGACCGCGCCCAAAGTGCTGGCCATGCGTCACGCTGCGTTGGGTCGGGCGCAGCGAGCGGAGCGCAAGTGGGATTGGCGTGCAATCGCTGCGGCGGTTTGTTTGTTAGCGCTAGCGCCGATCATCGGCGCGGTGTGGTACTCGATGCGTCCGCCGGCCGAGCAGGTTCTCAAGACCGCGCATGGCGAGCAAAGAGTGATCGTGCTGTCCGACGGCTCGCGCCTGTCGCTCGACGCATTGTCCGAAGTGCGCGTGAGATATACGCCCGATGTTCGCAACCTGGAGCTGATCGGCGGCCGGGCGAACTTCGAGGTCGCCAAGGACATCACACGGCCGCTGAAGGTTCGCGTCGGTCCGCGCATCGTGACAGCGTTGGGCACGGTGTTCAGCGTCGAACGTGAGTCGAGCGATGTGGTTGTGACGCTGGTCGAAGGCAGCGTTGCAGTGACGACGCGCGATGTGCCGAACTCACATATACAAATGTATCCGCGCCAGGAACTGCGTATTGCCGACAATGGCCAGGTCAGCTTGCGCGAAGGCATCGATCCGGTGCAGGCGCTGGCGTGGCGCGAAGGAAAACTCATATTCGACGACGAGCCGCTGCGCGCAGTCGCCGCTCGGATGAATAAATACGGCTCGACGCGCATCGAAGTGTCCGACGAAGCGGGGGAGCTGCGCGTCGGCGGTGTGTTCAAGGCGGGCGACACGTTTACTCCGGTCGCGGAGAACGAGCTGCAGGAG
>CAMLEO010000188.1 GCA_946478975.1 uncultured Steroidobacter sp.
CTCCGTGTTGTTCATCCCCGACCGCTACACGCGGGATTACGATGAAGTGGTGCCCGAAGGCCACTACTTCTTCATGGGCGACAACCGCGACAACAGCCGGGACAGCCGTTTCCCCGAGGTCTGGTTCGTGCCCGAGCGCAACCTGGTCGGCAAGGCAGTGCGCATCTGGCTGAACTGGAACCTGCCGAACGCGCCGATTTGGGACCGGATCGGCGATCCGATCCGCTGAATGGGGTTATCTTTGGCGCCATTTATCGTGCAGCGGAGTGTGAGCATGCGTTCTCGTCAGCGTGGCGCGACGTTCCTGGGCATGTTGTGCATCGTCGCGGTCATCGGCTTCGGTTTGTATGGCGTCATCCGCCTGTTTCCGCTTTACATGGAATACATGGCCGTGGCCCGTGCGCTGGAGCAGACCGCCAAGGAAGAAGCCGGCGCCACGTCACCGCAGACATTGCGGACCTCGTTGATCCGTCGCTGGACGATCGAGGACATCAACAGCCTGCAGCCCAAGGACATCGAGATCAAAAAAGCTGCGAACGGCGGCTACACCATGCGCGCCTGGTACCGGGCGGAGTCGCCGTTCATCGCCAACGTGTCGCTGGTGGTCGATTTCGACAAGACGGTCGATGTCGCAAAGCCTTAACTTTCCATTTGGGATGAGCCGGCGGTGAAAACGCCGAGCGAATGGCTGCGCGATGCGCTCGGCTACGACTGTCGCGACACGGCCCTGCTCGAAGCGGCCCTGACTCACCGTAGCGCCGGCGGCTCCCACAACGAACGCCTCGAATTCCTCGGCGACGCAGTTTTGAACTGCGTGGTCGCGAAGCTGGTGTTCGACGAATTCACCGATGCCGACGAAGGCGATCTGTCGCGCTTCCGGGCCAGCCTGGTCAGCGGCGAATCGCTCGCCGTCATCGCCGCCGAAATCGATCTCGGCAATCAGCTGCGGCTCGGCTCGGGCGAACTGAAGTCGGGCGGCTTCCGACGCAAATCCATTCTGGCCGATGCGCTCGAAGCTTTGTTTGGGGCGGTGTACCTGGACGGCGGCTTCGACGCTGCGGCTCGCGTCGTCGAACGGTTGTTCGTGCCGAGGCTGGATCGACTGCCGAGCGCGGCAGAATTGAAAGATCCCAAGACGCGGCTTCAGGAAGCGCTGCAGGCGCGCGGATTGCCGCTGCCATCATATGCAGTCGAATCTATTTCCGGCGAGGCGCACAATCAGCTCTTCCAGGTGCGCTGCGCGGTGAGCTCGCTGGGACTGAAGGTATCGGCGAGCGGCCCGAGCCGGCGCCGCGCCGAGCAGGCCGCCGCACAGTTGTTGTTGAACGCACTCAAAGAGACGCAGCAGGGAATATTGTGACCGACGATGTGGGCCCCGATTTGACCGACTCCGCGGACCCGGAGATTCCAGCGAACTATCGTTGCGGGTTCGCCGCGATCGTCGGCCGGCCCAATGTCGGCAAATCCACGCTGCTCAACGCCTTGCTCGGCCGCAAGGTGAGCATCGTCAGTCCCAAGCCGCAGACCACGCGTCATCGCATTCTCGGCATTCTCACGCGGCCCGAAGCACAGATCATTTTCGTCGACACGCCGGGCATGCATTCGTCCGCGCGCCGCGCGATGAATCGTCACATGAACCGCGCCGCGCTCGCGTCTTTGCAGGATGCGGATGTGAATTTGTTCGTGGTCGAATCGTTGAGCTGGAGCGAAGACGACCAGCGCGTGCTGGAAGCGCTCAAGGAACAGAACCGGCCCATCATCCTGGTGCTCAGCAAAGTCGACAAGGTGCACCCGCGCGAGCGCATGTTGCCGTTCATCCAGGAAGTGAGCCTGCGCGCGAACTTTGTGGAAGTCGTGCCGATGTCGGCGCTGAAGAACAGCAATCTCGAGCAGCTGCCGTCCGTCATCGCGCGACACCTGCCGTTGTCGCCGCCGCATTTTCCGGCGGATCAGATCACCGATCGCAGTCGCGAATTTCAGGCGGCGGAAATCGTGCGCGAGAAGCTCACGCTACGATTGCACCAGGAATTGCCGTACGGACTGACTGTCATGATCGAGCAGTTCAAGGAAGAAGACGGGCGCCTGCTGATCAACGCCGTCATCTGGGTAGAGCGCACTGGCCAGAAAGCCATCGTCATCGGCCAGGGCGGCGAGCAGCTCAAGGAAGTCGGCCGCTCGGCGCGCATCGAGATGTCCAACTTGTTCGGCCAGCCGGTGCACCTGGAACTGTGGGTGAAGGTGAAGGAGAACTGGTCGGACAACGAAATGGCCCTGAAACAACTGGGCTACGAAATGTGAGGCGCCGTGAGCGACGCGCGCCGCATTCAGCTGCAACCCGCGTACGTTCTGCACCATCGACCGTACCGGGACACGAGCAGAATTCTGGAGCTGTTCACGCGCGATCATGGGCGCGTGTCGGTGTTTGCTCGCGGCGCGCGAGGTAACGGCTCGTCGTCGCTGATCTCGGTCCTGCAGCCCTTCAATCGTCTGCTCGTGTCCTGGAGCGGACGAGGCGAAGCCGGCCAGCTCACTGGTGCCGAGTTCGATGGCGCGATGCAGCCGCTGCCGCCCGATCGGCTGGTGCACGGCTTTTATCTCAATGAGCTGCTGCTGAAGCTGTTCGCGCGTCACGACAGCCATCCCGATGTGTTCGCGCTGTACTCACAAACACTGGATCTGCTCAAACAGGAAGATCCGGTGCGGCCGCTGCGGCTGTTCGAAAAACGCCTGCTCGAAGCACTGGGCTACGGGCTCGCGCTGGATCGCGATGTTCACG
Organism: uncultured Steroidobacter sp.; assembly: GCA_946478975.1. The sequence continues at coordinate 2,777 of CAMLEO010000188.1, forward strand.
ACGACCTGCCGATCCAGCCGGATGCTTCGTATCACTATCGCTTGGAACAAGGGCCGGTGCGTGTGCACGCAGTGATGGAACATGTCGATTGGAGTGGGGCCACTGTGTACTCCGGAGCAACGCTGCTCTCGTTAGCTCGGGAGGATCTTGCCGATGCCGCTGTCTGCGCCGATGCCCGGCGCTTGCTGCGGGCCGCGCTGGACCGCTGCCTGGATGGTCGCGAGCTGCGCAGCCGGCAAGTGATGCTGGCGTTGCGAAAGGGAAAATGACAGCATTCTCAAATGCTTCACTCTCAATCGATACATCTGGGCGTCAACGTTGATCACGTCGCCACGCTCCGGCAGGCGCGACGCACGACCTATCCGGATCCGCTGTTTGCTGCGCTGATCGCCGAGCAGGCGGGCGCCGACAGCATCACCATTCATTTGCGGGAGGACCGTCGGCACATTCAGGACCGCGATGTGCGGATGTGCAAGGACGCGTTGCAGACGCGCCTGAACCTGGAGATGGCCGCGACCGAGGAGATGGTGCGCATCGCGTTGGAAGTGCGCCCGCCCGACTGCTGCCTGGTGCCGGAAAAGCGCACTGAAGTGACGACCGAAGGCGGGCTCGATGTCATCGGCCAGCAGGACGCACTGAAGAAAGTGGTGAGCCAGCTGTCGCACGCCGGCATCCGCGTCTCGCTGTTCATCGATCCGGATGCGGCACAGTTGGAAGCGGCAGTACGCACCGGCGCGCCGGTCGTCGAGTTACATTCGGGCGCATATGCCGAAGCGGTCGGTGAGCATCGCGCTCGCGATCTCAAGCGCATCGAAACAGCGGCTCGTCATGCGGCGAGTCTCGGTCTCACCGTGCATGCCGGCCATGGCTTGCACTATCACAACGTTCAGCCCATCGCGGCGATTCCCGAGATCGTGGAATTGAACATCGGCCACGCGATCGTCGCGCATGCCGTCATTCATGGTCTCGCGCCGGCGGTGACGGAAATGAAGCGCCTGATGCTGCAGGCCCGCGGCCGATGACGGCGCGATGATTTACGGCATCGGCACCGACGTCGTGCAGATCCAGCGCATCGAACGGCTGCACGCAAAGTACGGCGAGCGCTTTGTGGAACGTTTGCTGTTGCCTTCGGAAGCGGATGCGTTTCGCGGCCAGAGCCGTCCGGGACGTTTCCTCGCCATGCGGTTCGCCGCCAAGGAAGCGATCGTCAAGGCGATGGGGACGGGATTCGCGAATGGCATCTGGATCCGCGACGTGGGCGTGGCAGCGAATGAATTCGGCCGGCCCGGGATCATCTGGTCCGAGCGCGGCCAGGAAGTGCGCGAGCGCCTCGGCATCGGTGAAGGTCACATCACGCTGACTGACGAAGCCGGGCTGGTGGTGGCGGTGGCGGTCCTGATGCGTCGAAACGCTTGAGCTTCACTCATGCCCATTTTTGCCCATGCCAATATTTGTATTTGACATCGAAACCATTCCCGACGTCGAGCTCGGGCGCCGCATCTATGACCTGGGCGATCTGAGCGATCGGCAGGTCGGCTACGTGATGCAGGCCAAGCGCCGCGAAGAGTCCGGCACCGAGTTCCTGTCGTACGAGCAGCATCGGATCATCGCGATCTCGGTGGCGCTGCGTTCGCGCGATACCTTCAAAGTCTGGTCGTTGGGCGAGCCGGGCGCGCCCGAGGCCGAGATCATCCAACGTTTCTATGACGGCATCGAAAAATACACGCCGGACCTCGTGTCCTGGAACGGCGGCGGTTTCGATCTGCCGGTGCTGCACTATCGGGCGCTCCGTCACGGCATCGTCGCGCCTCGTTATTGGGAATCGGGCGAAGAAGATCAGGCGTTTCGCTATAACAACTATCTGAACCGCTATCACTCGCGGCACATGGATCTGATGGACGTGCTGTCGAGCTTTCAAAGCCGCGCCCGCGTGAGTTTGCAGGCTGCCGCAACGTTGCTCGGTTTGCCCGGCAAGCTCGGCATGAGCGGCGATAAAGTCTGGGACGCGTATTGCGACGGCAAGCTCGACGTGATCCGCAATTACTGTGAAACGGATGTGCTGAATACTTTCCTGATCTATCTGCGCTTCGAGATGATGCGCGGTCGCTTGTTGAAAGACGAATATCAAGCCGAAGTCGCGCGCGTCCGCGACGTGCTCCAGGCGCAGGGCAAACCTCACTTTCAAGAATTCGTCGCGGCGTGGGAGCTGCCCACATGAGCGCGCAGCCACGCGGCCGCGCCTCGCGTCAGCCGGAAACGGCGACGATCACGGATATCTCTCATGAAGGTCGCGGCGTCGCGCACGTCGACGGCAAGACTGTATTCATCGACGATGCGCTGCCCGGCGAGGTGGTCGAATGGCAGCGCCTGAAACGTAATCGCAATTTCGATGAAGGCCGGCTGCTGCGAGTCATCGAGCCTTCGCCGGATCGCGTCGAGCCGCGCTGTGCGCACTTCGGTGTGTGTGGCGGCTGCGTGTTGCAACATCTGTCTGGTGAGCGTCAGCTGGAATTCAAACAGCGGCAGTTGACCGAAGCGCTCGCACGCATCGGCAAAGTCACGCCGGATGAAATATTGCCGCCGCTGCAGTCCGCCGTGTGGAACTACCGTCGCCGTGCTCGTCTCGCCGCGCGCTGGGTGCCGAAAAAGAATCGCACTGTCGTTGGATTCCGTGAGCGCAGCACGCCGTACATCGCGGACTTGAAACGCTGCGAAGTTCTGCAGGCGCCGATCGATCAGCTGATCGAGCCCCTGTCCGACTTGATCACCAGGCTGAGCGTCCGCAATCGCGTGCCGCAGATCGAAGTGGCCGTCGCGGATAACGCCGTGGCGCTGGTGATTCGAGTACTCGAACCGCTGACCGATGCCGACCTGGAGCTGATTCGTGAATTCGGTCCCGCGCATTCGGTGCAAATGTTTCTGCAGCCCGGCGGATACGAGACCGTCGCACCGGTCGATGCCACGGGCGAGCCTTTGGAATATCGGCTGCCGGCGTTCGATGTCACGTTGCAGTTCCAGCCCACCGACTTCGTGCAGGTGAACGGGCCGCTGAATCAGCAAATGATCGAACGCGCCGTGACCATGCTGGCGCCCGCACCCACCGACCGGGTGTTGGATCTGTTTTGCGGCCTGGGCAATTTCTCACTGCCGCTGGCTCGCCGGGCTGGAGAGGTCGTCGGTGTGGAAGGCGAGGAGGGGCTGGTCGCTCGGGCTCGCGCCAACGCCGAGCGCAACGGTCTCGCGAATGCGCAGTTTTTCGCGGCCAATCTCGCCGATGAATCGATCGCCTCGGCGCGCTGGGCCGGCAAGTTCGACAAGGTTTTGCTGGATCCGCCGCGCGCCGGCGCTAAAGAAGTGCTGCCCTTGGTCGCTAAGTCCGGTGCGGGCACAGTGTTGTACATTTCCTGTCACCCGGGCAGTCTCGCGCGCGATGCCGGCATTCTCGTGCACGAACATGGTTATAAACTGCGCGCTGCCGGTGTGATGGATATGTTTCCACACACGGCGCACGTCGAATCCATCGCATTGTTTACTAAGTAGTCGTCGCGCTATGACATTAGGCCCGCTGATGATCGACGTGCAGGGCAAGACCCTGACCGAGGAAGACCGCGACTTGATGGCGCATCCGCTGGTCGGCGCCGTCATCCTGTTCACTCGCAATTTCGAAAGCGTCGAGCAGCTGGAACGTTTGGTCGCGGACATCCGCGCTATCCGTTCGCCGCCGCTGCTGGTCACCGTCGATCACGAAGGCGGGCGGGTGCAGCGGTTCCGCAAAGGCTTCACGGTGCTGCCGCCGATGCGAATGATCGGCAGGGAATATGACCTGGACCCGGTCGCCGGCAAGCTGCTCGCCCGGCAATGCGGCTGGCTGATGGCGGCCGAGCTGCGCGCCGTCGGCATCGATATGAGTTTCGCCCCGTGTGTGGATTTGGACTACGGCGTCAGCTCGGTGATCGGCGATCGTGCCTTTCATCGCGATCCGCAGGTGGTCTCCGAGCTCGCCATCGCGTTCATGGGCGGCATGCGGGAGGCGGGCATGGCGGCCTGCGCGAAACATTTCCCGGGTCACGGCTTCGTCGCGCCCGATTCACACGTGGCCATGCCCGTAGACCGCCGCCCGCTGGTGGACATGGATGAGGACATCGCCCCGTATCGACGGCTGATCGACAACGGCCTGGCCTCCATCATGGCGGCCCACGTGGTGTTTTCCGAAGTCGATGAACGGCCGGCCGGCTTTTCGCGCCGCTGGATGTACAACGAGCTGCGCGGCCGGCTGGGATTCACCGGCGCAATATTTACCGATGACTTGTCGATGGCCGGCGCCGCCATCGTCGGCGACATGCGGGACCGGGCCGAAGCGGCCCTGGAAGCGGGCTGCGACGTGCTTTCGCTTTGTAACAATCGCCAAGGTGTGCTCCAGGTCATCGAATCTTTGCGGGGGAGCGGAGATCCTTTAAGTCAAGTTCGCATGGCCCGCCTGCACGGCAAGCCGGGATTGACCCGGGAGGCGCTCCGCGCTTCGAATGACTGGCAGGCCTGCGAAGGAGCCATCAAAGGCTGTATGGAACGGCCCGATCTCCGCCTGGATTCATAAAACATGAGCCTCGATGCAACGTTGCTGCAGAGCTTGTTTCAAGCCGCCCCGGATGGGGTGGTGATCTGCGACGCCCGCGCCGCGGACTGGCCCGTCCTGTATGTAAACGCCGCGATGGAGAAGCTCACCGGCTACGAAGCCAGCTATATCCGCGGCCGCAACCTGCGCTTCCTGCAGGGCGACGATCATGAACAGGAAGGCCTGGACAAGATCCGCTCGGCGCTGCGCAGCGGCTCCTCCTGCCAGACCACGCTGCGCAACTATCGTCGCGACGGCACGATGTTCTGGCACGAAGTCACGATTCAGCCGCTGCGCGATGGCAACGGCAATGTGACGCACTTCGCAGGTTTTCATCGCGAGGTCGGCGACCGGCTGCGGCTGAACGAGTCGCGCGAAAAGAACGATCCGGCGCTGAACACGCAGACCATGATGGCTTATCTGCGCGACGACAAGCTCACCGGCCTGCTGCGCCGGACGTATTTCGAAGAGCTGGTGAAGCGAGACTGGGGCCTGGCGCAGCGTGAGACGCGGCGGCTGAGCTTCCTGGTTTTCGATCTGGACTGTTTCGCGACGTATAAAGATACGTTCGGCAAGCCCGGCGCGGATCAGTCGTTGAAACGCATCTCCCGCGTGATCGGCGGATGTTTCCGTCGCGCGAGCGACCTATGCGGTCGTTTCGATGAAGATCAGATTGCAGCGCTGACCACCGGCTTGGATCTGGCGCAGGCGGCGAAGCTCGCCGAAGCTGTGCTGGGCCGAGTGCGGGATCTCGCGATTCATCATCCGCGGTCCAACGTGTCTCGTTATGTGACTGCCAGCGCCGGCGTCGTTTCCATGGTTCCGCCGCACGATGCCGCGCCGGAACGTTTGTATGAGCTGGGATTGAAGGCGCTCAAGGACGCGAAGGAGCTGGGCCGCAATCGCGTCGTGAGTCGCGAGGCCGATTAGTTCGGTGTATCGCTGCCGGTCGGCGTGATCACCGCGATCACTCCAAATTTCGGGCTGTCGATGTAGTGCCGCTCGTTGCTTCGCATGCGGCGCGTCTGTCGCAGCACATAGCGCTGCGGCGATTCGCCCTGCGACTCCAGTTCCAGATCCAACGTCAGGTGCAGATAACGGCCGCGCGACAGCGCGATCTGGCCTTGCAGGCCGGACGAGGCCGGCACCAGCGAATTTACCGACAGATATTTCGCCGCGTTCCGAGCGAAGCCGGGCTGCGTCCAACCGATGTGAGCAAGCGGCTGGTAGGCGCGGCTGCGACGCATGGTTTCTTCGATGGCGGTGAGCTTCATTTTCGAAGCGGGCAGCGAAGGGAAGCTGGCAGTGGGCGCAGTGGGGGCGGGCGCTTCCCCCGCGCCGGGCTCGTCATCCGGAATCGCCAGGCGCTGCGTGTCGTTCGCCGCTTCGACGCCCCAGCTCTCCGGAGTTTCCCGGCCGCCGAGATTGCGGAAGATCAGCAGCTCCACATCGTACGACTGCAGTCCCGGCGTCGGCGCCGCTTGCTGCGCGACTGCGGGACCTACAGAAAGCAACGCCGCTGCGAGCAGCCCGAGACCAAGCTTTCGAGACCAGAATGCTGAATGGGTCATAGTCACAGTTTAGCGTTTCGTGCGCTGGCGGTTGCCGGATTTATCCGGTGTTTCTCTGGCGCTGGACGGCTGACTCTTGTTGGCTGCCGCGGCAATTGCTTTCTCGCGCGCCTGCTCGGCGGCTCGTTCGCTCGGCGTCGGCGTGGTGCGACTCAGCTCGGTGAGCAATTGCTCCACGGCGCTGAAACGCAGCTCGTCCTGTTCGAGTTTCAGAGTGAAGCGCAGTTTCGAGCCGCCTTCGAGCCGATGCGTGCGCGAATTGCGCTGGACGAAGCGGATCAGCGCGCCGGGCTCGACCTTGGTGTCGCTCTCGAATGTGACCGAGCCGCCGCCGGGGCCGACGTCGATCTTGCGCAAGCCCAGCGTGCGAGCCGTTTGTTTGAACTCGGCGATACGAAACAAGTTCTTCGCCGGCGGCGGCAGCAGGCCGAAGCGGTCGATCATCTCGACCTGCAGTTCGCGCAGTTCCTCGATGTTCTTAGCGGCGGCAATGCGCTTGTAGAGCACCAGGCGCAGATGCACGTCCGGCAGATAATCGTCTGGCAGCAGCGAGGGCACGTGCAGATCCACTTCCGGCCCCTGATGCATGGGCTGATCGAGCTGCGGCACCTTGCCTGACTTCAACGCATTGACCGCGCGCTCCAGCATTTCCATATACAGCGCGTAGCCGATCTCCTGGATCTGGCCGCTCTGTTCCTCGCCGAGCAACTCGCCGGCACCGCGAATTTCCAAGTCGTGCGTGGCCAGCGTGAAGCCTGCGCCCAGATCTTCCAGCGACTCGATCGCTTCCAGGCGCTTCACCGCATCCGCAGTCATCAAATTGCGAGGCGGCGTCATCAAGTACGCATACGCCTGGTGATGCGAGCGACCGACGCGGCCGCGCAGCTGATGCAATTGCGCGAGACCGAGCTTGTCGGCGCGATCGATGATGATGGTGTTCGCCGAAGGCACGTCGATGCCGCTTTCGACGATGGTCGTACACACCAGCACATTGCAGCGCTGGTGATAGAAGTCGAGCATGATTTGTTCGAGCTCGCGTTCGCGCATCTGGCCGTGACCGACTGCGATGCGCGCTTCTGGAACCAACTCCTGCAGCGTGCGTGCGGTTTTCTCGATCGTCTCGACCGCGTTGTGTACGAAATAGATCTGGCCGCCGCGGCGGATCTCGCGCAAGCAGGCTTCGCGGATGGTCGCCGGATCCCACTGCGATACGAATGTTTTGATCGACAAACGCGAAGCCGGCGGCGTGGTGATCAACGACAGCTCGCGCAGTCCGCCCATCGCCATGTTGAGCGTACGAGGAATCGGCGTCGCAGTGAGCGTCAGCACGTCGACCTCGGCGCGCAGCTGCTTCAGCTTCTCTTTGTCCTTGACGCCGAAGCGATGTTCTTCGTCGATGATGAGCAGGCCGAGGCGCGCGAACTTCACCTGGTTCTGCAGCAGGCGATGAGTGCCGACCACGATGTCGGTCTGGCCCGACCCCAAGGTTTCGATAACCTGATTCACTTCCTTGGCGCTGCGGAACCGTGACAGCGACTCGACCCGCACCGGCCAGTCCGCGAACCGATCGGCGAATGTTTGATAGTGCTGCTGAGCCAGCAGTGTGGTCGGGACCAGCACGGCCACTTGTTTGCCCGCCTGCACGGCGACGAACGCGGCGCGCAGAGCCACTTCCGTTTTGCCGAAACCGACGTCACCGCAGACGACGCGATCCATCGGCTGGCCCTTGCCGAGATCTTCGACGACGGCACGAATCGCCGATGCTTGATCCGGCGTCTCCTCGAACTTGAATGCCGCTTCGAACGCGCGCAGATCGTCTTCGCTCGCCGCAAGTTGCTCGCCTTGGCGAGCCGCGCGACGCGAATACAAATCCAGCAGCTCGGCCGCCGTATCGCGAATCTTCTGCGCAGCTTTCTTGCGTGCTTTATCCCAAGCATCGCCGCCGAGCTTGTGAAGCGGGGCGGTTTCAGCGGGAGCGCCGGTGAAACGGCTGACGAGATCCAATGCCGCGACCGGCACGTAGAGCTTGTCGCCCTCGGCGTATTCGAGCACCAGGAACTCGCTGGTGAGGCCGCCGACATCGAGCGTCGTCAGGCCGACGAAACGGCCGACGCCATATTCCTCGTGCACGACCGGCGAGCCCGGCGTCAGGTCGGTGAGATCGCGGATGATCTTTTCCGGATCGCGCTCCGGACGGCGTCGGCGACGTTCCTGTCGCGCACGCTCGCCGAAGAATTGTTCCTCGGCGATCAACGCGAGCGGCGGATCGTCCAACAACAAACCGGTCGCGATCGGCGACACGGTGATCGCAAGCTTTTCGGTACCGCTCTTGAATGCCGACCAGCTCTCGACCATCTGCGGTCGCAGGTGACTCTTGTGCAGCAGGTCGATGAGCATTTCGCGACGGCCTGCCGATTCGGCAGCCAGCAACACGCGGCCCTGGAAGCCGTTTACAAACGAAACCAGCTCCCGCGCCGGCTCTTCACTGCGCTGATCGACACGCAAGCTCGGCGGCTGACGCGTGGCGAAGTTTTGATAGGGCAGGGTTTGCGTGAGTGGATCGAGCTCGACCCGCGACAACTCGATGCGCCGATATGAAGTCATCCGCTGCATGAACTCGGCGGACGACATGAACACTTCGCGCGGCAACAGGATCGGCCGCTCGGCGTCGTGACCGCGCTGTTCGTAACGACTCTCGACTTCCTGGAACGCCTGCGTCGCGAGCGCATCGACCTCGCGCTCGGCGGCGATGATGGTATTCGGCGGCAAATAGTCGAGCAGCGTCGCTGTGCCATCGAAGAACAGCGGCAAGTAATATTCGATGCCCGGCGGCGGTGCGCCCTCCGCGATATCGCGATAGATCGACATGCGCGTGAGATCGCCGGGGAAGCGATTGCGGAAGCGACGTTTGAAGTTCTGAATGCCTTCGGCGGTGAGCGGAAATTCACGCGCGGGCAGCAGGCGCAGCGCCGGGACTTTATCGCCCGAACGTTGCGTTTCGGGATCGAACACTCGAATCGACTCGACTTCATCGTCGAACATATCGAGCCGATACGGCGAATCGCTGCCCATCGGATACAAGTCGACGATCGAGCCGCGCACGGCGAACTCGCCCGGCGCCATCACTTGTGAGCTCGAAACGTATCCCGCGCCAGTCAGCCGCTCGCGAAAGGCAGCGACGTCGAATGTTTCACCGGTGCGCAGATCGAACGCGTGCGCGTCGATGTACGCCTGCGGCGGCAATCGCTGCAGCACCGTTTCGAGATCGACGATGACGATGCCTTTGGTGAGCCGAGGCAAGGTCGACAGCAGTCGCAGACGTTGCGAGACGATGTCCGGATGCGGCGAGAACAGGTCGTACGGCAGCGTTTCCCAGCCGGCGAATATTTCGATGGGCGTGCCCGGCTCGCAGTAGAACCGCAACTCGTCTTCAGTGCGGCTCGCCTGGCGCGCGTCGTGCGCAATCACCAGCAGCGGACCGGACGACTTGCGTGCCGCTTCCGCCAGCCACAGGGAAATCGCCGAACCGTACAGTTGGCCCCAGCGCACCTGAAGCTGCGCGCGGCTGGGGAGCAGAAAGGATTCAGACATGGGGCATGACTACCAACCAATAGGCGCCGCTCGGGAAGACGCCGTTGGGCGTCCCCGAGGAGTGCGCAAGGTTAGCAGAGATGGGGCCGGAGCCGGGCTCCGGCAAGCGTCAGCCGCGGGCTCGTTCAGCCGATGGCGACAGTGTGAATGACGTACTGATGCTCGAAGTACACGGTGAAGCCCGGGTATTCCCAGCGAGTGATCGGCGGCTGGCCGACCGGGGCGGCCCGGTTGGTCGGTGCGCCGAAGGTAGCTTCAACCTTTTCCATGGACATGCCGCGAGTCGGGCGTTCCGCCGACTGCGAGGTTACCCGCGGCGTGCGCAACGTGTCCGCCAGTGCCGCTGAGGACACCACTGCGGAACACGACAGCGCCAGGGCGGCCAGCACCGGCAGCTTGGAGCGCAATTTGGGTCGAATTTGGAAGCGCATACCATCATCCTCCGAAAGGCCGCCTGAGCGCCGGGCGACAGGCCCGGGCGAGGCGGCAAAACTGTATAGCAGGGGTTACATAAGGGCCAAGCACGGCGATGCGAATTGTTGTCGCAGTTCACATTCCCCAAGGCCCCGAGTAGCCTTGCCGTCCCTGTTCAGGCCGGGCCCGACCGCCACGAATGTTCCACCCCTTGCCGCTTTACATAGGTCTGCGTTACGTGCGCAGCCGCAAAGGCTTCTTCGTTTCGTTCATCAGTTGGGTTTCGATGATCGGCATCTGCGTCGGGGTCATGGCGCTGATCACCATCATTTCGGTCATGAACGGCCTGGAAGGGGAGTTGCGCACCCGGCTGCTGAGCCTGGCCTCGCACGCCACGCTGTCCGGGAAACCTGAACAGCTGCGCGACTGGCCGCAGCTGGCTGAACGGATCCGCAAGGAACCGGGCGTGATCGGCGTGGCGCCATACATCGATCTGCAGGGCATGCTCGGCCGCGGCGATGACATGCGAGCCGCAATGGTTCGCGGCGTCGATCCCAACATCGAGCCGCAGGTCTCCGAAATCAGCAAGCACATGCAAGCCGGTTCGTTCTCGGACCTGATTCCGGGCGAGCAGCACATCATTCTCGGCTCCGGTCTGGCGTATGCGCTGGATGCGCGCATTGGCGATGAAGTCACCGTGCTGGTGCCGGAAACGGTGAGTGCGGAAGAGGGCGTGATCGCAGGGATCGACGTGCGTCCGCGCATTCAAACATTCATCGTCAGCGGCGTGTTCGAGGTCGGCGCACAGGAGCACGACAACGTGCTGGCGCTGATTCATTTGCAGGACGCGTCCGGTCTCGCCGGAACGCATGGCCTGCCGAGCGGCCTGCGACTGAAGTTCGACGATATTTTCGCGGCGCCGGTGCGCACCCCGGAAATCAATAAATCGCTCGGCGGCCAGTTCAAGGTCAGCGACTGGTCGATCGAAAACGCCAGTTACTTTCGGGCGGTTCGCATCGAGAAGACCATGATGAGCTTGATCCTGATGCTCATCGTCGCGGTCGCCGCGTTCAACATCATCGCGGCACTCGTCATGGTCGTGAACGAGAAGCGCACGGACATCGCAAATCTTCGCTCCGTGGGCATGACGCCGCGTTCAGTCGTCGGTGTGTTCATTACGCACGGTGTGCTCATCGGC
>CAMLEO010000189.1 GCA_946478975.1 uncultured Steroidobacter sp.
TCGGCGCTCCGCTGCGCCAGGCTGCGCACTTCGCCGGCGACCACCGCGAAGCCGCGCCCCTGCTCGCCGGCCCGGGCCGCTTCCACGGCGGCGTTCAGCGCCAGCAGGTTGGTCTGGAACGCAATTTCGTCGATGACGCCGATGATGTCCGAAATCCGCCGGCTGGATTCATTGATCGCCGACATCGCGTTGACCGCCGACGTGACGACCTGGCCGCCGGCTGCGGCGACCTGGCTGGCGCCGTGGGCGAGGCCGGTAGCACTCGTGGCGCTTTCGGCGTTCGCCTTGATCGACGCTGTCATTTCCTCGATCGCAGCAGCAGTCTGTTCCAGCGAGCTGGCCTGTTCCTGCGTCCGCTGCGAGAGCTGATCGTTGTTCTCTGCCAGCTCCGCCGCGGCGGCCCGAACTCTCGCCGAGCCGGTGTGCACTTCGCCGATGATTTCACACAGCTTGCCGTCCATCCGGCTCAGCTCGTGCAGCAGCTCGGCCACTTCGTCACGCGTGCTGATGTTGAATTCATGCCCGAGCTTGCCGTCGGCGACGCTGCGCGCGAGCTGAACGGCGGAGCGCACGGGCGCGACGATGCTCTTGGTGATGATGAGGGTGAGGGCAACGGCAAACAGCAGCGACACCGCGGTCAGCGCCACCAGCGTCGTCATGACGGTGTGTTGGTGACTCTGCATCACGCCATCCGTCTTGCCGGCGTCTTCATCTGCATCATCGACGATCTTCAGCACCAGCTCGTCCATTCGATGCACGGCCTCCTTGTTCTGTGCCATCGCCTCGTTCGCTTGCTGGGTGGTCTTCACCGTGCCCGAGCGAATCGCATCGGCGATGGTGCGGAAGCCGGCGGCATAAGTATCGAGCTCGCGACCGAGCGACTGGAGAGATTCGTGAATATCACCTGACGCGAGCTCGGCCGCGTCGGTGCGAACTTGCCTGGCGTCTTCGAGGGCATGATCCCACTGCGAGCGATAGTCCTGCACCTTGTCCGCGGACTCGATGTTGATGAACACATCTTTTTCGAAGCGGCGCAGCTGCAGAGCTTCGGCACGCAACTGCGTGGCGAGCTGAACGAGCCGCAGCTCGCCGTCCATCGTATGCGTGGCGGTGTTGACGATGTTGCGCGTCCCGAGCTCACCGGCGATCGCTGCGAGCAGCATCAGTGAGGAGATCAGGCCGAATGCGAGCAGCAGTCGCGTGCGAATAGTCAAACGCTTGAGCATCTTGAGAACCTTCAGTGGCAGATCGGTGTGCCCTGGTCACTGCATCGGCGTTGCGAGGTGGATCGTTAGGTACTCAGACGTAATTCGGTAAACACCTCAGACTGTTTGTCCGCCGGTTACCGGCAGGCTCAGGCCCGTTGCCGAGTCATCGAGAACGATTCGCTTTCGGGCGCCGGATTTCATGCACACGACCCATGAGGCGGTCCCCGAATTTGCCTCGAATCGGCCACCAGGCGTGAGGGCGCATTCAAGGCGCACGAGCCCGGGACGATACCTGTCTGTACTGCAGATGGGGTTTGTGAGGTTGCGTGTGCTGCGAAAGATTATGAAATCAGCCCTGGCCGCCGCCGTGACGGCGGCGCTCGTGTTGCCGACATTGCCTGCGCTGGCGACGGCGAACGTCACCAGTGACGTGTGGCAGCGGCCCGCGGTGCCGGCGCCGGAAGACAATCAACCGAATGCTGCTCGCATCGAGCTGGGCCGTGCGTTGTTCTTCGATCCGCGCTTGTCTGCCAAAGGCGTGATGAGCTGCGCGACTTGTCACAACCCGGCGCTGGGCTGGACCGATGGCCGTCCGACCGCAGTCGGCAACGATATGAAGATCCTGCCGCGTGCGACGCCGACCATCGTCAACGCCGCGTTCAATCCTTTGCAGATGTGGGACGGCCGCAAGGTGAGCCTGGAGGCGCAGGCGCTCGGCCCGTTCGAAAGTCACGACGAGCAGAATCTCGCACTCCAGGATCTGGAATCCCGGGTGCGCAGCATTCCGGGCTACGTGACGATGTTCGAACACGCGTATCCGGGTGAAGCAGTGACGAGCGCCACGATTGCCAAAGCGATCGCGAGCTTCGAGCGTACTGTCGTTTCCAACGGTGCGCCGTTCGATCGCTGGCGTGCCGGCGATGAGAATGCGATGAGCGCGTCGGCGAAGCGCGGCTTCGAGTTGTTCAATGGCAAAGCGAACTGCGCGTTGTGCCACCAGGGCTTCAATTTCACCGACAACGGTTTTCATAACATCGGTTTGAAAGAAAGCGGCGAGGCCGATCCGGGCCGCTTTGCGCACCGGCCGATCAAAGCGCTGAAAGGCGCGTTCAAGACCCCGACGCTGCGTGATATCGCGCTGACTGCGCCGTACATGCACAACGGTGCCTACACGACGCTCGACGAAGTGGTCGATCACTATGCGCGCGGCGGCGATGTCAAAGACAACCTCAGTCCGAACATCAAGCCGCTCGACCTGAGCGACGCCGACAAGCGCGACCTGATCGAGTTCATGCGCTCGCTCACCAGCGCGCCGCAGGTCGTGACGGTGCCGAATCTGCCGCAGTGATTGGCGCCCAGATCACCCTATTGATTGCAAGAGTCCGGTTTCGAGTGGAGCTTCCATCATGATCAAGTTCGTTCCTGTCGTGCTCAGTGCGCTGTTGACTGCGCCGGCGTTCGCCGCCGATCACCAGGTCACGCAGAGTGGCAAGGCGTTTTCGACCAAGACGCTGAAGGCCAAAGTCGGCGACACCATCAGCTTCCGCAACGACGATGCGTTCGTCCATAACATCTTCTCGCTCAGCGACACGCAGACGTTCGACCTCGGCACGTTCGCCAAGGGCGAGACGCGCCAGGTGAAGCTGGAGAAAGAAGGCACGGTGGAAGTCGAATGCGCCGTGCATCCGGAAATGAAAATGACCGTCGAGGTCTCGAAGTGAAACCCGCGCGTGCCGGCAGTCTGCTGTCGGCAAGCCTCGCGGCCTTGATCGTGTCGTTGTCGCTGTCCTCGCGTGCAAGCGCGGGTAGCGGCGATGACGCGTCGGCGCGAGGTCGCACGCTATTCGATACGTATTGCGTGCTTTGTCATGGGGCAGCCGGTAAGGGCGACGGTCGTGCGGCCGGACTGCAGAAAGTGCGGCCGGCGGATCTCACGATCAGCTCGCGCAGTGACGATTACAAGCTGCAGATCATCAGCAATGGCGGCGCGGCGATGAGTCGCTCGGCGAGCATGCCGCCTTGGAAGAGTGTCCTGACGCACGAACAGATCACGGACATCGTCGCTTACTTGCGCGTGATGGTCGAGCGTGAGCCCGCGCGTTCTGCCAACGCGGATGCCTCGTCACACGGAGTGAGGCCATGAGTCGATTGCGCGATTTCGTTCGGCACGCTTCGATCAGCAAGCGCATCGGCGCGATCATGTTGTTGGTGATCGCGCTGACGGGCGCGGTTGTGTTCGTGAGCTTGCGGGGCTTGTCGGCGCTGAATAATCAGCTCGATGGCACCGTTGCAGAGCAGTCGCGCGCGGCCGAGCTCGTTGGCGGCATGTTGGAAGAAAGTCGTCGGTTGTCTGAAAACGCGCGTCGCGCGGTATCGGCGACCACGCCGGAAGAGCGAGATGCAGCGCTCGCGCAGCTCGAAGCATCCAAGAAGGCGTTCGGCGAACGCGTCGATGCGATCTCGGCGCAGCTGAAAGACGCGCCGGAGTTACAGCAGGCGATGCAGGAAGGTTTGTCGAGCTTCGTCATCAGTGCGGTCAAGGCGGGTCGCCTGACCAAGGCGGGGCGACAGGCGGACGCCGAACGTGAGTTGCTCAATGCGTTCGACCCGAAGCTGCTGTCGTACGTGCTGACCACGGTTGCGGGTGTGTCGGAGCATACGGACAAGCAGGTTCGAATGGTTGGTAACAGCGGGCATGCCGCGTATACGCGCACGTTGTCGATCCTGACCGTGATTCTCGTGGCCATTGCGCTTGCGGCGGTCGCCGGTCATTGGTTGTTACGGCGGACAGTGATCAAGCCGGTGCAGCGTGTGGCGCGTGCGGCCGAGCAGTTGTCACAAGGCAACTTCGATGTCGATCTCGTGTCGAGCTCGAAGGATGAATGCGGCGAGATGTTGCGAGCCATGGCGTCGCTGCGAGAACAGCTCGCATCCATGATCGGTGCGATTCGCTCGGCGTCGCAGTCGATCACCGGCGCGGCGGATTCGCTTGCCGATGGTAATCACGAGTTGTCGTCGCGGTCGCAGGAGCAGGCGAATGCGTTGCGCGCGGCGTCGAGTGCGCTCGAATCGCTGAATGAAATGGCCAAGCGCAGTGCTGAGCATGCAGAGCGGGTTACGTCCGACATGCATGCGGCGTACGACGCGGCTCAGCGCGGTGACAAGGTGATCGCGCAGGTCATCACGACCATGCAGGCGACCTCGGAGTCGAGCCGAAAGATCGTCAACACGGTGGGGATGATTCACGAGATCGCGTTCAAGACCAATATATTGTCGTTGAATGCGGCTATCGAAGCGGCGCGTGCTGGTGAGCATGGCCGCGGCTTTGCTGTCGTCGCTGCGGAAGTGCGAACGTTGGCGGGGAAGAGCGCGACGGCGGCGAAGGAGATCGAAGCGATCATTGCGGATAGTGCGGCGACTGTTGCCACAGGGAGCAAACTTGCTGCCGACGCCGGCGTCGCGATCGAGAACATCGTGAAGCAGGTGCATGCGATGACGAGTCGCATGAGTGAGATCAGCAACGCCAGCCACGAGCAAAGCCGCCGCGCGGCGGAAGTGACGCATGCGATCACGCAGATCGATCAGAGCACGCAGAGCAATGTCGATATGGTGTCGCAGGCGGCGAGCTCGACTGAGCAGCTGCGAGGTGAGGCTCGTGCGCTGACGGCGAGCATCGCGGAGTTCACGCATGAGCAGGTAGATGCGCCGCCTCGGGCTGCTCCTGCTCGCGAGATCGATGTCGAGGCTGATCAGGCGCAGGCCGCCTGAGCATCCTCGCGCCCAGGCGCGGCTACTCGACCGTCACCGACTTGGCCAGGTTCCTGGGCTGATCGATGTTTCGATCTTTCGCCAGGGCGACGTGATACGCCAACAGTTGCAGCGGAATGTTGAGCAGCAGCGGATCCAGCTCGGGCTCCGACTTCGGCACTTCGATCACCCCGTTCACCGCAACCGGGAGCGCCTCACCCGCATGGGTGAGAGCATAGATCGGCCCGCTGCGGGCGCGGATCTCTTCCAGCGTGGAAACGCTCTTCGCAAACAAATCGTCGCGGGGAATCACGACGACAGTCGGTGTGTCCGGGCTGATCAGCGCCAGCGGGCCATGCTTCAGTTCGGAAGCGGGATAGGCTTCTGCATGGATATAGCTCACTTCCTTGAGCTTCAGCGCACCTTCCATCGCAACGGGATACCCGGCCGCACGGCCGACAAAATACGCGTTGTCATGCTTCGCCAGCTCCCGCGCGAGCTTCGCAATGTGAGATTCCTGCGCGAGGATTTCATCCACTTGCCCGGGCAGCGCTTCGAGCGCTTTCAGCAACCGCGCGCCATGCCCAGTGGACAGGTCTCGAATGCGCCCGAGGTGAATCGCGAGCAGGGCGAACGCGACCGAAGTCGACGTGAAGGTCTTGGTCGAAACGACCGCAATCTCCGGCCCGGCATGCAAATAAATCCCGCGTCCGCATTCGCGAGCGACGCTGCTGCCGACGACATTGACGATGCCGAGCACGCGGCCGCCTTTGCGCTTCACTTCTTGAACGGCAGCGAGCGTATCGAATGTTTCACCGGACTGGCTGACGGCGATGTACAGCGTGTCCTGCTCGATCACCGGGTTGCGATAACGAAACTCGGATGCGGGCTCGGCATGCGCGGGCACGCGTGCCAATTGCTCGATCAGGTGAGCGCCAACGCAGCCGGCGATGTACGCCGATCCGCAACCCAGAATCTTCACGCGACGAATCTCAAGCAACTCGCGTGCGGCCATTTCCAGTCCGCCGATGTGAGTTGTTTGAAAGCGCGTGTCGAGGCGGCCGCTGAGCGTGCGGCGAATGGACTCGGGCTGCTCGGCAATCTCCTTCAACATGAAGTGCGAGTAGCCTTCGCGATCGAACGATTGATCGGTCCAGGTGATCGTCGAAGGCTTCTTGGCCGTCGCCGCGCCGCTGTCCAAGGTCGAGGTTTCGAAGCCGTCCGCCTTGAGGACCGCCAGTTCGCCGTCGTCGAGATGCACGACGCTCTGCGTGTGTCGCACCAGTGCAGCGGGGTCGGAGGCAATAAACATTTCGTGCTCGCCGATGCCGAGCACGACAGGGCTGCCATTGCGAGCGACGACGATGACGTCGGGCTGCTGAGCATCCAATACGGCCACGCCGTACGTGCCGGTGACTAATCTCAGCGCGCCGCGTACCCTGTTTTCCAGGCTGTCGGCGGGCATCGCCGCGATGAGGTGCGCGAGCACTTCCGAGTCCGTATCGGAACGAAACGTCACACCGTTGGCTTGCAGCTTCGCTCGCAACTGAGCGGCGTTCTCGACGATGCCGTTGTGAACGATCGCAAAACGTTCGCTGCTATCGGTGTGCGGATGAGCGTTCCGATCGCTCGGCTCGCCATGCGTGGCCCAGCGTGTATGCGCGATGCCCGTCGTGCCTTTCAAACGTTCCGGCAGCGCACGTTCCAGATCGCGCACTTTGCCTTTGCTCTTGAAGATGCTGAGCTTGTCATTGCGCGCGCACGCGATGCCTGCCGAGTCGTAGCCGCGATATTCGAGCCGGCGCAAGCCTTCCACCAGGATCGGCGCCGCTTCGCGCTTGCCGATGTAACCGACGATGCCGCACATAAATGGAAACCTTTCGCGTCAGCTCAGCCGTAAATAATCCTGCGGATCTGGCGCTCGCTGTATTCGGGCGCGCGGAAGCGGCGGGCTTCCAGCTCCTTGGCGATCTGCAGATAAATGTCGCGATTGGACAAGCCCTGCGCCTGCAGGGCTAGGTGGCGGCGGCGGATGAAGTCTTCGGGTACTTCGCTCATGAAGGCCAGCACTTCGTTGACCAGCCGCGTCGCTTCCGGGAGCGACAGGCGGCTGGACCGAGCCAGGTATTCGACCAGCTCTCCCATCTCGTCTTGCGCCCCCTTCTGCTCCAATGCGTGAGGCGCAGTTTGCCCATTCATGAGGGACTTCCCAAGATTCCTGCCCGAAACCGGGCAAGAGTAACTTATTTTTGGAAGATCACCAGGTGCTGGAGCGGCAGGGTGCGGATCGTTTTTTCATGGTGGAACCCGGCCGCGGTGAGCTCGCGGATGATCTGAGGCTCGCTCATCTTGTGGACCGCCTTGATCATCACCTTGGGATCTTCGGCGCGATACTCGATCAGCGCGACGCGTCCGCCCGGCTTCAGCGCCTCGCGCACCTTCAGCATCATCTCCAAGGGAAACTCCAGCTCGTGATACACGTCGACCATGAACAACAGGTCGACGCTGTTCGCCGGCAGGTTGGGGTCGCTGGGCGTGCTGAGCACGGTGACGACGTTGTCCACGCCATCGCGCCGTGCCTGCGTCGATATGTATTTGAGCATCACCGGCTCGACATCGATCGCCAACACCTTGCCTTGCTTGCCGACCTGCTGCGAGACGCGGAACGTGTAATAACCGACGCCAGCGCCCAGATCGGCGACGGTCTGGCCGGGTTTGATGTCCAGCGCTGCGATGGTGAGATCGGGCCGCTCTTCGCTGTCGCGCTCGGGGCGTGCGAGCCACGCGGCGCCGCCGGGACCCATCACGTGCGCGATCTCACGTCCCAGATAAAATTTGCCGATGCCGTCGGGATCGTGCTGCGCGCGAGTTTCGTAGTGATTTTCAGCGGCCGCGGCCAAGCCGCCGCTCAACAGCAGCAGCGCGGCGAGCCACGCTCGAATCAAGTTTCGCAGCGACTCAGATAGAAATAGATATAGCTGGTGACGAACAGCACGCACACGCTGCAGGCGAAAACGATGCCCCAGCCGGCGGCGATGATGGCGAACACATCCACCGAGCGCGGCTCGCTTGCCGTTTGTGCCATCGACAGGGAACCGAAGCCGGACGTGATCGCGAACGCGGTGACGCAACTGAGCATCCATTTGAGCAGGTAACCGGGCAGATAGATTCGCATACTGCGGTTGTGCCGGTAAGCGGCGGCGCGCGTCAGGCGGTCGCCGCGGCTGGCGTCCTTGAACAGCCAGAACGGCCAGAGATATCGAAACAGCACCAGCGACAACGGCATGTCGACGTAGCTTACGGCTAGGGCTGCACCAGAGGAGCGCTGCATGTTCTGGTTACCGGGGTCCTGATCTCTATCTTACGGTAGATGTCTCGGGGACACAGATGGTTCCCTGTCGGCGTTCGAGCGTGGCAATCCGCGATGCACCGGAACGGCTCGCGTCGCTATTCTGCGGCGGTTTGCGGCCTCGGACTTCGTAGTGCTCAATCCGAACGACACCATTCAGGTCACCCGATTTCATCCGCGCACCCCGCCGGGGCGGCCGCTGGAGGTGGGTTGGGGGCAGGAGTTCGGGCGCTGGCTGTGGCATCTCATCGTCCTGCCTCCTGAACACGCGCGGCCGTGGCCGCAATGGATGATTCGTTTCATCCGGCCGGTCGTATTCGCGCTGGCCAGACATCTGCGAGTCAGCAATCCCAGCAGCGTGCGCTCGTGGGTGCTCAGCCTGCTGCTGGTCAATCCTCCGCAAGGTTATTGGGCCAGCCCCGAGACGTATGTAACAGGTGCCCGGCGCAAGCCGCCGTCGATTCGCGAGTTGTTACACCAGGTCACCTATCCGTATGTGATGCCGGTGGCGTGGGCGACCTCGCAGCGGCTGGAAAGTGCTTCGCTTGCGTTGAGCCGGGCGTTCTCGCGTCTGCATGTCGCCGTCCGTTACGCGTTGATTGCATTCGCGGCCCTGGCGTTCTTCGTCGCTGCGACCACGCCGTTAAGTCTCGGGCAGCAACTGGTGGTACTGACGGCGATGTGGATACTCACATTGCTGGTCCGCCAGCTCACCGGCTACGGACCGGCGATCATTCTGATGTCCGTGTCGGTGCTCGCGTCGTGTCGTTACATCTGGTGGCGCCTCACCGAAACGACGGATCTGGATTCCACGGTGGAGGCGGTGCTCGGCTTCGGTCTGCTGGCAGCCGAGTGTTACACCTGGATCGTGCTGGTGCTCGGCTACATCCAAAACGCGCGGCCTCTGCGTCGCAAGCCGGCGCCATTGCCGGCCGATCGCAGCACCTGGCCGACAGTCGATATTTACATTCCGACTTACAACGAGCCGTTGAAAGTCGTGAAGCCGACGGTGCTCGCGGCGCTGAATCTGGACTGGCCTGCAGACAAGCTGCGTGTGTATGTGCTGGATGACGGACGGCGCGCCGAGTTTCGCGAGTTCGCGCAGGCGTGCGGCGCCAACTACATCATTCGCAGCAACAACTTTCACGCCAAGGCCGGCAATCTGAATCACGCGCTCGAGCTGACCAAAGGCGAGTTCGTTGCCATCTTCGATTGCGATCACATTCCGGTGCGCACGTTCCTGACCGAGACCATGGGCTGGTTCCTGCGAGACGAACGGTGCGCGATGTTACAGACGCCGCATCATTTCTTTTCGCCCGATCCGTTCGAGCGCAACCTCGGCACGTTCCGGCGCGTGCCCAACGAAGGCAACTTGTTCTACGGGCTGATTCAGGACGGCAACGATCTGTGGAACGCCACGTTCTTTTGCGGCTCGTGCGCGGTGTTGCGTCGAGGGCCGCTGGAGGAGGTGGGAGGAATCGCCGTTGAAACGGTGACCGAAGATGCACACACCGCGCTGAAGATGCATCGACGCGGTTATACGACCGCGTACTTGCGGCAAGTATTAGCAGGCGGACTCGCGACCGAGAGTTTGTCGGGCCACATCGGCCAGCGCATTCGCTGGGCCCGCGGCATGGCGCAGATCTTTCGGCTCGACAATCCGTTGCTCGGCAAGGGCCTGAGCTTTTTCCAGCGCCTGTGCTACTCGAACTCCATGCTGCATTTCTTTTCGGGCATTCCGCGGCTGATCTTTTTGACCTCGCCGCTGACGTATCTGTATTTCCAACTGCACATCATCAATGCCTCGGCCGTGACGTTGGCCGCGTACGCGCTTCCGCACCTGGTGCAGTCGAGCATCGCGAACTCACATCTGCAGGGCCGCTTCCGACATTCCTTCTGGAACGAAGCGTATGAGGCGGTGCTGTCCTGGTACATCGCGCTGCCGACCACAGTCGCGTTGATCAATCCGCGCCTCGGCAAATTCAACGTCACCGCCAAGGGCGGCCTGGTCGAGCACGATTTCTTCGACTGGCGCATTTCCGCGCCGTACCTGGTGCTGGTGTTGTTGAACATGATCGGCGCCCTGATCGCGATCCCGCGATTGTTGTTCTGGAATACGTTTGAGGCCGACACGGTCATCATCAATTTAATCTGGACGTTGTTCAACCTGACGCTGTTGGGCGCCGTGCTCGGCGTGGCCGCCGAGACGCGACAGGTGCGTGGCACTCATCGGGTGGTCAAGAGCGTGCCGGCGATTGTCATCATGGCGGATGGTCGTCGGCTCGGCTGCGAGACCGAAGATTTTTCCATGGGCGGCGTCGGCGTGCGCATGTTGACGCCCGGTATCGTTCGGCGCGGCGACGCGCTGACGTTCGAGCTGGTCAGCGAAGACCGCGAGTTTCGTTTCCCGGTCGAGGCGGTCGTCGTGCGCGGCGCGCACGTGGGGCTGAGGCTACTGCCGATGTCGATCGAGAATGAAGCGAACTATGTGCGCTGTACGTTCGCTGCGCCGAATGCATGGGCCGATTGGGATCGGGACGCGCAGCCCGATCGTCCGCTCGCCAGCCTGGCGGAAGTGTTTTCTTTCGGCGCCACCGGCTACCTGCGCTTGTTCGAGAGCGTGCACAACGCGCTCATCGCCTGGTATCACAACCAGCCGCCGCAGCGGACGAGGGTCTAGAGAAATCGCATGGGCCTGTGGAGTGCATATTTCATCGCCAAGCTGCTGCTGTACGCAGGCGACTACATCGGCTTCAATCCCTGGCTGAACCTGCTGTTCGCGATCTTCACGGCGCTGCCGCCACAGAATGCGCGTCAACGGTTCACCAAGAATGTGATCGCCGTGCCGCTCGGAATCATGCTGCTGTATCACGACTCCTGGCTGCCGCCGTTCGCTCGCGTGCTGGAGCAGACCAACAATCTCGCGGCATTCACACCGGCCTACCTCGGCGAACTGTCGCTGCGGTTCCTGAATTGGAAGCTGATCCTGGCGGCGGTAGTGCTCGGTTTCGTGTATGCATTGGCTCGTCGCAAGTTACGGCTCAGCACGTTTGTATTCATCGCCATCCTGGCCGTGCTGCTGCGGCCGGAAGGCTCAATGCCGCTGCAGCCGGCGCTGGCGACTGCCAATGTGACGCAGACGGCGCGTCCCAATCCGCAAGCGACCATCGATCCTCGCAACCTGCGGGCAGAAGCGCTCGAAGGCATGCTCACCGATTTTTACCAGAAAGAGCGGCTGCGGCAGGTTCGATTCGCGCCGCTGCTGGACGACGATGTGCCTTATGACATCGTGATCCTTCACGTGTGCTCGCTGGCCTGGGACGATATGAAATTCGTCGGCGACGGCGCTGATCCGTTGCTGCAACGGTTCGACATCGTATTCGACAATTTCAATTCCGCCGCGAGTTACAGCGGACCGGCGGCGATCCGGCTGCTGCGAGGTAACTGCGGGCAGACGCCGCATCGACAGCTCTACGATCCCGCCAAGAGCGATTGCCTGGTGATCGACGGCTTGCAGCGAGTGGGGTTCACGCCCAAGTGGCTGATGAATCACAACGGCCAGTTCGGCGATTTCTTTGCGGACGTGCGCACGCATGGCGCGTTCCCGGTCGATCCGGAGCCGGTGGCGGGAGCGAAGGTTGCGCAGCACGCGTTCGACGGCTCGCCGATTTATGACGACTACGCGGTGCTGTCGAGCTGGTGGAAGAAGCGCGTCGCGGATCCGACGCCGCGTGTGGTTCTGTACTACAACAGCATCAGCCTGCACGATGGCAATCGCGTCGGCGCCGAGAGAGGCCCGGCCAGCTACGATGGGCGGCTGAAGAAATTCTCCAGTGACATTCGCCAGTTCATGGACGACGTGGAAGCGTCGGGCCGGCGCGTCATCGTGATGTTTGTTCCTGAGCATGGCGCGGCCGTACGTGGAGATCGGCGGCAGATCCCAGGTCTGCGAGAGATTCCCACGCGCGCCATCACTCACGTGCCCGTCGGCGTGCGGCTCATCAACACGTCTGCGAGTGCGACCAAAGTGAGGCAGCAGATCGACGCGCCGACGAGCTATCTGGCGGTCAACGAGCTGCTGGCGCGATTGCTGGCCGACAATCCATTTGCGAAGTCCGAGTTGCAACTCGGCACGTACACTCAGAACCTGCCGCGCACCGAGTCGGTCGCCGAGAACGAAGGTACAACGATGCTGGAGATCGGCGGCCAATCGCTGGTGCGCATGCCGAATGGCGAATGGACGCCGTGGGATGTTTCGGTGCGCCAGGCGTCGATTCGTTGAACGTTACTTTTCGTTGTACGGCTGCAGCGGTCGGGGCGGCACGGCGATCCGCGTCGTCCAGGGCGCGAAGGCGTGGCGCAGGTAAATCATAAACACCGTCGGCTCGTAGTAATCCGAACGGTCGATGTCGAGCTTCGCGCCGGCAATCCAAGTCGATGAGAGCTGCCGTTCGACGGCGGCGTAAGCGGACAGGCTCACGCTGCTGCTGCTGTCCTTGCCGAACACTGGATTGCCCGCGGCCGCTTGCAGAGCCGGATCGTTCGGAAACACCGCAATGGCATCGTGTTCGCTGTTCGTATGCGAGACCGCGGCTCGAAAACGGTAGCTCCAATCGTGAGTTTCGCCCCAGACTTCGAATGGCAGCGCCACGCTGACGTACGACCGCGGGCTGTAATAACCGCCGGCGCCGAATGTGTAGTTCTGCAGGTTGTGCTCGTATTGCCAATAGTTGACCGTGAGCCCGAGCGATGCTTGCAAATACGGTTCGGAATAAAACTTCCAGTCGCCGCCCACGCGTGCGCCGAAGAACTGGTTGTCGAGTACGCGCTCGCCCGTGATCTCGCTGAAACGTAAGGCACCGGCGATGGAGAGACGCTCGCGATAAATGCCCGCGTCGACGTAAGGTCCGGTTTGCACGACGCCTCCCCAGCGCGTGCCGCTGACGGGGTCGTGCATGCCCGCATACGACAGCACGCTGCTGGTCACGGCACGACGTGAGAAGCCGAGCGAGACCGCGACGTTGGCAACATCCGGCCGCCACTCGAAGCCGCCGACGAGTTGCGGCAACTCGAAACCCAGCGGCGTGGAACCGATGTCGGCCGCGAGGGTGTCGGTGACAAAGCCCAGGCCGATGGCGAGTCCGTTCTGCGCGTCGTTGATGAATGATCTGGCTGCAGTCGGGCCGGCGGCGCGGATGGTGCCCAACTCGGATGCGGCGTCGAAATCAGCGCTGAGTTTGCCGGCGTCCACGCTCACAGCGTCGGCTTGCAGCCACCAGCGCTGCTCATAGTTGCGAGCGTGATGCCAGAAGCTCGGAATCACGATCGAGTCGAAGCTCGAAATGCCGTCGTCGCCGGGCTTGTGCCGCCATTCCGCGGCGAAGGAAGCCCAGTTGTTCAGTCGAGTTTCGATCTGCTCACGTGCCTGGCGAGCAGACAAGACGGTATCTGTATCGCCGCTCGATTCGGCCAGTTTGAAGTAATCGCGGGCGGATTCGAATTCGCGTTGCGCATTGTGGGCGCGGGCGGCGAGCATCGCGATGTCGGCGCGTTTCGGCTCGATGCTGGCGAGTGACTCCGCAATCTCGGCGGCCCCGCGATAGTTCTCCAATGCATATTCGCGGTAGGCGATGTTGAGCTGCACGCCGATGTCGTCGGGATCGGCGCGTGTGCGAATGTCTGCAAGCTGGGCGCGTGCCTGCACCGTATCGCCGGCGTCGATCAGCTGACTGACGATTTTGAGCTGACTGCGATCTCGCAGCGAATTCATGTCACTGTCGCGATTCTCGGCCGGCACAGCATTGATGACGGCAAATGCGTCGGCGGGCGCGTCGATGCTTT
>CAMLEO010000190.1 GCA_946478975.1 uncultured Steroidobacter sp.
GTGAGTCGCATAGATCCTCTTCTGCCGCAGCTCGGGCGGACGAATCTTCGGCTCGGCATCACCCAACCGGACGAAGGAATCTACGATCACTGCACGCTCGACGCGCTCCGGGTGATGCGCACACATATGTAACACTCGCCCGCCGCCAAAGCTGTGACCAACCAGCGCCGGTCGCTCGAATCGCGCATGCTCGATCACAGCGAGTAGATCGCGCGAGTAGTTCTCGTCGGTGTACTCGGGGCGGCCGCCACTGTCGCCCATGCCGCTGAAATCGAGCGCCGCGACTCGGTAACGCTCGATCAAGAATGGCGCGATGAAGCTCCACCAGCGCGCGTGAGCACGAAAGCCATGAGCCAGCAGCAGGCCCGGTTTGTGAATTTCGTGCGCGTTCCAACTCAGGTAGTGAAGGACTGTGCCGTCTGCATCCACATAATTGGACTCGCACGGCGCCGCCAGTGCTCGCGTGAACCATTCCGGCGGCAGGAACGATTGATCCAGTTGCGTCGCTTCGCTCATCAATCGAACTCAGTCGGCAGCGACCGGTTGAGATGATGCTGATACACCCTACGGATCTGCTCCTCGGTGGTGCGGCCGGTGGACAGCTCCGGCAGCCTGTCGACCGGAAAGAACTCCACCGCGGTGGTTTCGTAACTGGTGCGGAAATCGCCGCCGGTGATCTCACAAATAAAAAACAGCTTCCAGACGTGGAACAGGTAGGCGGGATGATTGTGCTTGTTCCTATCGAAGACTGCGGCGAGCTTGACAGCCCGCGCCGTGAAACCCGATTCCTGCTCGATTTCTTTTTCCACCGCCTGAGTCGGCGTGTCGTTTACGTCGGCCCAGCCGCCGGGCAGCGTCCACTTGCCGTCGACGCGCTCTTTGACCATCAACACCTGATCGCCGCGAAACACTGCACCTCGTACGTCGCACTTCGGCGTGGCGTAACCGTCTTCGACCAGCCAGGCCGCGCGCAGCTGATCCGGCGTCATGTTCGATTCCAGCGCCAGCAGCTCGCCCGCAATCTGCGCCATCTCGCGATAGCGCTCGCGATCGTATTCCTCTTGGGTGAAATGCAGACCGGTTTGCGACAACGCCAGCAGCCGACGCGACAGATCGAGCAATGAAGCCATGGAGCGTCCGGGAATGACCAGAAGAGCCGAAGCTTCTCGCGCGGCGGCCATCCATGCAACTTGAGAAACACTGACATGAACACTTGCGCCCGTCGGTGTGCTCCGGCGAGGATGCAAGGGCACGATCACTCCCGCCGCTAGCACTGTTTCACTTCAATGAACGACTCCGCACGCGCGAGCTCGCTCGCGCCCGCCGCGCCTCGCATCGATGGGCGAGGCCTTGCTGCTTCGGTCTCGGCATTCCTGATCTGGGGAATGCTGCCGCTGTACTTGAAAGTGTTGCAAATGGTGCCGGTCCTGCAGTTGACGGCGCACCGTGTAGCGTGGGGATTTTTGTTCGGCTTCGGCTGGCTGCTCGTTCGCGGCGAAGCCCGGCAGATGACGCGTGCCCTTGCCGATCCGCAGACTCGGCCGAAACTGTTCATCACAGCCGCACTGATCGCGATCAACTGGGGCATCTTCATGTGGGGCACGGCCAACCACCACGTGGTGGAAGTGAGCCTCGGCTATTTCATCGCGCCTCTATTGAATGTGGCGCTCGGCGTGGTCGTGTTTCGTGAACGTTTGAACCGTGCGCAGGCGATTGCTGTGGCGATCGCCGCCGCCGGCGTGATCTATCTCACCTGGTCGGCGGGGCGCCCGCCCTGGCTGTCGATCTGGTTGGGATTGAGCTTTGCGTTGTACGGGCTGGTGCGCAAGATCGCGAAGGTGGAAGCGCTGCCCGGTTTCGCCGGCGAAACGTTGCTGCTGTTTCCATTCGCGATGGGTTACATCCTGTGGTCGGAGCTGAGCGGCCACGGCGTGATGACCGAAGTTGGCTGGGGCCTCGATGCCATGCTGTTGCTCGGCGGGCCAGTCACTGCAGTTCCGTTGGTGTTGTTCGCCGTCGGCGCGCGACGCATTCCGCTGTCGACGGTCGGGCTGCTCCAATACATCGCACCGACGATGCAGCTGCTGACCGCCGTCTTCCTGTTTCATGAGTCGTTCTCGACCGCTCGCATCGTGGGCTTCTCGATGATCTGGGCGGCACTGGCCATTTACGGCGCCGATGGCTTGCTGGCCGGGCGCCGGGTCACAGAAACCGGCCCACGTAAATCGGCCCACATAAATCGGCATTGACAGTCTCTGCATAATTATGCACCATGCGCGCCTTTTTATGCATAAGGGCGAACGGGCAGCTTTTCCTTAGCTGGAGGGCGCACTCGAAAATGGCAGCAGAGATCCATCAATCCGTGGCACGCCGCGCGGCCATCCTCCGAATCCTCGGAGAGAGCACCGTGCGCAACCAGGATGAGCTGGTGAAAGTGCTGCGCAAAGAAGGATTTGAGGCCACTCAGTCGAGCGTCAGCCGCGACCTGCGCGAGCTCGGCGTGGCCAAAGCGGGCGACCGCTACATCGTCCCTTCCCAGGATGCCGCAGCGACCACGAACCCGTTCACCGCCGTGTCGAGGTTCGTCACCGAGATCAAGACTGCGGGCACGTCGCTGACTGTGGTCAAGACGACCACCGGCACGGCGCAAAGTGTCGCCGTCGCCATCGACAGCTCCGAGTGGCCGGAAGTGGTCGGCACGATCTCCGGTGACGACACGATCTTCATCGCCACCGATGAAGCGAAGGATCAAAAGAAGCTGCGCGAGCGGCTTCGCGGAATTTTTGGTTTGTAACTGCACGCACTACCCATGAGCACAACTCTTCCTCCCGGCAACGAGCCGATCCTGCTGGCCTTTTCTGGCGGTCTCGACACCTCCTTCCTGGTGCCGTGGCTGTCGGAGAACTACAAGCGGCCGATCATCACCGTGACCGTCGACACCGGCGGCATCGATGCGGACGCCGCGAAGGTCCTCGATCAGCGCGCACGTGCGCTGGGTGCGAAAGATCACATCCTGGTGGAAGCGAAGAAGGATTACTTCGAGCAGGTGATCAAGTACCTGATCATGGGCAACGTGAAGCGCGGCCAGATGTATCCGCTGTGCGTCGGCGCCGAGCGCGTCATGCAAGCACAGACCATCGCTGAGTACGCTCGCAAGCTCGGCACCAAAGTCGTCGCTCACGGCTGCACCGCCGCCGGCAACGATCAAGTGCGATTCGAAGTCGCGCTTCGCACGCTCGCGCCTGAGCTGACGATTCTCGCGCCGGTGCGCGACCAGGCGTTCAAGCGTCCCGATCAGCTGAAGTATCTGCAGGATCGCAATCTCACGATTCCTCCGTACGGCGCGGCTTACTCCGTGAACCGCGGCCTGTGGGGCGTGACGATCGGCGGCAAAGAAACATTGACCTCCGACGGCAGCATTCCCGATCACGCGTGGGTGCTGTCGAAGGATGCGTTCTCGAATCCGCAGCCGGCGGAGCTGCACACCATCGGCTTCGACAAAGGCCTGCCGAGCAGCCTCGACGGCGTGAAGCTCGACCCGGTGAGCGTGATCGAGACGCTCGAAACCATCGGCGCGAAATTCGGCGTCGGCCGGGGCATTCACCTGGG
Organism: uncultured Steroidobacter sp.; assembly: GCA_946478975.1. The sequence goes on from CAMLEO010000190.1 coordinate 3,610, forward strand.
CGACACCATCATCGGCACCAAGGGCCGCGTCGCGTTCGAAGCGCCGGCGGCGGAAGTGCTGATCAGCGCGCATCGCGAGCTGGAAAAGCTGGTGATGACCGGCCGTCAGCAACGCATCAAGGAAATGTTGTCCGGTCCGTACGGCGACCTGGTGCATGAAGGCCAGCACCTCGATCCGGTGTGCCGTGACATGGAGGCGCTGTTCGTGAATTCGCAGGCGCGCGTCAGCGGCGAAGTGAAGGTGCAGTACCGCCCCGGCAACGCGTTTGTCGCCGGCGTGACATCGCCGTACTCCATCATGGCTGCCTCCAAGGGCGTCTATGGTGAAGCCGCCGGCGAGTGGACTGCGGCCGATGCACTCGGCTTCTCGAAAATGGTCGGTCTGCCGGGAATGTTTTGGACGCGCGCCGGTCATACGACGCCCAAGGGTTGAGTTCGTTTCTTTTTAGCTTACAGGTGATCGCACACTGCCATGAAAACCGTTGTCGTCGATAAGGTCGCTTCCATCACCCAGGCGCTCAATCTGGGGCATGAGCTGCGCGTCGCCACCACCGACATTCCCTGCGAGGAAGGCGTCGTGCTGGTGGTCGAAATCCTCAACAACAAATCGACGTACAACACCCTGGAGCTGACCAGCGGCCGCATGGCCAAGGTCGCGAAGGGTGACGTGATCGTCGGCGCGCTCGGCCATCGCCAGGCGCTGTTCGGCTATTCCGGCCACTTGCCGGAAGTCGTGAAGGAAGGCGACATCATCCAGGTGTTGAACATCGGCGGCGTGCTCGGCATCTGCGACTCGGTGAACCCGGAGAAAGGCCGGCCGTTCGACGCCAAGGTGATCGGCGTGGTGCTGACGTTCCCGTATCTCGGCGAACGTATCGGTGTGCCGGCGCGCGTGGGCTATCGACGTCTCGATTACAACATCACGGTCAACACTCGCAACGTGCCCGTCGTCGCGCTTGCCGGCACCTGCATGGAAGCCGGCAAGACTGCGGCTGCGTGCGCCATCGTCGCTCGCATGCGTCATCGCGGCTTGAACGTGCATGCGTTCAAGGCGACTGGTGTTTCTTTGCGTCGTGACATTCTCGCGATGGAAGACGCCGGCGCGCGCAAGAGCATGATCTTCACCGACCTCGGCGTCGTCACGACGACGGCAAAGACCGGCCCGGCGATTACGCGCGCGCTGCTCACTGAAATGTCACAAGGCGAGCCGGACGTGATCGTGTTCGAGCTGGGCGACGGCATTCTCGGCGCGTACGGCGTCGAAGCGATCTTGTCGGCATCGGACATTCGCGCCACGTTGACTTCAGTTGTGCTGTCCGCGAACGATCCGGTCGCTGCGTGGGGCGGCGTGAAGCTGCTGCGCGAACAGTTCGGCATCGAGCCGACGGTCGTAACCGGCCCGGCCACCGACAACGCGGTCGGCGTGAACATCATTCGTGACAAGTTCGGCGTGGCCGCGTTCAACGCGATCACCGACGGTGCGGCGCTGGGCGACTGCGTGATCGACGCGTTGAAGCTGAAGCCGCGAGTGCAGACGGAAGCAGTGGAATGAGTGAAGCAAAGGTCCCTGTCATTGTCCTGGGCGGCACCGGCTATGTGGCCGGCGAGCTGCTGCGCCTGATCGCCGCACATCCGAAGCTGGAGCTGAAAGCCGTGCTTTCGGACAGCCAGCCGGGTGAATCGGTGGCCAAGTCGTTCGCTCATCTCGCGCCCATCTATCCCGAGCTGAAATTCTCCAGCCTCGAAGCGGTCACCGAGCTGGTCGGCACGCTGCCGCAGTCGGCGATTTTGTCGGCGGCCCCGCATGGTGTCGCCGCGAAGCTCATCGATGGCCTGCTCACGGCTGCCGAAGCGAAAGGCACGAAGCCCCGCGTGATCGATATTTCGGCGGACTATCGTTACAGCACGGCTGGCGCCTATGAAGCGGTGTACAAGCACGCGCACGGCGCTCCGAATCGCATCTCGCAGTTCAGCTGCGCGGTGCCGGAGCATTTGAGCGCGTTGAAGACGCCGCACGTCGCGCATCCGGGTTGTTTCGCGACGGCGGTGTTGCTGTCGAGCGTGCCGATTCTGTCGTTGGGACTGGTGGAACCCAGTTTGTTTGCCGCCGGCATCACGGGCAGCACCGGTTCGGGCCGCACGCCCTCGGCTGGCACGCATCATCCACAGCGACACAGCGACCTGTACGCGTACAATCCGCTGTCGCATCGGCATACGCCGGAGATCACGGCGCTGGCGCAGGTCGCCTCGAACGTGGCCGCTCAGTTCAACTTCGTACCGCACTCCGGACCGTTTGCACGTGGCATTCACGTCACGGTGCAGGCGAAAGCGAAGAAGCCGATCAAGACGCCGGAATTGCTTGAAGCACTGCGCAGTTTTTATAGCGGTCGTCCGTTCGTACGTGTCGTCGCCGAGATGCCGCATGTAAAAGACGTCGCGGCGAGCAACTACGCTTTCATCAGCGGTGCCGCCAATGGCGATACGGTCGCGGTGATGTGCGCGATCGACAATCTCGTCAAGGGAGCGGCCGGCGGCGCGATGCAGTGGTTGAATCGCGTGTTCGGCTTCGAAGAAACAACCGGCCTCAGCGCCCCCGCTGCGGGCTGGACGTAATTGTCACGCGGTCATCCGGCCGCAGGCCGGTTTTGACCGTGAGAGAAGAGAGACATTGATGACGAATGCAGGATCCAACGCGCCGGCCGATCATCTGGCGCCAGTGTATGCGCAGTTCCCGCTGCAGATTACGGACGCGCGCGGCGTGTTCCTGCACAAGCCGGACGGCAGCAAGGTGCTCGACCTTTATGGCGGCCACGCGGTGGCCGCGCTCGGCTATGGGCATCCGCGCTGGGTCGAAGCGCTGACCGAGCAAGCAAAGTCGCTTTGTTTCCAGAGCAATGCCGTCGCTCTCGATGTGCGCCGTCGCGCAGCCACCAAGCTGGCGAACTTCTGCGGCCTCGGACTCGACACGGTGTTCTTTGTGAATTCCGGTGCGGAAGCGAACGAGAACGCGCTCAAGCTCGCCTGCAAAATGACCGGCGGCACGCAAGTGATCGCAGTCGAAGGCAGCTTTCACGGCCGCACGGCTGCGGCCGGCGCTGTGACTTGGGGTGCCGACAAGAAATGGTACGGCTTCCCCAAGACGCCGTTCGATGTCACGTTCATCAAGCCCAGCGACGCGGACAAGCTCGGCACGCTGATCAACGATCAGACCGCGGCGGTGATCGTCGAGCCCATCCAAGGCGTCGGCGGCGCAGTCGACATGCCGAAGGAATTCCTGCAGGCGCTGCGTTTCCGCTGCAGCGAGAACGGCTCGATTTTGATTTTCGACGAAGTCCAGTGCGGCTTCGGGCGCACCGGCCATCCGTTCGCGGCCAATATGTATGAAGTGACGCCGGACATTCTCACCACCGCGAAAGCGCTGGGCGGCGGCTTCCCCGTGTCCGCGATGATGGTGTCCGACATGGTGGCGCCGTATTTGAAGACCGACTCGCTGGGCACGACGTTCGGCGGCGGCCCGATGGCCTGCGCCATCGTCGAGACCGTGATCGACATCATCGAGTCCGAAGGCCTGTTACAAAACGTCCAGCAGCGCTCGGCGGAAATTCGCGAGAAGTGCATGGTCGGCCCGGTGGTCGGCGTGCAAGGCGCGGGACTGTTGCTGGGACTGCGCACCTCGCGCCCGGCGAAGGATGTGCAGGCCGAACTGCTCAAAGCAAACATTCTTACCGGCACCAGCGCGGACCCGAACGTGGTGCGGATCCTGGCTCCGTTCGTGCTGGAAAGTCAGCACGTCGACCTGCTGCGGCAAGCGCTCGCCAGCCTGCCGAAGTGAGCCACACCCCCGCGTGAGTCACAAACTCATAGAGCAATAATCCATCATGAATCGTTTCCTCGACCTGGCCGATTTCCCGCGCGAGCAAGTGAAAGATCTGCTGGGCCTCGCTGCCCGTCTGCAGCAGATTCCGCAGCCGCAAGCGCTGGCCGGCAAAGTGCTCGGCCTGCTGTTCTTGAATCCGTCGCTGCGCACGCTGGCGTCTTTCCAAAGCGCGATGATGCGCCTGGGCGGCACGGCCGTGGTCATCACGCCGGGCCAGGGAACGTGGCAGATGGAAACGCGCTCGGGCGCGATCATGAATGGCGCCGCGGCCGAACACGTTCGTGAGGCGGTGCCGGTGCTCGCGTCCTACTGCGACGCTATCGGCATTCGTATGTTTGCTGAAGGCCGCAATCTCGCGGCCGACCTGGCGGAGACCGGCTTCCGCATGATGGCGGACCTGTGCGACAAGCCGCTGGTGAACATGGAATCGGCGATGAATCATCCGTGTCAGGCGCTCGCCGACTGGCACACGATGGATGAGCTGCGCGTTCCCGAGCGAGGCAAGTTCGTGCTCACCTGGGCCAATCATCCGCGTGCGCTGCCGCTGGCGGTGCCGTCGTCGACAGTGCACATGGCGGCGATGCGAGGCATGGATGTGGTCGTGCTGCGTCCGGAGGGTTTCGCGTTGCCGGAACCAATCATGGAGAAGGCGCGTCAAGCTGCTAAGGCGGCTGGCGGCTCGGTTCGCGAGACGACCGAACGCAGCGAGGCGCTCGACGGCGCGCACGTGATCTACGCCAAGGAATGGGGCTCGCCGCAGCACTACGGCGACGATGAAGCCGACAAGCGCCTGCGCGAATATCTGAGCGAGTGGTGCGTGAAGGAAAGCTGGTTCCGCGGTGCCGACCCGGGCTGCCACTTCATGCATTGTCTGCCAGTGCGGCGTAATGTCGCGGTTGCGGATGAAGTGCTCGACGGCCCACGCAGCGTCGTGATCCGCGAAGCTTTCAATCGAATGGTCGTGCAGATGGCGGTGCTCTACCGCCTGCTCCGGGGCTGACGGCAGCCAGTCGCATCGTAAGTCATCTATCTTTTTTGTAAGGAATAAACCCGTGCTCCGTTCCGACCCTTCCGTTGCCGTTCGCGCGCTGCGCAGCGCCGCTCCGTACATTCGCATGTACAAAGGCAAAGTGTTCGTCATCAAGGCGAGCGGCGGTGTGTTCGGCGATCTCGATTCCACGCGCACGCTCATGGAGCAAGTCGCGATCCTGCACCAGGTCGGCATCCGCGTCGTGCTCGTGCACGGCGGCGGTCCGCAGCTGTCGCAGATTCAGGAAACATTGGGCATCACGCCGCGCATGGTCGCGGGCCGTCGCGTGACCGACGAGAAGTCGATGGAAGTGACCAGCATGGTGCTCAACGGCCTGGTCAACACTCAGATCCTCGGCATCTGCCGTGAGCTCGACATTGCCGCCGTCGGCGTCAGCGGTGTCGACGCTGGACTGGTGCGTGCTCACAAGCGTCCGCCGGTGCAAGTCGAAGGTCAGACCGTCGACTACGGTTTCGTCGGCGACATCGATCTGATCGATGCGAAGGTGCTGCAGCAGTTGCTCGACGACGGCTTGATGCCGGTGGTGAGCCCGGTGTCGGCGGACGACAAAGGAACATTGCTCAACATCAATGCGGACACTGTCGCGGCCGGCATCGGCGCGGCGCTCAAAGCCGAGAAACTCATGCTGTGCACGGGCGCGCCCGGCATTCTCGAATCGCTGGAAGATCCGCGCTCCATCATTTCGTACACCGACCTCGCCGGCCTGAAGAAGCTGAAGGATCAAGGCAGCCTGAAAGATGGCATGTTGCCCAAGGCCAAGGCGATCGAAGATGCGATCCGCGGCGGCGTGCGTCGCGTGCACGTGATTTCGTACAAGTCCACTGACGGCATCCTCGCTGAAGTGTTCACCAACGAAGGCACTGGCACGCTGGTGGTCGAAAACATCAGCGCGCTGAGTCCAGCGGAACAGCACGGCTGAGTCATGAGTCGTCTTTGGGACAAAGGCGCGCCGCTCGACGAACGGGTACTTCGTTACACCGCCGGCGAGGATCACGCGCTCGACAATCGTTTGGTCGAGTACGACGCTCGCGCCTCGATCGCGCATGCGGAGATGCTCAATGCCCAAGGTTTGCTGTCTTCGGTTGACCTCGATGCAATTCGTCGTGGGTTGACGGAGATTGCCGCCGAGCATGCCGCGGGCAAGTGGCAGGTTCTGCTCGAACATGAAGACGGGCAGACGGCGCTGGAGAATCTCCTGACCGAGCGCATCGGTGAAGCCGGCAAGCGCGTGCACCTCGGTCGTTCGCGCAATGATCAAGTGCTGACGGCGCTGCGTTTGTATCTGCGAGATGCAGTTGATGAGCTCCATGCTCGTATCAACGCTGCCGCGGCATCACTCGATGAGCTTGCTGCACGCGAGGGCGATACCGAGTTGCCGGGTTACACCCACATGCAGCAGGCGATGCCCAGCTCAGTTGCTCTGTGGGCCGGCGGCTTTGCCGCTGAGTTGCGCGATGACGCTGAAGGCGTGAAACAAGTGCAGCGTCGGCTGCAGAAGAGCCCGCTGGGCTCAGCCGCCGGTTATGGCTCTCCCAATCTGCCAATCGATCGCGAGGCCACGAGCAAACGTTTGGGCTTCACGTCCGTGCAGACGCCGGTGACGTCCGTGCAGTTGTCGCGTGGCAAAGCCGAATCGCAGCTGCTGTTCGAGATCTCGCTGGTGATGCAGGACGTCGCCCGCCTGGCGTCGGACCTGATGCTGTTCTACACGCAGGAATTCTCGTTCGTCGCGCTGCCCGATGCGTTCACGACCGGCTCGTCGATCATGCCCCAAAAGCGCAACCCCGACGTGTTCGAGCTCATCCGCGGCCGCAGCGCTACGGCGCAGGCTTGTTTGCTGGAAGTGATGGGCATCGTTGCGAAGCTGCCGTCGGGTTATCAGCGCGATCTGCAGTTGATCAAGGTGCCGCTGTTCCGTGGCATCGACACATGCCTCGATACGCTGGGCATCCTGCCCTCCGCACTCGCCGGCGTGAGCTTCAGGAAAGATCGCATCAAGCTCGATCCATCCATTCACGCTGCCGCCGAGGCGAATGAGATGGTCGTGAAGGAAGGGATTTCTTTCCGCGAGGCGTATCGGCGTGTTGGTGAAAAGCTGCGCAAGAAGTAACCGGCCATGTCCATCTGGTTCAAACCCTACACGCTCGCCGACCTCCCGATCCGCGGGGGTATGCCCAAGCACCTGGACATGCAATTCACCGAGATCGGCCCGGATTACCTGAGCCTGCGCATGCCGGTCGACGACCGCACGCACCAGCCGGACGGCATCCTTCACGGCGGCGCCTCGGTGGCGCTGGCAGAAACCGTCGGCAGCTACGCCGCGGGGCTGGTCGTGGACCCCAGCAAATATCGCTGTGTCGGCCAGGAGATCAATGCGAATCACATCCGCGCCGTGACCAGCGGGTTCGTGATCGCTACCGCCCGGCCGTATCACATCGGCCGGCGCAGCCACGTCTGGGAAATTCGGATCGTCGATGAACGCGACAAGTTGGTGTGCATTTCGCGCCTGACCATGGCCGTTCTTGATAAGTAACCTGACCGCTCCCGACAGCGGCGATCCTTTATACTGCGCCGATGATTTCCTCCGCGCGCACACTCCTGGTGCCGGTGCTGCTGTTCAGCCTGGCGGGCTGCGGCCTGAAAGGTCCGCTGTACTTACCTGACGAGCGTCAACAGGAGGTGCCGGCACAGGCGCCTGCAGCGCCGCCGCCTTCGGGAACGGCTGAAGGCCAGAAGGTGCGTACGCCGCTGCCGCCCGCCCCCCAGTCGCAAAAGAAAGATCGCGAGCGCACCACCAGCCCGCAATCCACGCCCAGCACGAGCACGCCAAACCAGAGCCTGCCGCCGCCGGTGTCGCCCCCAGATCCGGATCGGTCCGCGACCCCGCCGCCACCGCCAGGTCAGTAATGGCCTCGCAACGCAAGCTCGTCCTGGTGGACGGCTCGGGCTATTTGTACCGCGCCTTCCACGCACTCCCGCCGCTGTCGAATTCTCGTGGCGAGCCCACCGGTGCAGTGCTCGGCGTGCTCAACATGCTGCAGAAACTGCGCAAGGAAGAAGCGCCGGAGCTGATCGCGATCGTCTTCGACGCGCCCGGCAAAACGTTCCGTGACGCGCTGTTCGAAGCCTACAAAGCACAGCGCACGCCGATGCCCGACGAACTGCGCGCCCAATTGCAGCCCTTGCTCGACAGCGTCGCGGCGATGGGCCTGCCGATGCTTCGTATCGAAGGCGTCGAGGCCGACGACGTGATCGGCACGCTCGCCCAGCAAGCGGCCGCGCAAGGCTATGACGTGATCATCTCGACCGGCGACAAGGACATGGCGCAGCTGGTCAACGAGCGCATCACGCTGGTGAACACCATGACCGGCTCGCGCCTCGATCGCGCCGGCGTTAAAGCCAAGTTCGATGTCTTTCCAGAACAGATCGTCGACTATCTCGCGCTGGTCGGCGACACCTCGGACAACATTCCCGGCATTCCCAAAGTCGGTCCCAAGACGGCCGCGAAATGGCTCGGCGAATACGGCACGCTCGATAAGGTCGTAGAAAACGCCGCCGCGATCACCGGCAAAGTCGGCGAGAACCTGCGCGCGGGCTTCAAAGATTTGGAGCTGTCGCGCAAGCTCGCGACGCTCGATTGCAACGTCAAGCTCGATCAGCCGTTCGAAACATTGCGGGTCGGCGAGCCGAACAAGGAACGCTTGCGAGAGCTGTTCACGCGCATGGAATTCCGTGCGCTGCTGAAACAGTTGGTCGGCGATGACGCGGGAGGGAGCGCGCCTGCCCCCACCGCCATTGCTGCTGAGGCGGCTCCAACAGAAACAGCCGTTGCCACGCCACCGCCCGTGCCTCGCAATTACGAGACCGTGCTGACCCAGGCTGCGCTCGACCAGTGGCTCGCGAAGTTACAAAGCAGCGATGCGATGTCGTTGCATGTCGCGACGACTTCCAGCGGCTACATGCAGGCCGATATCGTCGGCATTTCCTTCGGCGTCGAGCCCGGCAACATCGCCTACGTGCCGATCAGCCACGATTATCCCGGCGCGCCAGCCCAGCTCGCGCGCGATGTAGTGTTACGCGCGCTCAAGCCGCTGCTCGAAAGCGAGCAGCCGCGGAAGATCGGCCACGACCTGAAATTCCAGGCGCACGTGCTCAAGCGCGCCGGCATCGAGCTTGCGGGCCACCTGTTCGACTCGATGCTCGAATCGTATGTTTTGAACAGCACCGCGACCAAGCACGATCTACCGATGCTGGCGCGCCGTTACCTCGGCGTCGAAACGATCAGCTACGAAAGCCTCACCGGCAAAGGCGCGAAGCAGCTCGGCTTCAACCAGGCGTCCATCGAAACTGCCGCGCCCTACGCTGCCGAGGTCGCCGATATCACTTTGCAGCTGCATCGATTGTTGTGGTCGCGGCTGGACGCGGTGCCTTCGGTCCAGAAGCTGTATCAGGAAATCGAACAGCCGCTCGTGCCCGTGCTGTTGCGCATGGAGCAAGCCGGCGTGCTGCTCGATGGTGAGTTACTGCGCAAACAAAGCGGCGAGCTCGCGACTCGCATGCGTGAGATCGAGGCGCAGGCCTACGCCGCCGCCGGCCATCCGTTCTCACTCGAATCGCCGAAACAACTGCAGGAAGTATTGTTCAACGAGCTGAAGCTGCCGGTGATTCGCAAGACGCCGACTGGCCAGCCGTCCACCGCCGAAGACGTGCTCGAAGAGCTCGCGGTCAGTTACGAATTGCCGAAACTGATCATGGACTATCGCGCGTTCGCGAAGTTGAAATCGACCTACACGGACAAGCTGCCGCTGCAGATCAATCGCGGCACTCAGCGTGTGCACACCTGTTATCAGCAGGCGATCGCCGCGACCGGACGCCTGTCGTCGGCCGATCCCAATTTGCAGAACATTCCGATTCGCACGCCGGAAGGCCGCCGCATTCGCCAGGCTTTCATTGCCCCGCCGGGCATGTGCATCGTGGCCGCCGATTATTCGCAGATCGAGCTGCGCATCATGGCGCACCTGTCGCGCGACGAAGGCCTGTTGAAAGCGTTCAGCGAGGATCGGGACATCCACCTGGCGACCGCCGCCGAAGTGTTTGGAATGACGCTGGACACGGTCACCGCCGACCAGCGGCGCACCGCCAAGATGATCAATTTCGGCCTGATTTACGGCATGTCGCCGTTCGGGCTGGCGTCGCGGCTCGGCATCGAGCGCAGCGTCGCCTCGCGTTACGTAGATTTATATTTTCAACGTTACCCCGGCGTGCGGCGTTACATGGATGAAACACGCCAGCTCGCGCACGAACGCACCCGCATCGCGCAGAGCGAGCAATCGCAGGTGGTGAGTTCGTCGATCGGCCAGTCGAGCCGGAACCGCACGCCGCCGCAATGGCACGAACCCTCGATCATTGTGGCCCTCCCTGTCTGCGCGAGCGCATAAGGCGGCCAGCCGGCGGCGCCAAGCGCGACACTAATCTCCCTCTCCCCGCAAGCGGAGAGAGGGAGCTTGGAGCTCAACTCACCGTATAGCTGCCCTGCGTCCAGTTCGTGGCCGGATCGAAGCAC
>CAMLEO010000191.1 GCA_946478975.1 uncultured Steroidobacter sp.
GCTCGACATTTAAATACTCATCGATGGCGCGGCGAAAGCGTGGATCGGCGATCCAGTGGGCCGACCAGGTGGCGGTCGGTTCGAAACCGCGCGGCACCTTGTGCTCGCCCTGCGTGCCGGGCTCGAAATGTTCCAGGCCCTGCTCGATGCAGTACTCGATGCCCTGGTAATAACAGGTTTCGAAGTGCAGGCTGTGATAGTTCGCAGCCGCGCCCCAGTAGCGGCCGTACAGCACTTTCTCGCCGCGAAAGAAAATCGCGGTGGCGATCGGCTCGCCCTGGTATTCGGCCAGTTTGATGACGATGGCTGCGGGCATCACCGCCGATACGGCCCGGAAGAATTCCAAGTTGAGATAGTGCTCGTGGCCGTGCGCTTCGAAGGTCGCGGCGGAAAATCCGAATACAATTTTCCACAGCTTCGGATCCATTTCGGCGCCGGTCAGCGTGCGAAAAGTCACGCCGCCTTCGAGCACTCGGCGCCGCTCGCGCAATGCTTTCTTGCGCTTGTCGGCGCGAAACGTCGCGATGAAATCGTCGAAGGTCGCGTAGCCGCGATTGCGCCAGTGGAACTGACAATCTTTGCGCCAAAGGAACGGTTGATCGCTCAGCGAGGCGCGATCCTCATCGGTGAGGAACAACAAATGGGCCGAGGACATACGCGACGACTTCGCCAGTGTCAGCAGTTCCGAAGTGAGTCGCGCTTTCGTATCGCTCGGCGCATCGGGCGCAATCAACAGTCGCGGCCCGGTCGCCGGCGTGAACGGCGGCATGCTCACGAGCTTCGGGTAGTAGCGCATGCCCGCTTGATCGTAGGCACGCGCCCAACTCCAATCGAATACAAACTCGCCCCATGAATGCGATTTGCGATACAGGGGCAGGGCGCCGAGCAGGCGCCCGTCGTCTTCCAGGATCAAATGATTCGGCGCCCAGCCGGCACTCGCGCCGACGCAGCCGGTGCGTTCCAATGCCAGCAGGAACTCATGGCGAACGAATGGATTGCCGTCCAGCGCCAGCGCATTCCATTGCGCGGCCGGGATGTCATCGATACGAGTGAGAACGCGACAGTGCACTTATCGCTTGTGCTTCTCAGCGTCGATTTGGTCAAGGTATTTGTCGGCGTCGAGCGCAGCCATGCAACCAGTGCCGGCCGAGGTGATCGCCTGACGATACACATGATCAGCGACGTCGCCGGCAGCAAACACGCCCGGCACGCTGGTCTGGGTCGCGTTGCCCGCGATGCCCGAGCGCACCACCAGGTAGCCGCCTTTCATTTCCAGCTGACCTTCGAACAGCTGCGTGTTCGGCGCATGACCGACGGCGATGAATACGCCGGTGACTTCGAGGTCTTTCTTCGGGCCGCCCGCGATCGGCGCCACGCGCAAGCCGGTGACGCCGGCGTCGTCGCCGAGCACTTCATCGACGTTGTGATTCCACACGATCGACACCTTGCCGGCTTTTTCGCGCTCGAAGAGGTGATCCTGCAGGATCTTTTCCGAGCGCAGCTTGTCTCGACGATGCACCAGCGTGACATGCGAGGCGATGTTGGACAGATACAGCGCTTCTTCGACCGCCGTGTTGCCGCCGCCGACGACGGCGACTTTCTGGTTCTTGAAGAAGAAGCCGTCGCAGGTCGCGCAGGCAGAAACGCCGCGGCCGCGGAAATTCTGTTCGGATTCGAGGCCGAGATACTTGGCCGTCGCGCCGGTGGCGATGATCAATGCGTCGCAGGTGTAGCCGCCGCGATCGCCTTCGAGCCTGAATGGACGTTGCGACAGGTCGACGCTGTTGATGTGATCGTTTACCACTTCGGTATTGAAGCGCTCGGCGTGCTTGCGCATGCGTTCCATCAGCAGCGGGCCGGTGAGGCCGTGCGGATCGCCGGGCCAGTTGTCGACCTCGGTGGTGGTCATGAGCTGGCCGCCTTCCTCCAGCCCGGTGAGCAGCAGCGGCTTCCGGTTGGCACGCGCGGCGTAAACGGCCGCGGCGTAACCGGCGGGGCCGGAGCCCAGAATGATCAGCCGGGAGTGGCGGGGAGTCGTCATGTAGAATTCACCTTCAACCAGTCGCACTCGATGTGGGGGCGAATGGTATGAAATGCGACCCGAGGTCGCCAAATAGACTGGCTCGATGCCAGCGATTGACGGACTTCGACCTGCCAGCGGTTCAGGTAGCGCCTGAGCCACTGATCCATCCGCGGAGGGCGATAATAATGTATATTGCTTATCAGCGGTTTACGCAGCTTTTCTGAGGTAAATTGATTTTGGCCAGCCGGGCTGATGTGCGCGAGGGATTGCAGTTGGGATCGACGGTCATCCGTTCGCTGCGCGAGGGCGCCTTATGGGTGTTCGGCGCGCTGGCGTTGATCGTGCTCGCCGCACTGGTGACTTACGATCGCCACGATCCTTCCTTTGCCACTACCGGCGAGCCCGGTCCGATCGCGAATGTGATCGGTCCGCTGGGCGCGCACATGGCAGGCCTGCTGGTGCTGCTGTTCGGCGCGCCGGCGTTCTTGTTTCCAATCATGATCGGCTTCGCCGGTTATCTGCTCTACAAAGATCGCAGCAAGGAAGATGCGCAATCGCGCGCGACCCTGGCGTTTCGCGGCCTGGGATTCCTGCTCACACTCGCGACCAGCTGCGGGCTCGCGAGCCTGCATTTCACGATTCGCAGTTATCCCGATTCCGCCGGCGGCGTGCTCGGTTCGCTGGTCGGGCAGGGACTCGACGCAGGACTGAGCTTCCTGGGCGCAACGTTGTTGTTACTTGCGCTGTGGCTCGCTGGCGTGTCGCTGTTCATCGGTCACTCGTGGATCGAAGTGATGGACTGGACCGGCCGCATGACCCTGAACGGCCTCGACTGGCTCACCGGCCGCATCGGCGAGGCGCGTGAAATCAAACAAGGCCGCGAAGTGAAAGAAGCGCGGCAAGAGATCGTGCGTGAAGAACAGAAGCGCGTCGCTGCGCGTCCGCCGCCGAAGATCGAGCCGGTGGTGCAGAAGGTCGAGAAGAGCGAGCGCGTCGAAAAGGAACGTCAGGTCGCGCTGTTCGAAGCACCGAGCTCCAAGGAACTCCCTGGGTTGTCGTTGCTGGACGATGCGCCGGCGAAGGTGCAGGGCTACTCGCCCGAAGCGCTCGAAGCCATGTCGCGCCTGGTCGAGATCAAGCTGCGCGATTTTGGTGTCGAAGCCGAAGTGGTCGCGGTGCATCCAGGCCCTGTCATTACGCGCTTCGAGCTGAGCCTCGCGGCTGGCGTCAAAGTCAGCCAGATCTCGAACCTTGCCAAGGACCTCGCACGGGGCTTGTCCGCGATCAGCGTGCGTGTCGTCGAAGTCATCCCGGGCAAGCCGACCGTCGGCCTGGAAATCCCGAACGAGAAACGCGAGATCGTGTCCCTGGGCGAGATCATCAAGTCCAAGACTTACGACGATGTCACATCGCCGCTCGCGCTGGTGCTCGGCAAAGACATCAGTGGTGCGCCGATGGTTGCGGACCTGGCGCGCATGCCTCACTTGCTCGTCGGTGGTACCACGGGTTCCGGTAAGTCCACCGCGGTGAACGCGATGGTGCTGTCGTTGCTGTACAAGGCCACGGCCGAGCACGTGCGTTTGATCATGATCGATCCGAAGATGCTGGAATTGTCGGTGTACGAAGGCATTCCACATCTGCTGGCGCCGGTTGTCACCGACATGAAAGAAGCGGCCAACGCGCTGCGCTGGTGCGTGGCTGAGATGGAGCGTCGCTACCAGCTCATGGCCGCGCTCGGCGTGCGTAACCTCGCGGGCTTCAATCGCAAGATCAAGGAAGCGCAGGAAGCCAAGGAGCCGATCCGCGATCCGCTGTTGATGAAGATGCTCGGCCCGGAAGGCAATGCCGAGGAAGTACCGTTCCTCGATCCGCTGCCGTTCATCGTCGTCATCGTCGACGAGCTCGCCGACATGATGATGATCGTCGGCAAGAAGGTGGAAGAGTTGATCGCTCGCCTGGCGCAGAAGGCGCGCGCCTCGGGCATTCACTTGATTCTCGCCACGCAACGGCCGTCGGTCGACGTCATCACCGGCTTGATCAAAGCAAACATTCCGACCCGTATCGCGTTCCAGGTGTCGGCGAAGGTGGACTCGCGCACCATTCTCGACCAGATGGGTGCCGAGGCGCTGCTTGGCCATGGCGATATGTTGTTCCTGCAGCCCGGTACCTCGGTGCCCATCCGAGTTCATGGTGCGTTTGTTTCCGATCAGGAAGTGCATCGCGTGGTCGGCGCGTTGAAGAGCACGTCGCCGCCGCAGTATGTGAACGAAATTCTCGAAGGGCCGTCTCAACCTATTCCGGGCCTGCCCGGCGAAGCGGGCGAAGGCGGTGGCGATGGCGAAGGCAGCGACGGCGAGCAGGATCCGCTGTACGACCAGGCAGTGCGTATCGTGGTCGAGTCGCGCAAGGCGTCCATCTCCGGCGTCCAACGCCGCTTGAAGATTGGTTACAACCGCGCGGCGCGCATGATCGAAACCATGGAAGCGGCGGGCCTGGTCGGGCCGCTGCAGTCCAACGGTTCGCGCGAAGTGCTCGCGCCGCCGCCTGCTGAAGAATGATTTCGATGAAACGTTTTGCCGCTTTGCTGCTGCTCTGCTGTGCTCACGTCGCCTTCGGTGCCAACGTGACAGCGGACACGACTGCGGGCCGACAGAAAGTCGAAGGCTTTCTGCAGGGCCTGCAATCCCTGCAGGCTCACTTCAAACAAACATTGAGCGATCGCGCCGGCCAGGTCGTGGAGCAGGCGAGCGGCGAGCTGGCCATTCGCCGGCCGGACCGCTTCCGCTGGGACTATCAGCAGCCGAACAAGCAGGTGATCGTGGCCGACGGCACGCGCATCTGGTTGTATGACAGCGACCTGGAGCAGGTCACTGTACGAAAACTCGACGCCACCTTGTCCGCAACGCCCGCCATGCTGCTCAGCGGCCAGGGCAATCTGCAGGACAATTTCACGGTGGTGCAGTCGTCTGAAGAAGCTGTAATCCAATGGGTGCGGATGGAACCGAAACGCGACGATACCGATTTCAAATGGGTGCGGCTGGGCTTCGATGGCGCCACTCTGAAGTTCATGCAACTCGCCGACAAGCTCGGCCAGATCACCACCCTTGAGTTTTCACAAGTGCAACGCAATCCCGCCATCGATTCGTCATTATTTACGTTCACCGTTCCTGCCGGCGCCGACGTGATCGGCGATGTACCGGGCAGGAAGTAGCTTGCTGAGAATGTTACCGTTGCGATTTCCACGTTTGTGGCTGGCCCTTGGGTGGGCCGCCGTCGCGTTCGCCATCGTCGTTTGTCTCGTGCCCATGAACGAGCTGCCGACCGTCAATGCCAGCGACAAGACCGAACACTTCACCGCGTATCTGCTGCTGTCCTTGTGGTTCGCGGGCATTTACCCGCGTTCGCGTTACTGGGCCATTGCGCTTGGGCTGCTGGTTCTGGGCGTGTTGATCGAGTTCGCTCAGGGCGCCATGCACCTGGGCCGGCACGCCGATCCGCTGGATGTCGTTGCCAATAGCACCGGCATCGTCGCGGGCCTGACGGTTTGTTGGCTCGGGCTGGGCGGTTGGGCGCAATGGGTCGAGGGGCTGGTGTCCAAAGCCGTGGTCAGGAAGTCGTGACTGATGACCCGCGACCGTTAGCGGATCGGCTGCGGCCGGCTTCGCTCGATGAATACGTCGGCCAGACTCATCTGTTCGGTCCCGGCAAGCCGCTGCGACGCATGCTCGAAGGTGGCCACCTGCATTCGATGATTCTGTGGGGCCCGCCGGGCACGGGCAAAACGACGCTGGCGAGACTGGTCGCCCAGCAATGCGACGCGCAGTTCATCGCATTATCCGCGGTGATGGCAGGCGTCAAAGATATTCGCGCCGCTGCCGAACAGGCGCAGGAAGCGAAGCAGGCCGGACGGCGCACGGTTTTATTTCTGGACGAAGTGCATCGTTTCAACAAGGCGCAGCAGGATGCGTTTCTGCCTTGGGTCGAGGACGGCACGTTCGTGTTCATCGGCGCCACCACCGAGAATCCTTCCTTCGAGCTCAACAACGCGTTGCTGTCACGCGCGCGCGTTTATGTGCTGCGGGCGCTGACCGAAACAGATATTCGGCGAGTGCTGGATCGGGCGCTCCAGAAACAAACTGACGTTCGCGCTGAAGAAGCCGCTCTCGAACTGATCGCTCGCGCAGCCGACGGTGATGCACGCCGCTCGTTGAATATGTTGGAACTGGCGATGGACCTGGCGAGCGCCGAGGACCCGCCGGTGATCACATCGGCCATCGCGGGCGAAGTGGCGTCCGGCGGCCTGCGACGCTTCGATAAACAAGGCGAAGCGTTTTACGATCAAATCTCGGCGCTGCATAAATCCGTGCGCGGCAGCGATCCGGACGCGGCATTGTATTGGTTTTGTCGCATGCTCGACGGTGGCGCAGATCCTCGTTATCTCGCTCGCCGCGTGCTGCGCATGGCTTCCGAAGACATCGGTAATGCCGACCCACGCGGTTTGACGATGGCGCTGGAAGCTTGTGAAGTGTTCGAGCGGCTCGGCTCGCCGGAAGGGGAACTGGCGATCGCGCAGGCAGTCGTGTTCCTTGCCTGCACCGCCAAGAGCAACGCCGTGTACATGGCATTCAACGAAGCGATGGAAGATGCGAAGTCGCTGGGCTCGCTCGAAGTGCCGATGCATCTGCGCAACGCGCCGACCAGGCTGATGAAAGGACTCGGCTACGGCAAAGGCTATCGTTACGCTCACAACGAGCCGGATGCGTACGCGGCCGGTGAAAACTATTTTCCCGAAGGCATGGAGCCGAAGCAGTACTACCAACCTGTGTCTCGCGGCCTGGAGATCAAGATCGCCGAGGCGCTGGCGCGACGTAAGAACAGCGGCAAAGAGCCCACATGAGCGCGCCGGGTACCGTCAACTCCCTGCGACGTTACCAACAAGTGGCCGCGGCCATCGAGCAAGCGATCACCGCCGGCAAATATCTTCCTGGCGAGCGGCTGGCTTCCGAACGCGATCTTGCCGAGGAATTAGGCGTCAGCCGTCCCACCGTTCGCCGTGCCGTGATCGCATTGGAAATGCGCGGTTTGCTGGAAGCCCGGCAGGGATCGGGCGTGTATGTTCGCCAGCCGAGTGTGAAACCGGCGCCGCCCAAAGATCTGGACATCGGCGCGTTCGAGCAGGCGGAGGCTCGACGTTTGTTTGAAGGCGAAGTCGCGGCGCTGGCGGCAACTCACATCACCGACGAAGAGCTTGCGTACCTGGAAACGCTGGTTGCCGAGATGAACAACGAGTCGGCGACCAAAGAACAGAGCGAGCTCGCCGACCGGCAGTTTCATATCTCGATTGCCCAAGCCACTCGCAATCCGGCCATGGTGCGCGTGGTCGAGAACACCTGGGACCTGCGTTACAAATCTCCGCTGTGCATGCAGTTGCTCGATCGCGCCAGCAAAGTGCGCAGCCGGCCGCTGGCCGATGAGCATCGTGACATCATCGAAAGCCTGCGCACCCGCGATCCCAAAGCCGCACGCACGGCGATGCAGGCTCACCTCGGCGGTTTGATCGAGAACCTGCTGATCACCGCAGAGCTGGAAGAAATGGAACGCACGCGGGAGCGGCTGGCCGCCAAACGCGAGGAGATCGCGAATCGGGCGGCCAGCGTCATTCGCTAGTTCTAGAAGTTCACATCGACCCGGGCGCCGAAGTAACGAAACGCGGCTCGCGGCACGGACCATGACGATCCCAGCGCGCCCGGCACGCCACTGAATCCCGAAGTTCCATTGCCGATGCCGACTGCGAAACGTTCGTCGAATGCGTTGTTCACGAAGCCGGTGAGCTTGTAGCGGCCGTCGCGATCCTTGAGCCCAATGATCACATCCGTGATCCCGTACGCCTTCTGGACCTGCCGCGGGTCCTGGCTCAAAGCGAAATTCACATCGTCCTGCCAGCGATACGTCGCACCGACGAAGCCGTCGAGCGGCAGGCCCGGCACGGCAAAGTCATATTGGCCGCCGATGTTGAATTTATATTCCGGGACGTTGTTGAGGCGTTTGCCTTTGAGGTTCTGCACGCGGCTGTTCGTGGCATCGACATAGCAGCCTTGCGCGAGCGTCTGGCCGTTGTAACAAGGCCCGTTCGGAAACTCCTGCACCGTGGCATCCGTGTACGCGAGCGCGCCGTTGAGCGACAGGCTCTCTGTGAGCTTTGCCGCGAAGTCGACTTCCAGGCCGCGAGTTCGCAGATGGCCGACGCTGTTGAGGAACGTCAGGAACGTGCCGTCCGGCAGCGTGGAGGTGACCGACGTCTGAAAGCCGTAGTAGTCGGCGTTGAACACCGTGGTATTCAAATACAGTCGACGATCGAACAACGTGCTCTTCATGCCGATCTCGTAGTTGTCCGCCGTTTCGTGCGGCACCGGCATCTGCGAGGCGATGCGTGCGTTGAACGTGCTGACCAGGTCGTACGCCTGGCCTTTGTAGCCGGACGAGAAGGTGAGGAACGTCATTACTTCCGGCGTCCATTGATATTGAATGCCGGCGCGGCCGGTGACGGCATCTTCCGAGTCGTCGCCGCTGAAATGCTCGTTGCGCAGCAGGTTGTCGAACTGGTAATCGATCTCCTGCCGATTCAGGCGCACGCCGCCGATCAGCGTTGCTTTCTCGGTGAGGTCGTACGTGGTCTGCGTATAAAACGAATAGTTGGTATTGGTGCTCGCCGCATAGTAGGTCGACGCTGAGAGCACCGGTCCGCGCTGGAGGAAACGATCCAGATCGTTATTTGCATACCACAGGCCGGCGACATACCGCAGCCGTCCCGCATCCGGAGAGACCAAGCGAATCTCCTGCGTCTTGGACTTCGCGTGGAAATAACCGTTGATGACGGCGCCGCTGTTGATGCCCGAAGGCGAGGCCACCGGGAAGTACAACAGGAACGGCACGTCGGTGCCGTCGATGTCCTGGTAGTCGCGCATGCGATAGTTATCCAGCGAGCTGATCGACGACAGCGTGTGATCGCTCAGCAGGCCGCCGTCGAAAACATAGTCGAGACGCACGGTGCCGCCGGCCACTTCGGAGTCGCCGCCGCTGCGATAGTCGTTGCGCACGTAGTGATTGTCGGGCCCGATCGGAATGCCGGCCAGCACCTGGCTCGCCGGCAACTGCGTGATGCCTTGGTAGAACAGGCCCGGCGTGAGCGAGGTGATCGGGCTCACACAGCATGTCGAGTCGTTGCGATTGAAGCGCGGCGCGAGTGTGACAGTGAGATTCTCGCTCGCGTCCCACTCGATCCTGCCGGTAGCGGTCAGGCCCGAGCTGCCGTTGATCTTCTCGCCGGTCGTGAGATTCTTGACGTTCCCGTCATAGTCGCTGTTCGCGACCGTCAAGCGCACGCGCAGGTCGTCGCGCAGCGGTCCGCTGATGGTGAAGCCTTCGCGATTCTCACCATCGTCGGTAATCAGTCCCATGGCCTGTGCATCGAAGACGTCGCTGGCTTTGCGCGTGGTGATGTTGAGCACGCCGGCGATCGCGCTCTTGCCGAACAACGTGCTCTGCGGACCACGCAGCACCTCGACACGCTCCACGTCGATCAAATCTTTGAATGCCGCGGCCTGAAACCCAATCGGAACGTCGTCGATCACGACGGCCACATCGGATTCCACGGCGATGCCGTTGGAGAAGGTGCCGATGCCACGCATGCTGATGCTGAAGTTCGCCGGCTGCGAGCCATACGCGATCACGAGACCGGGCGAGAGATTCACCAGGTCGCCGAGCTCGCGCACGTTGCTGCGTTCGAGCACGTCGCTGGTCAATGCGGTGAGAGAGACCGGCACATCCTGGAGGCTTTCCTCGCGCCGGTTTGCGGTGACGGTGACTTCTTCGAGTTGGGCTCGCCCTTCCGATTGAACCGCGACGGGCGAGGATTGAGTTTGGGCTGTGGCAGTGACCGTCAGCAAAGCCGACGACGCCAGCAGCATGGATTGCAGCTTGGACATGAGTACCCCCTGTATTGGTATGGCCAATTAGTCGCCATACCGCTGATTTGGCTAGGCCAAAATGCCGAAGTGGTACTGGGTGGTCAAGTAGGTTTATGGCCGATTGGTATGGCCAATCGTTGTCATGGCTGGGATTTGCAAATGTGGAACCCGCTAAACTGCGCCGCATGCCGTCGGACGCATCCAATACCAAGCTTTATCAGCAGATCGCGCGCACGATTGCGACGGCAATCGCCGAGGGTCGCTATGCCGCTGGCGAGCGGTTGCCGTCGGAGCGGGAGCTGGCCGATGAGTTCGGCGTGAGTCGGCCGACGATTCGCGATGCGATGATCGCGTTGGAGTTTCAGGGGCTGGTCGAGGGGCGTCCCGGATCGGGTGTTTACGTCGCTGCCGCGGCGGCCAGCAACGAAACAGATGAAGCGGGCGTGTCGGCACTCGCTATCGCCGAAGCGCAACGTTTGTTTGAAGGCGAGGCCTGTGCGCTCGCCGCGGCGTGTATTTCCGAGGATCAGCTCGCTGCGCTCGATCGGCTGATTCGAGGAATGTCGGCTGCGTCCAAGCTCGACGAGCGCGACGAGCTCGAACAGGAATTTCATCTCGCGATTGCGCGAGCCTCTGGCAATGCCGCCATCGTCTCCGGCATCGAAGACCTGTGGCAGATGCGGCAGCAGTCCGGTTCATGCACAGCCACGCTGCGGCGGATCGGCGGTTCCACCGACGATCTGGTGAGGGAACATCAGAAGATCCTGGAAGCGCTCCGAGCGCGCGACTCAAAGACGGCCCGACTCGCCCTGTATGCGCATCTGAATCGCGTCATCGAAGGGCTGCTCGATCTGGCCGAGTCGGAGGCGGTCGAGCACGCGCGCCAGAAAATGGCTGAGCAGCGTCGCGCGCTGACGCTGCGTAACGACCTCTAGCTGCGCTCCGAGGGCGCCTGGCTTAAACTGCCGAGCTTTCACCGTTTCGTCCACACTCCATGCTCGACCCTAAACTTCTTCGCTCCGATCCCGACGCAGTGGCCGCCAACTTAGGCCGCCGTGGCTTCAAGCTGGATGTGGCGCAGCTGAACTCGCTGGAGGAAGCGCGCAAGAAATGGCAGGTGCGCGCCGACGAGCTGCGCAACGAAAAGAATGTGCATGCGAAGTCGGTGGGCAAGGCCAAGGCGCAAGGGCAGGACATCGCGCCGCTGTTGAAGCAGGTCGAGTCGCTCGGGACCGAGCTGGCCGCCGCTGAAGCGGAGTTCGCGAAGGTGCAGGCGGAGCTGGAGAAGCTCACGCTCGGCTTGCCCAACCTGTTACACGAAAGCGTGCCGGACGGGCGCGATGAAACCGCGAATGTCGAAGTTCGTCGCTGGGGCGAGCCGCGGCAATTTCCATACAAGCCGCTCGATCACGTCGAGCTCGGCGAGAAGCTGGGCCAGATGGATTTCGCGGCTGCCGGCAAGATTTCCGGCGCACGTTTCTCGGTGCTCACTGGTCCGTTGGCGCGCATGCATCGCGCGTTGATCCAGTTCATGCTCGATCTGCACACCGGCGAGCATGGCTATCGCGAAGCGTATGTTCCTTATCTGGTGAATGCGCAGTCGCTGACGGGCACCGGCCAGCTGCCGAAGTTCGAGGCCGATCTGTTCG
Source organism: uncultured Steroidobacter sp. (assembly GCA_946478975.1). Next base: position 11,640 of record CAMLEO010000191.1, read on the forward strand.
CGGTCAAAGGCGAGTCACAGCTCTATCTGATTCCCACCGCCGAAGTGCCGGTCACCAACCTGGTGCGAGACACGATCATCGAAGCGAACGCGCTGCCGATGCGGTTCGTCGCGCACACGCCTTGCTTCCGTTCCGAAGCCGGCTCTTACGGCAAGGACACGCGCGGCATGATTCGCCAGCACCAGTTCGAGAAAGTGGAGCTGGTGCATTTGTCACGACCGCAGGATTCGTATGCCGAGCACGAGCTGCTGACGCGTCACGCGGAAGAAGTGCTCAAACGTTTGAACCTGCCGTATCGAGTGATGGCGCTGTCCTCGGGCGACATCGGCTTCGGCTCGGCGAAGACGTACGACCTGGAAGTGTGGCTGCCGGGCCAGCAGGCGTATCGCGAGATTTCGTCCTGCTCGAATTTCGAAGCGTTCCAGGCGCGGCGCATGCAGGCGCGCTGGCGCAATCCGGAAACCGGCAAGCCGGAGCCGCTGCATACATTGAACGGTTCGGGTGTGGCCGCCGGCAGGGCGCTGGTCGCGGTGCTGGAGAATTATCAGCAGCCGGACGGCAGCATCACGGTGCCGGAAGTGTTGCGCCCCTACATGGGCGGCATGGATACGATTCGCAAGCCCTGAAATGAAAAGGGGCCCTGCCATGACAGCAGGGCCCCCTAAATCACATCACATCAGTCGTCGCTGGACGCCGCGCCCAACAGCTGCAGCAGGCTGACGAACAAGTTGTAGATGCTCACATACAACGTCACGGTCGCGAGGATGTAGTTGGTCTCGCCGCCGTGAATGATCTCGCTGGTCTGATACAGAATCAGCGCCGCCATCGCGATCACGAACACGCCCGACACCACCAGCGACAGCGTCGGCAGGTGGAAGAACACGGCCACCAGGCTCAGCAGGAAGGCACCGATGATGCCGACCGTAAGGAAGCCGCCGAGGAAGCTGAAATCCTTCTCGCTCTTCACCGCGTAAGCCGACAAGCCGATGAACGTCGCGGCGGTGATGCCCAATGCCGTGGTCACGACTTGAGGGCCGTTCGGCAGGAATTTCAAATACGCGCTGATGATGGGGCCGAGGGTGAGGCCCATGAAGCCGGTCAGCAGGAAAATAAACAACACGCCCCAGGAGCTGTTCTGGGTGCGGTGAACCGCGAACAACAGGCCGAAGTATCCGATCATGGTGATCAACAGGCCGGGATGCGGCAGGTTGAGCATCATCGACACGCCGGCGGTGAGCGCACTAAAACCGAGCGTGGCTCCGAGCAGCAGATAAGTATTACGAAGAACTTTGTTCGTCGTCAGCGCCGAGCCGCGGGCCTGGCGGACGACGGTGCTTGGATACGAAGCCATCTGATCACTCCTGGCAGTAAGTCAATCGATTGGACCGCAGCGCAGTCGCTTCAGTTCATTCTATCGAGGGGCATTCTACAGCTGCCGTCCCAACGATGCGATATGAATGCAAAGCGGTGAATTTCAAGGTTTTGTGCCGAACGTTTGTTCCGTGCGCGATGCTGCAGGCGCATTGACACTGCTGTCAGCAGGCTCGTAGATTCGCCGGCTTGAGGCCACGAGCTGCCGGCGCCATGGGGCCATTGGATGCGCACGGATCGCGAATACGCCCGGACACTCAGGAACGTCGGCACGCGAGCAAAATTTTGCCCGCCACGCAGTACGTCTGCACTGATTGCACGTCCGCTGTTGAATGCTCGCATCGAGAATGGCGGCAAGCTCACGCTGCTGCTTGCGCCGCCGGGCTCGGGCAAGAGCACGCTGCTCGCGCAATGGTCGGAACATACGCATACCCAGCATCGCGTCGCGTGGCTGCTTTGCGGACAGCGCGATCGCGACCCTGAGCACTTCTTTTCTTCACTGACGGCAAGCGTCGAACAGGCGCTCGGTATGGGCGAAGCTGACATTTCTGTCAGCTTCATCGATGCACTATGCGACCGGCTCAATGCGCTTCAAGACGAGCTGATCATCGCCATCGACGATCTGCAGGTCCTCGACTGTGCCGATAGCGAGCACGAGCTGTGGTCTTTGATCGCGCAGTCCGCGCCGTGCGTGCGCTGGATCATCGCGACCCGGCAGACACCGCGATTCGATTTGCAGCGGCTCAAGCTCATCGATGAATTGACCTTGTTGAATGGCACGGACCTGAGTTTTCAGCCGGAGCAGGTGGCGGAGCTCGCGTTGTTGTTGAATGGCCAGGGGCTGTCGCTGCCAGTTGCTGCCGAGTGTTGCTGCCGCACTGAAGGTTGGATCGCCGGCGTGAAGTTGGCGCTGCTCGATCGTTCGCAGGCCGAGGTGCTGAACTACGACGTTGCCGCTTATCTTCACAGCGCCGCGTGGGAGCTGCTGTGCGAGCCGCTGCGCGAGGCGCTGCTTGCGACTTGCATTGCCGATCGATTCTGCGCTGATCTCACGGACGCATTGTTGGATGCTCCGGGCTCGGCGCGTGC
>CAMLEO010000192.1 GCA_946478975.1 uncultured Steroidobacter sp.
CGTTCGTGCTCGAAGAAATTGCCGAGCTGTACGAGCGAGCCAAGCTGCTGCAGGAAGAGCTCGCGTCGCGCCTGGCTGAGAACACCGGCCGCAACTTGTATGTATTGTCGATCCTGACTGCGGTGCTGCTGCCGATGACCTTGGTCACCGGCATCTTCGGCATGAACGTCGCCGGCATGCCCGGGCTGCACAGCCCGCATGCGTTCTGGTGGACGATGCTCGCGATTCTGGCGAGCGGTGCGGTGACGCTCGCGGCGTTTTTCTGGCGCCGGTTGTTATAAGGATGCCGGTGTTTCTTCCGGCACGCCGTTGTTCTATCCTCGGACCGCTCGTTCAGACACGGGGACTGTCATGAGAAAGAACTCCGCGCCCGCTGATTCCAAGGGACACGTGGGCGAATTGCAGCGCCGCGCGCAGGATGCCCGCAAGCGGGCGGAAGCGGCCAAGAAAGAGGCGCAGGACGCAAAACACCGCGCCCGCGAGGCGCGTCGATTGTTCAAGACTGCGAAGAAGGTTGCTAAGAAGGCACGCAACGAGCTGGCCGCACTGACTGACAAGCTGAAAGAGCTGATCGAGCGCGCATCCGGCGCGAAAGCCGCGCAGGCGCCCGCCGGCGCCCGGAAGGCCGAGAAGAAGACCAAGACGGCCAAGCAAACCAAACGCCAGACGGCGCAGCCGAAACACACAACGGCCAAGGCAGCAACCAAGTCCAGCAAACCGAAAGCGACGGTCAAGGCCGCGACCCAGGCCAGCAAGCCGAAAGCGACAGTCAAGGCAGCGGCCCAGGCCAGCAAGCCGAAGGCGACGGTCAAGGCAGCGGCCCAGGCCAGCAAGCCGAAGGCGAAGGTCAAACGTTCGAAACCGCCTAAAGCGAAGTCGAGTGCGACTGTCGAAGTCGCCGCCGCCGAAGCTCAACCCACACCGCCACCGCGCCGTGCGCGATCGAGTCGCAAAGCCGTTGCGAACGATTCGGTCGAGGCGGTCGTCGATACGACGACGGCGGGCGAAGCGCCGCCGCGAGCGTCCGAAGAGAGCGTCGCGTCCACCGATCAGAACACGCCGGAAGAATCCGCCGCCTGAGCGAATCCCCTCGCAGCGGATGGCAGCGGAAGCGCTGTATTGAACAGCGGCTACGTGACACAGGCGTTGCAATCGGATGGAGGTTTCAGTTGCCGTTGCGCAAGGCATGCCGTTGCAATTTGCCCGTAGCTGTCTTCGGTAAGTTGGTTCTGAATTCGATGGCGCGCGGATATTTATAGGGCGCGATCGCTTGTTTTACGAATTGTTGTAATGTTTGCACGAGCGCCGGCGAGCCGGCGTAACGCTCGTTGAGCACCACGAACGCTTTGACGATCTGCCCGCGGTCGCTGTCGGGCACGCCGACGACGGCGCACTCGCGCACAGCGGGATGTTCCAGCAATGCGGCTTCGACTTCGGGGCCGGCGATGTTATATCCGGCCGAGATGATCATGTCGTCGGCGCGAGCTTCGAAGCGGAAGTAGCCGTCGTCATCGCACGAATACAGATCGCCAGTGATGTTCCATCCCTGGTGCACGTAGTTCGCCTGCCGCGGATCGTCGAGATAACGGCAGCCCGTTGGGCCTTTGACCGCGAGACGCCCGATCCTCCCTGGAGGCAGCGGCGTACCTTCCTCATCGACGACGCACGCTTGATAGCCGGGCAGGGGCTTGCCGGTCGTGCCAGGGCGAATATCGGTGCCGTGCGCCGAAATAAAAATATGAATCAGCTCGGTCGCACCGATGCCGTCGATCAAACGAATGCCGGTGGCCGCGAACCAGGCGTCGGAGGTGGCCTTCGGCAACGGCTCGCCGGCGGAAATGCAGCGCCTGAGGCTGCTCAGATCGAATTGATCGGTGAGCGGCAGCAGGCCGCGATAGGCGGTCGGCGACGTAAACAACGCCGTCGCACGAAACCGCTGTACAGCCGCCAGCAAGTTCCCGCCTGTCGGCTGCTCGACGAGCACAGCCGACGCACGCTTGCCCAGCGGAAACACCAGCAGCGCGCCCAGACCGAACGTAAATCCCAACGGCGGACTGCCGACATAGATATCGTCCGGCGATGTCTCCAACAAGTGTCCGGCGACCACCTCGCGCATCGCCAGCACGTCGCGATGAAAATGCATGGTCGCCTTGGGAATGCCCGTCGTTCCAGACGTGAACGCGAGCAGACAAACGTCATCGCGCGCCGTCTCAACGTTGTTGAACGTCGCCGGCTGTCGCGACATCAGCGCTTCGAGCTCGGAGTCGCCATAACGAACGATGTGCTCGAGCTTGCCGCCAAGCGCAGCCGCTTGCTCCAACTCACCAACCAACCGCATGTCGCAGATCGCGTGATCGATCTGCGCACGTTCGGCGATGACGCAGAGCTCGTGAGCTCGCAGCAGCGGCATGGTCGTAACCGCAATCGCGCCGGCCTTCATCACTGCCAGCCAGCTCGCAACCAGCATCGGATTGTTCGGGCCGCGCAGGAGCACGCGATTGCCGGGCACGACGCCCAGATCGTTGACCAGCGCGTTGGCGATTCGGTTCGCGCGTTCCAGCAGCTGCGCGTAGGTCCAATGGTCCTTTTCCGAATACAGCGCAATGCGGTCGCCGTGACCTTCGGCGACGGCGTCGTCGATCAGCACGACCCCGCAGTTGATGAGCTCGGGATAATGCAGTTCAGGAAGATCGAAGCGAAACTCGGGCCACAGATGCGGCGGCGGCAAACGCTCGCGCGCGAATCGATCCACGTGCGACGTATACGCTGCGCTCATTGTGTGTGGTCCTCGATCAGGTCACCGCGGCACGCACCGAGTAGCGAGGATCCGCCCAACAGCCGCTGTGCACGACATCAGCGAGTGTGTAGGCCGCGTCCCAAACGTCCTGATAGCGAAGATACAAAGGAGTGAAGCCGAAGCGCAGCAGGTTCGGCGCACGGAAGTCACCGATCACGCCGCGCTCGATCAGCGCCTGCATGATGCAGTAGCCGTCGGGATGCGCGAAAGAAACATGGCTGCCTCGGTCGAGCACATTCTCGGGACTGACCAGCTGCAGCGACGGACAGATGTCGGCGACCAGGTCCACGAACAGCTCGCTCAGCCAGCGCGATTTCTGCACCACGTCCTGCATGCGACAGCGGAGCATCAGGTCGACGCCGACTTCGAGGCTCAACAAGCCGAGGATCGAGGGCGTCCCGCACAGGAACCTGCGAATTCCCGGCGCGGGCGCGTAGCGATCGTCGAAGTCGAACGGGCGCAAGTGGCCCATCCAACCTTTCAGCGGCGATGCGAGCGCGGCGTGGTGTCGCTCGGCGACGAACAGATAGGCCGGCGCGCCGGGGCCGCCATTCAAATATTTGTAACCGCAGCCCACGGCCATATCGGCGTTGCAGCCGTTCAGGTCCACATCGAGCGCGCCGGCACTATGGCTCAGATCCCAGATCACGAGCGCGCCGTGCTCGTGAGCTTTTGCGGTGATCGCACGCATGTCGTGGATCGCGGCGGTCTTGTAATGAACGTGGGTGAGCACGACCACCGCCGTATTGGAATCGATGCTGTCGATGATGCGATCGGCCGGTTCGAGCCGCAGCTGTGCGGCACAGTTGCGGGTGCCGATCACGCCTTCGGCCATGTAGAGATCGGTCGGGAAGTTGCCCGGCTCGGACAACACCACGCAGCGGTCGGGGCGAGCAGCCAGTGCGGCGCCGATCAACTTGAACAAGTTCACCGAGGTGGAATCGGCGACGACCACTTCGCCGCCGCGAGCGCCGATCAGCTTCGCGATCTTGTCGCCGACGCGCAGCGGCGCATCGATCCAGTTGTGAGTGTTCCAGCTGCGGATGAGGCCCTGGCCCCATTCCTTGGTGAGCACTTCGTCGACGCGGGCGCGAGTGGCCTTGGGCAGCGGACCGAGCGAGTTGCCGTCGAGGTAGATGATGCCGCCGGGCAGGTCGAAGTCTTCGCGCCGGTAGCGCAGCGGGTCCTCGCTGTCCCAGCGGCGGATCGCCGCGTAGGTAATCGCATCTCGGCGCTCGTGGGTCGTGGTCTTGTCGAACTTACGATGCATGGTGACGTCCTTCCCCAGCTCGGCCCAGTGTCGCGCCGTGGCTGCGAGACATTGTTCCGAAGCGCCGCGCTTGCACCGGTCCCAAAAGAACGTTAGTACTACAACCCACCCGTTCTGCAGGAAAACGTCCCGATGCTGGAGAAAACCGAAACCGCCATTCTGAAATTGCTGGAAGAGGACGGACGGCTCTCGTACGCTGAGCTGGGCGAGAAGGTCGGCCTGTCCAAGAGCCCGTGCTGGTCGCGCGTGCGCGAGCTGGAGCGCCGGGGCGTCATCCGGCGTTATCGGGCGGAGATCGACCCGGCCGCGGTCGGCCTGGACCTGCATGCATTCGTGCAGGTCACCATCAACTCGGCCAAGCACACCGAGTTCGAGGCGGCGGTGAACCGGCATCCGTCGGTGCTGGAGTGCTTCACCACCGCGGGCCAGGCCGATTACTTGTTACACGTATTGGTCCGTGGCATCGGCGAGCTGGACGAGCTGCTGCGCTCGCAGATCTCGCGCCTGCCCGGCGTGCAGCGGCTGGAGACCACCGTGTGCATGAAGACCATCAAGCATCGCGGCTCGCTGATGGCCTGCTTGCGGTGAGAAGATATGACGATAGAGCGAACGAACAGGAGAGCATCATGATCGGCGGCGTCAGCGCAGTGGTCCTCATCAAAGCGGAAACTTCGCGGGTCAACGAGCTCGCGCAAAAGCTGGTCGAGCTCAAGGGCGTGGCGGAAGTTTTCTCCGTGGCCGGGCAGTACGACCTGGTCGCGATCGTGCGCGTGAAGGAGAACGAAGAGCTGGCCGACGTGGTCAGCGAGAAAATGCGCAAGCTCGACGGCGTGCAGCTCACCGAGACCATGATCGCGTTCCGCGTGTTCACCAAGGCGGCGGTGGAAGGAATGTTCGATCTGGGCAGCTGATCGTGTCGTTTTGAAGTACATTGCGCGTCCGGCATCCGAAGCAGCACGCGCAATGACTCAACCTGCAACAGCCTACGTCCCGGCGGCGAACCGCTACGACACATTCTCCTATCGCGCTACCGGGCGCAGCGGATTGAAGCTGCCGCCGCTGTCGCTCGGCTTGTGGCACAACTTCGGCGACAACACGCCGATCGAACGGCAGCGCGAGATCCTGCGCACGGCGTTCGACCTGGGGATCACTCATTTCGATCTCGCCAACAACTACGGCACGCCGTATGGCAGCGCCGAGACCAACTTCGGCCGCCTGCTGAAAGAAGATTTCCACGCGCATCGCGACGAGCTGATCGTCTCCACCAAGGCGGGATGGGATATGTGGCCGGGGCCGTACGGGCAGGGCGGCGGCTCGCGTAAATATGTGCTCGCGAGCCTGGATCAGAGCCTGCGTCGCATGGGGCTCGACTATGTCGATATTTTCTATTCGCATCGCTTCGATCCCGACACGCCGCTGGAAGAAACGGCGTCCGCGCTGGCTACAGCCGTGCAGCAGGGCAAGGCGTTGTACGTCGGCATTTCGGCGTACTCGGCCGAGCAAACATTGGAGATCGAGGGGCTGCTGCGGCGCTGGCAGATTCCGCTGCTGATTCATCAGCCGAGATACAGCATCTTCGATCGCGCGATCGAGGCCGGTTTGTTCCCGGCGATCGAAAAGATCGGCGCGGGCATGATCGCGTTCTCGCCGCTGGCGCAGGGGCTGCTGACCAATCGTTATCTGCAGGGGATTCCGAGCGACTCACGCATCGGGCGAGGCACGCGTTTCCTGACTCCGGAGGCGGCGTCGACCAGCGTGGTGGAGAAAGCAGCTGCGTTGAATGAGATCGCTCGGGCTCGCGGGCAGTCGCTCGCGCAGATGGCGATTGCGTGGGTGTTGCGGGAGCCGAGAATGACTTCGGCCATCATCGGCGCCAGCAGTTCCACTCAGGTTCGTGAGAACGTCGCAGCGCTGAACCAGTTGTCGTTCTCGAAGGAAGAGCTCGCGGCCATCGATCGAATCGCGCCAGGGCCGCGGGCCTAACGCTGGTCCAGCACCTGGCGCACCTTGGTGGCCAGCTGCTGGATCGTGAACGGCTTGGGCAGGAATGAAACATCGCGATCGAGCATGCCGTTGTGAATGACGGCATTGCGCGTGTAACCGGTCGTGTACAGCACCTTCAGTTCGGGCCGGCGTTGTTTCATGAGATCGGCAAGCTGCTTGCCGTTCATGTCGGGCATCACTACGTCCGTGAACAGCAGATCGAACGACGGCTGCGAGTCCAGCATCGTCAGCGCCTGTTTCGCATCGCTGGCGTGAATTACCGTGTAGCCCAGGTCCCGCAGCAGCTGCACCGACATCTGGCGCACGCCGGCTTCGTCCTCGACGACCAGGATGATCTCGGTCGGCTTGCCTTCCATCGGCCGGCCGACGTTGACCGCCGGCGCCACCTCGATTTCTTCGCCGACGTAGCGGGGCAGGTACAGCTTCACCGTCGTGCCCTGGCCGACTTCGGAATAAATCTTCACATGCCCGCCGGATTGCTTCGCAAAGCCGTAGACCTGCGACAACCCGAGGCCCGTGCCCTGGCCAGGTTTTTTAGTCGTAAAGAACGGATCGAATGCTCGCGACAGCACTTCGGCGCCCATGCCGGTGCCCGTGTCTGAAACAGCGATCGCGACATATTGGCCGGGACGGACTTCGGCGTGGCTCGCCGCGTAGCTGTCGTCCAGGTGCGCGTTCATTGTTTCCAATGTGATCTTGCCGCCGTCCGGCATCGCGTCCCGGCCGTTGACGCACAAGTTCAGAATCGCGCTTTCCAGCTGCGGCGGATCGGCAAACATGCGCCAGAGCCCGCCGGCGAGCACCGTTTCCATGCGAATGTTGCCGCCGAGCGTACGCGTCAGCATCTCGGACATGCTGCCGACCAGCTTGTTGACGTCGACGGGCTTCGGATCCAGCGGCTGCTGCCGAGAGAAGGCGAGGAGTCTTGCGGTGAGCTCAGCAGCTCGGCGTGCGCCTTCCATCGCGTGATCCACTGCCTTCGCGGCTTTCGCTGGATCGCGTTCGGAATATTTCTTCGCCATGTCGAGCGAGCCGACGATGATGGCGAGCATGTTGTTGAAGTCGTGCGCGATGCCGCCGGTGAGCTGACCGACCGCTTCCATCTTTTGCATCTGCCGGACCTGCGCCTCGGCGCGTTCACGCGATTTGGCTTCGCCGCGCAGCTGCTGATTCGCCGCCTCCAGCTCGGCCGTGCGCTCTGCGACGCGCGCTTCGAGCTGGTCGTTCAATCGACGCCGTTCCTCGACCTCTTTCGCGTACTCCGTAAGGCCTCGATGCATCGCTGCCGTCAGCACCAGGATGACGCTGGTCAGCACGATGTAAAAACCCATGCCGATCCAGTTGGAGATGCCGCGGGACGTCTCGAACGACCAGTCCGGCGGCAGCAGGAAATAAGCCGAGATGATGCCGCCGAGCACGGCACACACGCTGCCCGCGCGCCAGCCGAAGGTGAACGCGGTGAGCACCAGCGCCACAAAGAATGTGATGAAAGGAAAGCCTTCCAGCACGCCGCTCAACAGCACGCGAACGTACATGGCGGCCACGCTCGTGAGCACCGCAAAGGCGTACCCCAGCCACGCATGCTCGCGCAACACGCGGGCAGCCTCGTATACCTTGCGTATGCCTCTTACCAGCATGGTCTTGCTTGTTGGATTCCCGTCGCTGGCAAAGCGCGCAGCCTAGCAAACGCCGCGTTCATTCGACAGCATGACCTCCATCGTCGGAACCCATTGCTCGCTCCAATGATTGCACTCGTCGCCGGGTTCCTCCGTACGAGGCCTTCATGGACTTCCTCTCGCTGCTGCAGTGGCCCGCCATGGTCGTCACCCTGATCGCCGCCTGGCTGGTCGCCTCGCAATCCAAAGCCCGCCGCAACTGGGGCTTCTGGACCTTCATCCTGAGCAACGCGCTCTGGATCGTCTGGGGCTGGCACACCCAGGCCATCGCCCTGATCGTGCTGCAGGTGGGACTGTTCGTTTTGAATCTGCGCGGGGCGAGGAAGAATGAGCCGGAGCGCGGGTGAGGCGGGAATGTTTGCGCGCGTGGGTGCGCGCGCTTCCTACCGCGGTAGTCGCGCGGAGCGTCACTGGCAATTCGAAGAAATTGACACCTGATGTTTGCGGGTATGGGCCACACTGGCGGCGGTCTATGACATGGACAGCTGAGGCGACTGGATTGAGGCCGCTCGCAAAATCGGGAGTAGAGATGACAGATGACACTGCACTCGTGCCCATTGAGCAGATCAGTTCGTCCATCCTCCTCGTGCGAGGTCATCGCGTGATCCTCGACCGGGACCTGGCCGCGATTTACGGCGTAAAGACCGGCCGGCTCAACCAGGCTGTCAAGCGCAACGCGGATCGATTTCCGGGGGATTTCATGTTCCAGCTCACTAGGGAGGAGGCCGAGTCTTTAAGATCACAAATTGTGATCTTAAAGAGTGGCCGAGGCGGCCACGTGAAATTCCTACCGCACGCCTTCACCGAACATGGCGCCATTCAGGCCGCCAACGTTCTGAACTCACCTCGCGCGGTAAAGATGGGTATCCATGTCGTGCGGGCGTTCGTGCAACTGCGCGACCTGCTGACATCCAATAGAGAGCTCGCGCAGAAATTTGCCGAGCTGGAACGTAAGCTTGCCACTCACGATCAGGCAATCACGGGAATACTCAAAGCCATCCACGAGCTCATGAACCCGCCGGCCCCGCAGCGCCGTGGCATCGGCTTTACGGCCGACTTCTAGCGGCGTAGGAAACGAGCTGGTGGCCTCGAAGGACGCTCACCGCATATGCCGAGCCAGATGCTCTGACCCGCTCGGGAAAGTGCTCGGGTGGGATTCATGGTGACCGCAGAGATTCGGAGACGATCTGCTGAGCTTCGGCGACGAGCAGCTGCAGGTGCTGCGCATCGCGGTAGCTCTCCGCATAGATCTTGTAAAGATTCTCGGTACCCGACGGGCGTGCGGCGAACCAGCCCGTGTCGGTTACGACCTTGAGTCCCCCGATCGGCGCGTCGTTACCCGGCGCGCGCGTCAGCTTTGTGACAATCGGCTCACCTGCAAGAGTGGAGGCGCGAACCGCCTCAACCGTGAGCTTCGCAAGGCGCGCTTTCTGTTCTGGCGTCGCCGGCGCATCGATACGCGTGTAATAGTAGGTGCCGAACTGTGCCGTGAGCTCGCGATAGTGATCGCCCGGATCCTTGGCCGTGCGCGCTGTAATTTCGGCTGCCAGCAGCGCGAGAATGAGTCCGTCCTTGTCGGTGGTCCACGTCGTTCCATCCAGCCGCAGGAAACTTGCGCCCGCGCTCTCTTCGCCGCCGAAGCAGACGGAGCCGTCGAGCAGGCCGGGTGCGAACCATTTAAATCCGACCGGCGACTCGAACAGGCGACGATCGAGTGACGCAACCACCCGATCGATCAGGCTGCTCGATACAAGCGTCTTTCCAACCGCTGCGCTCGCGTTCCAGCGCGGTCGATGCGTCAGCAAATAACGGATCGCCACGGCCAGGAAGTGATTGGGATTCAACAACCCAGCCGAAGGTGTAACGATGCCATGGCGGTCGGCATCGGTGTCGTTACCGAACGCGACATCGAAACGATCTTTCAATCCGAGCAGACTGGCCATCGCATACGGGCTCGAGCAGTCCATGCGGATCTTGCCGTCGTGATCTACGGTCATGAAAGAGAAGGTCGGGTCGACTCGCGGATTGACGACTTCGATGTCGAGTCCGTAGACGCGATTGATCGGTTCCCAGTAATGCACAGCGGCGCCGCCGAGCGGATCGACCGCGAGCTTCAGTCGCGAGGCGCGGATCGCGTCCATGTCGATGACGTGCCGCAGGTCTTCCACATACGCAGCGGCGAAGTCCTGCTCGCGGAATTTCGAGCCAGCAGGTGTAATGCGCTTCACCGCGCGGTTATCTTCGCGCAGCAATGTATTGGCGCGCGATTGAATCCAGCCGGTCACATCAGATTCGGCCGGCCCGCCATTCGGCGGGTTGTACTTGAAGCCACCATCCTCCGGCGGGTTATGCGACGGCGTGATTACGATGCCGTCCGCAAGTCGCTCCGTGCGGCCGCGGTTGTGCACGAGAATCGCGCGAGATATGGCCGGTGTCGGAGTGAACCCATCCGCGCTTTGGATGATCGTTTCGACGTCGTTGGCGGCGAGCACTTCCAAGGCAGTGCGTTGCGCCGGGGCGGATGCGGCATGCGTATCCCGGCCCATGAAGAGCGGGCCGCTGATTTCCTGCGCACGTCGGTAGTCGCAGATCGCCTGGGTAATCGCCAGAATGTGTGCTTCGTTGAACGATCCGTTGAGCGGTGAGCCGCGATGACCGCTGGTACCGAAGCTCACGAGCTGTGCCGGATCGGTAGGGTCGGGTGCGCGCCCGTAGTACTCGCGTTCCAATCGTGAGGGATCGATCAGCAGTTCCTTCGGAGCGGGCTTGCCAGCCAATGAAGAGAGACTCATGAGATAACCTCGGTCAAGGCACGGGGCAGGGGCGCACGTTGCGCAGACGGTGGGCCGGTGATGCGAGTCAGCGATTTAGAAACATTCGCTTTCGAGACCAGAGATCTGCTGGGGACAACCTATCATCGCATAACGCACACGTCGTCACTTGAGTGCGCCATACTCTACGTCGAAACGTTCCCCTCTGCTATTCGCAACAGAATGCGACAGCCGCTGTATTGATCCCCATGGATGTGCGCCGGCCTTCGGGCTGATCTGGATGAGTGAACGCGGTAGAGGCATCGTGCTCGTCACGCGATTACATCACGATTCACTCGTCGGCCCCCCCAAGTACAATGCGCGAGCGCGAAGCCCCGAGCGAAGAAAGAGGGCGCACGATGCAACCCGCCGCCGAATTTCCGCGTCGAAGCGCCCGGAGGGCAAAGAATGAATGCAAGGATTCTCAGCTGGTGCCTCATGACGCTACTGGCGGCAGGCGTCGCCTGCTATGCGGCCTGCGTGGCGCTCGTCCCCGCAGTTCGATCGCCGTTCGCGCTGTCGCGGCGCTCATGCATTTTGGCGGTGGTGCGATTGCGCTCGCTGTCGGCACGGTGCAATTCAGTGCACGACTTCGATCGCGGATGGCGTCCTTGCATCGCTGGCTGGGGCGAATTTACGTGGCATCGATCATTGCGAGCGGCGCGTCGGGCTTCGTACTGGCGGTAAACTCGTCTAACGGTCAATTGGCCCGCGGTGGTTTTGCGCTGCTGGCGCTCGCTTGGCTTGCCACGACCCTGAATGGTTACAGGCTCGTCCGACAGCGGCAGGTCGCAGCTCATCGCGCATGGATGATCCGCAGCTACGCGCTGACATTGGCTGCCGTGACACTGCGGGGGTACCTGCCATTGGCGCAATTCATGGAATGGCCGATGTCATCGGCCTATCCCGCCATCGCGTGGCTATGTTGGGTTCCGAATCTCATCGTCGCCGAGTTGCTGATTCGTGGAGGTTTCCGTCAAGCCCCCCACGCGAGGCCGTCTGGCGCAGCATCGCTTTAAGGTACGGGACACGGAAATTACGTCACTGGGGTGGTGCTCATTACAGGCGCATCTGCGCAGAGAACCATAAGCGAGCGCCACAGGCTGGCCCGCTTTGCGAAAGTTGCAAGTGTTCAGCTAGCGCGTCACCTTCCGGTGATCGGAGGTTGCTCGCTGTCGCGCTCGAGCACGGATCGATAAACGACGCCTGCAAGCGCAGCTCCGATCAATGGAGCGAGCCAGAACAGCCAAAGCTGTTCAATTGCCCAGCCACCGACGAACAGGGCAGGCCCGGTGCTGCGCGCAGGATTCACCGAGGTATTGGTTACCGGAATGCTGATCAAGTGAATCAGTGTGAGCGCAAGACCGATAGAGATGCCTGCGAATCCTACCGGCGCACGCCTGTGAGTGGCGCCAAGAATGACGACCAGAAACATGAAAGTCATGACCACTTCGCTGACCAGCGCAGCGGTGAGCGAGTATCCACCGGGTGAGTGCTCGGCATATCCATTAGATGCGAACCCGCCCGCCAGAGTGAAATCGGATTTTCCGCTCGCAATGAGGTACAGCACTGCTGCGCCCACGACGCCGCCGGCGACCTGGACCAGAACATATGGCAGCAGCTGCGAGGCTGGAAAGCGGCCTCCTGCCCACAAGCCCACTGAAACAGCCGGATTGAAATGGCCGCCGGAGATCGGCCCCAATGCGTAAGCGCCGGTGACGACGGTGAGACCGAACGCCAACGAGACGCCGAGCAGGCCAATGCCGACTTCGGGAAACGCAGCCGCCAGCACCGCACTTCCACATCCTCCGAGAACCAGCCAGAAGGTTCCAATGAATTCGGCGGTGAGTTTCGCGAACATGAGGACCCCTTGGGATTGTTTTGGGCCGCGAACGCCGGTGATTGTGAGCGCTTTACGTCGAGCAAGCAAACATGGCGCTGGTTCGACGGGCCAGGGATCTGAGGACTACAGCAGGGCAGCGGTCGTCGCGCTGGAACGCGCCGCCGAGCCCGGTCGTCATGACCGGCGCTTTTGAATCAATTCAGCCCCGCCATACATATTAGAGATCTGCATGAAAGGCTCATATCGCTGATCGCTGCCTTCATTGCTGTCACGACATCAGGGCGTCTGCCGTTTCTGCGTCAAGAGCCGAATCGATCACAAAAGCGGCTGTTGATCCTTTGTTCGACACGATCTCAGCGCTGGACACTGGCGGTGTCGCCTGGTCGCGGCAGGAAATGCTCAGCAAGAGCGAGTCATGGCGAATCGTCCAGCGCGCTGTCACAGAATGCTCACCCTGACGTGCGAGCAGGTATGTCGTTCCGCTGCTCGACACGGAACGCGACAGTTCGCAGCAGGGCGCGACGGCATGCGACATCACGAAAGTAGTGGTGCGAGCGTGCCGAATTGGAACGGAGGGACTCGAACTTTCTCCTGGAAGGAAATCCGAGCTTCCCTAAGGCGGCAGAAGCGCATCGAGCGCGACATACCCTGCCGGCATCGCCGTCAGTCCGGGCGAACCCCCCGCAACCAGTCCCAGACGCATCGCCTCGATAACTTCGCTTCGCCCGGCCTTTGCCCGCACGGCCATGGTGATGTGATGAGCCAGGCAGGGCTCGCACCGGATGGCAACCGAGACGGTGACGCCGGACAATTCCTTGTATTTGGCGGGAATCGCACCGGTCCCCCAGGCGAGCTTATACTGGCTCGAATACGTCGCCATGAACGCGGCGTCGTTGGAGGTTACAGGATCCTTGCTCGAATCTTCTGCCGTCGCCAGCTGCGCAAGCCCTGATAGAGAGATTACGGCAAGCAGCAGCGCGCTGCGAACCCCTGAGTTCCTGGACATAGAATTTCCCTGTGTGATGAGCCAGGGCCATTCCATCAGCGCGTCACGCCCGAAACTTTCGAAATCTTTCGCGAATGGGCTAGAGTCATTGGATGTCGCAACAAGTGATCCGTGTACTCGCCCGTACGCCGCTCTTTTGTGTCAGTGATGCGCAGTGCACCTCGTATCGGCATCCGTGGGGCGCGACGGAAGATTCGTCCGCCACGCAACTCGTTCTTGTCCGCCGCGGTGTCTTTGCGTTGCAGTTTGGCCGACGCAGTTTTTTCGCTGATGCGAATCACGCCGTGCTCTTCAATCGCGGCGATGACTATCGCATCAGTCATCCAACGTCTTTGGGAGATGAATGCACCATCCTCGTGCCTTCCGCTGGGCTCATGGAAGAGGCTCTGCCAGGCGATGGTCGCTGTGTGTTCGCGGCGAGCCCGGCTTTGCGTTTGCATGCCCAACTGTACGGTGCCATCGCAGGTCCAAAGACATCATCTTTGGAGCTCGAAGAGCGCGCGTTAGCGTTGATGCAATGTGTTTTGAATCTGCGGTCGGGTCTCGCGCCGATGAAGGCGCGAAGCTCGCGCGCGCGCGATCGACGCAGCCGTTGGGTTCGCAATGTACGCGAGGTGCTGGCCGCAGACCCAGGCGCCAATTGGTCGCTTCAGGACGTTGC
>CAMLEO010000193.1 GCA_946478975.1 uncultured Steroidobacter sp.
AGGGATGCTGGGCCCAGCAGCAGCTACAGGGATGTAACGCATACGGTCCGCGCGTCAGCGCGGACAAGGGCGGTGCGCGGCGCCGGGGGGAGATATCCCACCCAGCTCGCCGACGCGAGCCGCCAAAGCCTCTTAATTCCTCTTCTTGGGTAACACCACGACGCGAGTCCGCGACCACCGATCGGGCCAGGCCAGCCGATCGCGATCGATCCAGATCCACCAGTAGCCGAAGCCAGCGAGGCACAAGCCGACGGTCGCAAAGGCGAGGCGCTTCAACACATCAGGCCAACGCAGCAGAGCCCCGTCCTCACGTTGAATCTTGAGCCGCCAGGCCTGCATGCCAAGCGTCTGCCCCCGCCGGGTCCAGAACAAGCCGAAGAACCCAACGACGACAGCGAGCAGCAACACCCGATACGCATACTCCCACGCACCGAACCGCTCGTTCGTGATCGCCTCTCCTCCCGTCAATGGCAGCAGCAGCGCCGTGACGACCATCATCAGCGCAATCACCAGCAGCAAGTCATAAACCATCGCGCCCAAACGGCGCAGGACGCCCGCACTCGGCGGGCTGGCAGGAGAATCGGTCATATCAACGAACGCGTGAAACAGCGATGGTCGTGATGATCGCAAGCAGCGCCGTCGGCAGCCACGCGACCATCAGCGGCGACATATTGAACACCTCGCCGCCGCTTTCCATCATCTTCGCCAGCAGGAAGAACACGACGCCGATCATGATGCCCACGACCGTTCTCGCGCCGGTGCCCGTCGATCGCATCGGCCCGAACGCAAACGGCACCGCGAGCACGACGATGATCGCCACTGCGACGGTGCGTGCGATGCGCGCCCAGAACGCAACTTCATAACTGCGCGCATCCAATCCATTCTCTTTCAAATGCTGAATGTAACTGTACAGCCCGCGCCCCGGCAGCGACTCCGGCTCCAGCACCGCGAGCCCTAGAAACTCAGGCGACAGCCGCGTTTGAAATTCAGCTTCCAGCGCTTTGCTCGGGTTGACGCGCTCATCGCCGATGCTGGTCTCGACATAGTTATCCAACCGCCAGCGATGGTTCTCATCGATGCTCGCATTGCCCGCGTGCCCGACGCTGCGCAAGCGCCGCTGCGCATCGAACTTGAAAATATACACACCGCCGTAGCGGTTATCGGCCGACTGCTGCCGGACGGAGATGGTCATGTCGCCGTCCTTCGCCCAGGCGCTGCGATTGCCGGCCATGCTGTAGTCGTTGAACTTGGCAAACGTTTTCATCTGCCGGGCGTATTGCTCCATCGGCGGCGAGATCACCTCGCCGAGCAGGCCGGTGAGGATCATGAGGATGAAGCCCGCGCTCGCCGTCCACACCGCGATTCGCATGGTTGAAACACCGGCAGCGCGCACCACGATCAACTCCAGCGTACGGGCCAGGTTGCCGAGCGCCAGCAGCGCGCCGATCAGCGCTGCGATGGGCAGCAAGTCGAAGGCATATTTGGGCAGCGTCAGGCCGACGTACATGAACGCGCTCACGACCGTGAACTGGCCGACGCCGATGTCGTCCTGCTGCGTGATGAATAGATACAAACCGCTCAGTGCCAGCAGCACCAGCATCACCAGCATGGTGTTGCCGAGCACGGCGCGAATGATATATCGGGACAGCAGCGTCATGCGGCCACCTTCACAACTCGCGCACGCAGTGGGCTTTCCTTCGACAGGAGGAACAGCCCCACCGCGAGCGCAACCAAGTGCACCCAGCCCATGCCCACCCATTCAGGCACGGAGCCGCCCTCGATCCAGGCGCGACCGGCAGCGAGCAATTGCGAGTAAATGAAATACACGAGGATGGCGATGCCGATGCGACCAAAGCGCCCCTGGCGAGGCCGCAATCTCGCCAGCGGCACCGCGACCAGCATCAGGATCATCGCCATCAGCGGCGTGGAAATTCGCCACTGTAATTCGGCGCGATCGCGCGGATCGCTCGACGCCAGCAAGTCAGGAGTCGGCTTCATGCCAGCCTTGCCGGCGCGGCTCTCCATCTCACCGAGACGGATCGGATAACCGCCTTCGGCGAACTGGGTGATCTGCCATTCGCCTTTACCCGGCACGCCTTTGTAATGTTCGCCGTCGTACAACACGAACATCTGATCCGCATTACCTGCGCCCCGCTGCTCGGCGCGCGTTGCGACCCAGATTTCCAGCTCGCCGGTGCTTTCCGGATCTTCCCTGCGATCCACGAATACATTGACGTTGTGCAGGATGCCGTTGTCGTCGATGCGCTCGGCATAGAACACCACGCCGCCGCCGCCGAAGGTGCGGAAGCGCCCGGGTTCGAGCAATCCGAATTGCGCGTCCTGCAAGGCTTCGGTACGAATTTCCTGCGCCTTGGCGGACGCCGCCGGAATGGCCCAGAACGACAGCCAGATCAGCAGCGCGCCGATCACCACGCCGAGATAGGCAATCGGCCGATACAAACCCGCCGGCCCGACGCCGCACGATTGGATCGCCGCCATTTCGCTCTCGTGATACATGCGCCCGAGCGACAGCATGATGGCGAGGAAGAAGCCGATGGGCACGATCACGGTGAGATAACCGGCCGAGGTGAGGCCGATCAGCGAAAACACCACCGAGCGTGGAAAATCGTTGGCTGCCGCTTGCGACAGCACGCGTGCCAGCTGGTTGGACAACAGGATCACCAGCAACACGCCGGTGACCGCGAGCCAGGTTTCTGTCACCTCCTTGAGGAGGTATCGATCCAATGTGCGCAATGTCGGCCTTCGTAACCGGCCGGCGGTGCCCCGCCGGGAATGGAGTAGACTACCGCCCTTTTACGAGGAAGGTTCATGGAATTTTTCGTCAGCACCGCCTCAGCCTCCCGTCAACGCACCGAATGCGCCATCGTCGGCGTCTATGACAAAGGCGTGCTGTCCGCTGCCGCCGAAGATCTGGATGCTCGCATCGGCGGCCGCATCGCCAAACTCGTCAAACGAGGCGACCTGCGCGGTAAAACCGGCGATGCCGTGTTACTCACCGATGTGACCGGCGCACCCCTTGAACGCGTCATCGTGCTCGGGCTCGGCACCAAAGGCGCCTTCAAGCGCAAGCAATATCGCAAAGCGCTCGCGAGCGCCCTCGCCCTGCTCAACCGCACTGGTGCGAAGGATGCGGTGAGCTATCTCGGCCTCGACGAAATCGCCGACGCCGATGCGTATCAGCAGGCGCGCGTCGCCGTCGAAGTGGTGACGGCTTCGCAGTACCGCATTCCCGATCACAAGACCTCCAACAAAAAGCCCAAACCTTCGCTCGCGCAGTTCGGCATCGCCGTCTCCGAGCGCGGCGACAAGAGCAAAGCCGAACGTGGCCTCGCGCACGGTCAGGGCATCGTCAGCGGCATGGCGCTCACGCGCGATCTCGCCAATCAACCTGCCAACGTATGCACCCCGGGCTATCTCGCCCGCGCCGCCAAGAACCTCGCGCGCGATTACAAGAAGCTCAACGTGCGCGTGTTGAACGAGGCCGAGTGCAAGCGACTGGGCATGGGATCGTTCCTGTCCGTCACCAACGGCACCGAGGAACCGGCCTACCTGATCGTGTTCGAGTACTACGGCGCCGAGCGCAGCAAGGCCCCCACGGTGCTGGTCGGCAAGGGCGTCACCTTCGACACAGGTGGTATTTCGTTGAAACCGCCCGCTCAGATGGACGAAATGAAATTCGATATGTGTGGCGCCGCCAGCGTGTTCGGCACCATGAAGGCGGTGCTGGAGCTGGAGCTGCCGGTCAACGTCATCGGCGTGGTGCCGGCGTGCGAAAACATGCCCAGCGGCCGCGCCACCAAGCCCGGCGATATTGTTAAAAGCATGTCGGGCCAGACCATCGAGGTGCTCAACACGGATGCCGAGGGCCGCCTGATCCTGTGCGACGCCATCACTTATTCGCGCCGTTACAAGCCCGAGGTGGTGATCGACATCGCGACGCTGACCGGCGCGTGCGTGATCGCGCTCGGCAACCATTTGAGCGGCTTGTTCAGCAACGATGAGGAGCTGACCAACGCGCTGCTGGAAGCCGGCGACCGCGCCGACGACCGCGCCTGGCACATGCCGATCGGCGATGAATATGCCGAAGGCCTGAAGAGCAACTTCGCCGATTTCGCCAACGTCGCCGGGCGCGAAGGTGGTGCGATCACGGCTGCGTGTTTCCTGGGCAAGTTCACCGATGGCCTGCGTTGGGCGCACCTGGATATCGCCGGCACGGCGTACCAGGGCGGCTCGGCCAAGGGCAGTACCGGCCGGCCGGTGCCGCTGCTGGTCGATTACCTGCTCAACAAATAATCGACAGGGGACGCGTTCGTGAGCCGGGTGGACTTTTACATCCTCTCCCAGGAAGGTCCCGACGCCCGCCTGCGCTACGCGTGCAGGCTGGCGGAGCGCGCCGTCGAGCAAGGCTGCCACGTGTATGTGCACGGCCTCGAAGTGCAGAAGCTCGACGATATGCTGTGGACGTTCAGCGACGGGAGTTTCCTGCCGCATGAGATATACAAAGGCGAGCCCGCTTCACACGCGCGGGTCATGGTGATGGTCGGCGCCGAGCCCGGCCCGGCGTCGCATCGTGACCTGCTGATCAATCTCACCGAAACGATGCCGCCGGAGATCGAGCCGTACGCGCGGATCGCCGAGATCGTCGATACCGATCCAGAGCGTAAACGCAGCGCCCGCGAGCGATACAAACAATATCGCGAGCGCGGCTGCACGCTCGAATCTCACAACTTGTGAGCGGCCTGTAGATAGCCGGCGTGGTCGATGGCGACGCCGGGGGCGCCGCGAGTCAAGGCTTGGCGGCGATCGTCAGACAGGGGCATCTTCTGTAGCGTTTTGTGATCGACGTGCACGTAGACGGTCTCGACCGTCGCGATCGCGCTCTCCTGACCCGCAATACGAAACTCCGCGAGCAGCGTGAATGACGTGTTGCCGATGTGCGTCGTCTGCACCGAGATTTCCAGCACATCATCGTAACGCGCCGACGCACGCCACTGCGTGGTCTGCTTGACCAGTTGCACGTCGAACCCGCCGGTCTTCAGCTCCTGCTCATAGCCGATCGCGCGAATGAACTCCGACACGGCCACGTCCGTGTATTCGCCATACCGCGAGTTGAAGACGACCTTCTGCGCGTCACACTCGCAATAGCGAGTGCGCAGGTAATAAACAAACGGACGGGATGACATTCAAGACCTCGAAAGACGTGCTGCCGGGATGTCGAAAGGGCCTCGGCCGCTTTCGATTTAGAAAATTAGACTATGAAACACTGTCACAGTGCGGCTTCATTACCTCCGCCACCCACGACATGAACACCTGCACGCGCCTGGAAAGATTTCTTCGCTGCACATAAACCAGCGACACCGGCATCGGCTCGGCCCGCAGGTCGGGCGCGACTTCGACCAGCAGCCCCGCTTCGATCAAACGCCGCACGCCAGCCGCAGGCGCTTGAATGATCCCCAACCCCGACAGGCAGCTCTCCTGATATGCCTCGGCGCTGTTCACAGTAATCACACCAGCCATATCGAGGGTTCGATACGCAGTGCCGTCGTGATATTCGAAACCGAACGGCCGGCTGCCGAACGTGACGGCATAGTGAATCAGCTGGTGATTCGCGAGATCTTCCACCGTGCGGGGCATGCCATGAGTGCGAACGTACTCGGGGCTCGCGCAGTTGATGAGCGCGTAGGTGCCGAGCGGACGCACGATCAGGTTGGAATCTTCCAGCGTCCCGATGCGCAGCACGCAATCGAAGCCTTCGCGAATCAAATCGACTTTGCGATCGGTGCAGCTGAGCTCGATCTGCAGCAGCGGATGCTGGCGCAGAAACTCCGGCAGCCGCGGAATGACCATGTTCCGCGCGACACCCGTGGGCATGTCGACGCGCAGCCGGCCGCGTAACGACTGCGGCCCCTGCTGAAACATCGAACGCAGCTCATCCATGTCCGCGAGCAGGTCCTTACAGCGCTCGTAGCAGGCGCGCCCGTCCAGCGTCATCTGCACCTTGCGCGTCGTCCGATGCAGCAACTGCGTCCCGAACTCGCTCTCCAGCTGCTGAACCGCGGTGGACACACTGGCCTTGGGCAGGCCGAGGCTTTCCGCGGCCCGGGTGTAGCTCGCCAACTCGGCGACCCGGACGAAGATCTGCATGGCATCCATGGTGTTCATTGTTCGAATTATACGAACACTATGGTCAGTTCCAGGTGATTTATCGCGCGATGGGCGATCAATAAGCTGCACTCCACCCCACACAAGGAGTCAGCCCATGAACACCGTCTCTCCCTCCACCCCGATCGCCCTGGTCACCGGCGGCAACCGCGGCCTCGGCAAGAACATGGTTCTGTCGCTCGCCCGTCGCGGCGTCGATGTCATCTTCACCTTCCGTGGCAACCAGGCCGAAGCCGCGGAAGTCGTCGCGCAGGTCGAGAAGCTCGGCCGCCGCGCCGTGGCGCTACAGCTCGATGTCGGCGCCACCGCGACGTTCAGCAAGTTCGCGGGCCAAGTCCGCGAGGAACTGCGCAATCGCTGGCAGCGCGACCGCTTCAACTACCTGGTCAACAATGCAGGCTTCGGCGCGCACGCGTCGTTCGCGGAAACGACCGAAGAGCAGTTCGACCAGCTGGTGGCTGTCCAATTCAAAGGGCCGTTCTTCCTGACCCAGAAGCTGCTGCCGCTGCTCTCCGACGGCGGGCGGATCATCAATATTTCCACTGGCCTCACGCGCTTTGCGTATCCCGGCTACGCGGCCTATGCGTCGATGAAAGGCGCGATGGAAGTGCTCACGCGCTACCAGGCCAAGGAGTTGGGCGCGCGGGGCATTGCCGTGAACATCGTTGCACCGGGCGCGATCGAGACCGACTTCGGCGGCGGCCGAGTCCGCGACGACAAGGCGCTGAACGCCGCGATCGCCTCGCAGACGGCATTGGGCCGCGTCGGCCGGCCTGAAGACATCGGCGGCGTGGTCGCTTCGCTGCTGGCGCCGGAAAATGGCTGGATCACGGCCCAGCGCATCGAAGCCTCGGGCGGCCAGATGCTGTAAGCAGCCATCGAGCAGCCCCCAAGCAGTCATGGGAGGCGACGGCTATAATTGCGCGCTTTACTACGCCGATTTTTGCCGTCGCCCCAATGCAAAAAACCTACGATCCGAAGGACATCGAGCAGCGCACTTACCAGCGATGGGAGGCGAACGGCTGGTTCAAGCCTTCGGGCCAGGGCTCGCCCTACTGCATCGTGATCCCGCCGCCGAACGTCACCGGCACGCTGCACATGGGTCACGCCTTCCAGCACACGTTGATGGACGTGCTGACCCGCCAGCACCGCATGCAAGGTGACAACACGCTGTGGCAGGTGGGCACCGACCACGCCGGCATCGCCACGCAGATGGTCGTCGAACGCCAGCTGCAGGCTGAAGGCGTGCATCGCCGCGACCTCGGCCGGGAAAAATTCGTCGAGCGCGTGTGGGATTGGAAAGCGCAGTCGGGCGACACGATTTCCCGCCAGGAACGCCGCATCGGCAACTCGGTGGACTGGACGCGCGACCGCTTCACGATGGATGAAGGGCTGTCGCAGGCCGTCACCGAAGTGTTCGTGCGTCTGCATGAAGAAGGTTTGATCTATCGCGGCAAACGCCTGGTGAATTGGGACCCGGTGCTGCACACCGCGCTCTCCGATCTGGAAGTGCTGGCCGAGCCCGAGCAAGGCTCGCTGTGGCATTTCAAATATCCCATCGAAGGCACGTCAGAACATCTCGTGGTCGCAACCACGCGGCCGGAAACGATGCTGGGCGACACTGCCGTCGCCGTGCATCCGGAAGACGAACGTTACAAACATCTGGTCGGCAAGCAGGTGCGCCTGCCGCTGACCGGCCGCCTGATCCCGATCATCGCCGATGAGTATGTCGATCCGGCGTTCGGCTCGGGCTGCGTCAAGATCACTCCGGGCCACGACTTCAACGACTACGAGATCGGCCGTCGTCACAACCTGCCGCTGATCAACATTTTCGATGCGAACGCCGCGCTCAACGATCAGGTGCCCGAGAAATATCGGGGCCTGGATCGCTTCGTCGCGCGCAAACAAGTGGTCGCAGATCTCGAAGCGCTCGGGCTGGTCGAGAAGATCGAGCCGCATACGCTGCAAGTCCCGCGTGGAGAGAAAGGCAACGCCGTGCTCGAGCCGTGGCTCACGGATCAATGGTACGTGCGCATCGCGCCGCTGGCCGAGCCCGCCGTCAAGGCGGTCGAAGACGGTCGCATTCGTTTCGTGCCCGAGAACTGGGCCAAGACGTACTACCAGTGGATGCACAACATCCAGGACTGGTGCATCAGCCGCCAGCTGTGGTGGGGCCATCAGATCCCGGCCTGGTACGACGAGCAAGGAAACATCTACGTCGCGCGTTCCGCTGAAGAAGCCGCGGCCCAGGCGCGGGCGAAGCTCGGCCGCGATGTCACGCTGAAGCGCGATGAAGACGTGCTCGACACGTGGTTCTCCTCTGCGCTGTGGCCGTTCTCGACGCTCGGCTGGCCGGAGCAGTCCCCGGAACTGAAAACGTTTTATCCAACGTCGGTGCTGGTCACCGGCTTCGACATCATTTTCTTCTGGGTGGCCCGGATGATCATGATGGGACTGAAGTTCACCGGCGAGGTGCCGTTCCGAGAGGTCTACATCACCGGACTGATTCGCGACGAGAACGGCGACAAGATGTCCAAGTCCAAGGGCAACATCATCGACCCGCTGGACCTGATCGACGGCATCGACCTGGAAGCACTGGTGGCCAAGCGCACCTCCAACATGATGCAGCCGCATCTGAAAGACAGGACTGAGAAGAACACGCGCAAACAATTCCCGAATGGCATGCCCGCGTACGGCACCGACGCGTTGCGTTTCACGTTCTGCGCACTCGCGACCATGGGTCGAGACATTCGTTTCGACCTGGGCCGCATCGAGGGCTATCGCAACTTTTGTAACAAGCTGTGGAATGCGGCGCGTTACGTGATGATGAACGTCGAGCCAGCGCAAGCCTGTGCTGGGCAGGACGCCCGAATGCCGGGAGCGCAGGGATGCGCAGGACCGGCCGACGCGTCGGGCCCGCTGGAATATTCGGCGGCCGATCGCTGGATCCGCTCGCGCCTCGGCGCGACGATCGACGAAGTGCGTACGCAGCTGGCGGCCTATCGTTTCGATCTCGCGGCACAGGCGTTGTATGAGTTTGCGTGGTACGAGTACTGCGACTGGTACCTGGAGCTGTCGAAGCCGACGCTGCAATCCGAGCAGTCGAGCGATGCGCAGAAGCGCGGCACGCGTGAGACGCTGGTCACGGTGCTCGAAGCTTACCTGCGGTTGTTACATCCGCTGATGCCGTTCATCACCGAAGAGATCTGGCAGGCCGCGGCGCCGCTCGCCGGCGTCAAAGGTGAGACGATCATGTTGCAGCCTTATCCGAAGGCCGAGCAATTCGCGCGCGACGTGAGCGCTGAAGCGGCGATTGCGCCGATCAAGGCAGTGATCCTGGGTGCGCGGCAGATTCGGGGTCAGTTGGATATTCCGCAGTCTCGCGAGATCTCGGTGGCGTTCCAAACGCCGGAAGCGGCGGATGAAGCGGCGTTGTCCGCCAATCTCGGCGTCGTGCGCGCGGTCGGTAAGATCGCCGAGCTCAAAGTGGTCGCAAGCGATGCGACGCTGCCGCCGTCGGCGACAGCGATCATCGATCGCCGCACGATCTCCTCGCCGCTGGTCGGCCTGATCTCCGATCCGCAAGCCGAGCTCGCCCGCCTGCGCAAACGTAAAGCGAAGGCGACGCAGGATCTCGCGCGCGAGGAAGGCAAGCTCAAGAACGAAAAGTTCGTCGCCAGCGCGCCCGCCGAGATCGTCGCCGAAGTGCACGAGCGCATCGCGAACTTCAAGCGCGAGATCGCGCAGCTGGATGAGCAGGAGAAACTCGTCGGCGCTCTAGGCGACTCAGCGGACGCTTAAGAAAGTTTTGCAAAGGCAATTCGACGCTGCTGCTCGATGTCGCAGCGTCGATTTCTGCGCTCACATTTCGTCGTCACAAAGCGACGCGCGACGAATCTGCTGAACACGCGTTCGCGAATGCGAACTACCTACTTGCATTTCTTGCCGTAGTGCCGACACTGACCGGCGAGCGAAAGCCGGAGAGCGCATGAATTCCGCCATTCCCACACTGATCACCCAGGCCGATCCGGTCGAGCTGATTGCCACCACGACGGCGCAGCTCAATCGCGTGATTCTCGGCAAAGAGCACCAGCTGCGACTCTGCATCGCCTGCCTGCTCGCTCGCGGCCATCTGCTCATCGAAGATATTCCGGGCGTCGGCAAGACCACGCTCGCGCATGCGCTGGCCGAATCGCTCGGGCTTTCGTATCAACGCATCCAGTTCACCAGCGACCTGCTGCCGGCCGACATCATCGGCGTGTCGGTCTTCGATCGCGACACTGCGACCTTTCAATTTCACAAAGGCCCGGTGTTCTCGCAGCTGGTGCTCGCCGATGAAGTGAATCGCGCCACGCCCAAAGCGCAGAGCGCGCTGCTGGAAGCGATGGAAGAACACCAGGTCACCGCCGACGGACAAACGTATCCGATGGCCGCGCCGTTTTTCGTGATCGCAACTCAGAACCCGGTGTACCAGATCGGCACCTATCCGCTGCCCGAGTCGCAGCTGGATCGCTTTCTGATGCGCATCGAGCTCGGCTATCCCGATCCGGCGCTGGAGCGGCAGTTGCTGCTCGGCCAGGACCGTCGCGACCTGCTCGCGACCATGGCGCCGACGTTGTCGCCGCAGCAGTTGTTATTGATGCAGACGATGGTCCCGAAGGTGCACGCATCCGACGCATTGCTCGATTACGTGCAAGCGATCGTGCGTTACACGCGCGAGTCCGCTCAATTCGAAGCCGGCATCTCGCCGCGCGCTTCGATCGGATTGCTCCGTGCCGCTCAAGCGTGGGCGTTGATTCATGGTCATCCCGGCGTCGTGCCCGAAGATGTGCAGGCCGTGGTCGCAGGCGTCGTCGGCCATCGACTCAAACCTCGCGACAACGCCGGTCCGAAAACGCCGACCGAAGTCGGCGAGTTCGTGCTGAAGGCCGTGCCGGTGCCGTGAACTTCGAGGTCCTGCCGAGACTGCGCCGTGCCGCCCGTCGCTGGGCGTTCAAGCGTCATGGCGTCGACCCCGATCCGTTGCAGCTGCCGAGCAAGCGCATTTATATCGTGCCGACGTCGCTCGGCGTGGCGTTCTCGCTCATGCTGTTCGCGATGTTCATCGGCGCGACCAACTACGCAAACAATCTCGCACTCGGCCTGACGTTTCTGCTCGGCGCGCTCGCGCTGACAGCGATGCATCACTGCCACCGCAATCTCGCCGGCATTCTGATTCGTTCCGGGCACTGCGAACCGGTGTTCGCCGGCGGCACCGCGAAGTTTCAGATCGCGCTGGAAAACAGCGCACCGCTGGCACGACATGAAGTCACCGTTGCCAACGATTACAGCAGCACGACGCCGGTGCTGGTCAGCGCCAACGGTCGAGCGACGCTGCACGTGGAATTGCCGGCGCCCAAACGCGGCCTGCTGACGCTGGAGCATTTCGAAGTCGTCACGCTGCATCCTTTCGGTTTGTTTCGCGCCTGGTCTCACCTGCACATGAATTTGACCTGTGTCGTCTATCCGAAGCCGAGCGAGCGTCGCATGACGCCGCCGCCAGTCGAGACGGACACGGGCGGCGCGCAGGATTCCATGAAAGGCGATGAGGACTTCGCCGGCATGCGGCCGTTTCATCCCGGCGACTCACCGCGCCGGATTGCATGGAAAGCGTATGCGCGTGAGCAGGGCCTGCACGTGAAGTTATATGCGGGCACTGCTGTGACTTCGCACGTGTTCGACTGGGACAGCCTGGAAGGCATGGAGGTCGAAAGCCGGCTGTCACAACTGTGTCGCTGGATCGAAGATGCTCATGCCGAAGGACGTGCGTTCGCGCTGAAGCTTCCGGGCGTCGATATTCCTGCAAACGTGGGCCCTGCTCACCGGCAGCACTGCCTGAGTGCGCTGGCGATGTTCGGATCATGACGGCCGTCCTCGAACAAAGGCTGCAGCAACTGACGCCGCTCGGGCAGCGCCTGCCGTGGGTGATCGCAGGGCTGGCACTGTCGGTCGGACCTCACATTCCGCACATCGCGGTTTGGACATTGCTGATCGCTGGCATTGCGACCGCCCTGCGCATGGTGATCGAAATCAAGCGGTGGCAGCTGCCGCCGAAATGGGTGCGTGCAGCGGTTGCATTCGCCGCCCTGCTCGGGGTTGCGGCCAGTTACCGAACGCTCAACGGCATCGACGCCGGCACCGCGCTGCTGGTCGTCATGGCCGGCATGAAACTGTTGGAAACGAATTCCACCCGCGATCTCACGGTCGTCGTGTTTCTTTCTTACTTCGCGCTGTTCGCAGCGTTTCTATACAACCAGAACCTGCTACTGCTGCCGTACATGCTGTTCACCGCGTGGCTGCTGACAGCGACGCTGATGCGCATCCACCAGACCGAGCAGATGCCGGTGCGTGAAGCCGCCGGCGCGACAGCCAAGATGTTTCTTCAGGCGTTGCCGCTCGCGGTGCTGCTGTTCTTGTTCTTCCCTCGCCTGCCCGGCCAGTTCTGGGCAGTGCCGGCGCGGGAACGAGTCCTGACCGGCTTGAGCGAAGAAATGACGCCGGGCGATGTGTCGGAGCTCAGCCTGTCCAGCGCCATCGCCTTTCGCGTGAAGTTCGAAGGCAAGCCGCCGCCGCCGAGAGAACGGTATTGGCGCGGTCCGGTGTTACATCAGTTCGACGGCCGCACCTGGCGCCGCATCGGCACGCCGTACACACCGCAAGATGTGGTCAGCTCGGGCCCGTCGTATCGCTATCGCATCTCGCTGGAGCCGCAGGAACGCAACTGGGTGTTCCCGCTCGACATGGTGACAGGCTGGAATCGCGACCGCGCGTTTCGCACCGGCGACTTCCAGCTGTTCGCGCGACAGTCGCAAATCTCGGTGCTCACGTCGTTCGAGCTCGAATCCTCGCCGCAATACGTTACGACCAGCGAGCTGCGCAAGGATCTGCGGTACTGGGATACATACGTTCCTGCCGACCGCAACGTGCGCACGATCGAGCTCGCGCGCCGCATGCGAGAAGAAGCCGGCAGCGATGAAGCATTCATCGAATCGGTGCTGACCCGCTTCCGCAGCGAAGAGTACTACTACACGCTGCAGCCGCCGGCGCTGGATGCGAACGCGGTCGATGATTTCCTGTTCAACACCAAGCGCGGCTTCTGCGAGCATTTCGCTTCCGCCTTTACAGTCATGGCACGTGCTGCGGGCATTCCGGCTCGCGTCGTCACCGGTTATCAAGGCGGCGAATTCAACACGATGGGCGGCTACTTCATCGTGCGCCAATCGGACGCGCACGCGTGGTCGGAAGTCTGGTTGAAAGGCCGCGGTTGGCAGCGCATCGACCCCACCGCAGCCGTCGCCCCAGACCGCATCGAACTCGGCCTCGACGCCGCGTTGTCGGAAACAGAAGCCGTGCCGGGCCGCGCGCTACGTCACAACGCATTCATATCCAAGCTGCGCCTGGCCTGGGATGCGGCAAATACATTTTGGAACGACGAAGTGGTGCAGTTCGGCGAGGCTCAGCAGCGCTGGCTGCTCGAGAAGCTCAACTTCGAGGACACGCGCTGGGAATATTTGATCATTGCGCTGGTGCTGGCGCTGGTCGGCTTCTTCCTCGCGCTCACGGCTTATCTTGCGTGGAAGTTCCGGCCGCGCGCCCGCGATCCGGTCGCGCACGTTTATGAGCAGATGTGCCGCAAGCTTGGAAAACTCGGCTTTCCGAGGCTGCCGCACGAAGGGCCGAGCGATTACGTGGCGCGCGTCGCTCGGGCTCGGCCCGACCTTGCGCCGCAATTGGCAGAGCTCAGGACCGTTTACGTGGGCCTGCGTTACGGGCCCACGCCGCTGGCGACACAGTTCAGCCGGCTGAAGTTTCTAGTGAAC
>CAMLEO010000194.1 GCA_946478975.1 uncultured Steroidobacter sp.
GTTGCGCCAGCAGGTGCGCGATGTGTTCAGCCAGAAGCCGGCGTCGAACAAGTAGCGCGTTGTTACTTCGCCCGGCTCAGTCGTCGGCCGAGTGCCAGCAGCGACAGAACGAAGGACAACCACAGCGTCATCGCGCCGCCGCCATGTTCACGCGAACTCGTATCGCCACCGCCGCCGCCAGGAGGCGGTGAGTTCACGCGGGTGTCGCGCCCTTGATCTTCCAGCGGAATGCGTGACAGCTCGGGTCGCTCGCTGCCTGCAGAAGCGACCAGTCCGTCGGTCGCCGAATCGTGCAAATCGATCTGCACGTCGTAGTCGGCGGTGGGGTAGCCGCTGACCCAGTCGGCGGTCAGGCTGTAAACATCGTCGGTGCCGCTAGAGTCGACGCGGAAATCTTCCGAAACATGCTCCTTGATCCAGTCGCCACCCTGCGGGCGTACCCAGAACACTGCGTACACATAAGTGCCGTCGAAGTCCGCGTCCGGATCGAAGGTGATGCGGAAGCGTGAGAAGTAGTCGTCGCCGTCGGAATCGATGAGCAAGGTCGTGCTCACGTTGCCGATGTGGTAGCCGGGAATATCGATCGGCACATCCAGGCCGGACTCTTCCAGCGGCAGGCCGAGCAGGTCCGCATCGTCGCGCGGCTCGATGGTTGCAACGATGCCGCTCTGGCCGACTTCATACAAGTCGACGAGCACGTCGTATTCGCTGGTCGGAAAGCCGTCGTCCAGCGTCGTGGTCACGTAGTAATCGTCGCTGTCCGACTCGCCATAGACCCAGAAGTCGTCGGTGGTGTGATACAGCTGCCAGTCCACGTCGCCGACGCGTCGAATGTATAGCTTTGCGTACACGCGTGCGTCGCCGACGAAGGAGTCGGCGTCGAAGCGGATCTGGAATTCGCTGTGATAACCATCGCGATCGCGGTCGCTGCGCAGCGAGGCGCCGGCATCGTAGATCCGGAAATAACTGGAGCGACTGGACATCGCTTCGGACGGCGCACGATGAGTGCCTTTGGCCAGCGCGTTCTTGCTGTCGGCTGCCTTGGCGTTGATGTGCGTCTTGCCAGACTTGGAGCTGCTGGCCGCGTCGGCGGGTGTGCGCGTATAGGTTGCCACGCGCTCTTTATCGAGCGCGGGCGCTGCATCCGACACGCGGCCTTCGCCGGCACGGGCGGGCTCAACAAACATCGCGACGGATAACACCAGGATGCCGAACGCGATCGCAGGTCTCATGGCTGTCCCCAAACGCCCCAATCTGGCAGCCATCTCAACGCTGTGTCACTTAATGAACGATGAATGCTCCGTTCAGCGGCCGCTCAGGTTCGAAAACCAGTCCACGATGTAGCGTTTTGCGGCCCGACACGCGTCGTTGATCGTCGCGCCACGTGCGAGCGCTGCAGCGGCGGCGGACGCGAACGCGCAGCCGGTGCCACGTCGTTGCACTGACGATCTCGGCGAAGCGAGGATCAAAGAATCGCCATCGCCCCACACGAGCACGTCGATCGCTTCGGCGCCATCGGCGTGGCCGCCTTTGAGCAGCACCGCGCGAGGTCCCATCTGTAACAGGCGCTGCGCCTGTTCGATCATCGTCGTCACATCGTCAGCTTCGGGCTCGTTCAACAGCGCCGCGGCTTCGGGAATGTTAGGAGTGAACAGCGCCGTGCGAGGTAGCAGCAGGTGCCGCATCGCTCTTATGCCGTCGTTGTCGAGCAGGACGCCGCCGGATGACGCGACCAGCACCGGATCGATCACAATCGGCGGCGGCGAGTCAGGCAAGCTCGACGCGACTGATTCGACAGTAGCGCCCGTGCCGAGCATGCCGATCTTGATCGCGTCGATCCGTCGGGTTGCGAACGCGGCAGTAATCTGCTCCGCGACGAGGGCAGCTGAAATGTGATGGATGCTGCCGGTCCTGGCGTTTGTTTGTGCCGTGACTGCCGTGATGGCGCACAGCGGATCGGCGCCGCATTCGGTCAGCACGCGAATATCACGAGCGATGCCAGCGCCGCCGCTGGAATCGGACCCGGCGATGACGAGGACAGCGTTGCGGCCACTCACGATGATCCCTTCGACCGGGCGACGGCTTCAATCCATTCTCGCGTGCGTCGATCCGGATCGGCGTTCCGTACGATGTCCGTGACCACAGCTGCGCTGTCTGCGCCAGCGGCGAACACCCCCGGCACTCGCTCGACGGTCAGTCCGCCGATTGCGACCAGCGGCAAGTTGCCGATGTGACGTTTCCATTCGCCGATGCGCTCCAACCCTTGCGGCGCCCAGGGCATTTGTTTCAGCAAGGTTGGATAGATCGGGCCGAGCGCCACGTAGTCGGGCTGTAATGCCAGCGCTCGTTCGAGCTCTGCATGATCGTGAGTGCTGATGCCGATTCTCACATGCGCCTTGCGCAGCGCCTGGATATCGGCGCTGTCCAGGTCGCCTTGACCGAGATGCACGAAGTCACAATTCTCGTCGAGCGCGAATTGCCAGTAATCGTTGACGATGAGCTGTGCGCCGGCGCGGCCGCAGATCTTGTTCGCCGCGCGAATCTCCTGGCGCAGAACGTCGTCGGGCTGATCTTTGATGCGCAGCTGGATGAGCTGTGCGCCGAGCCGAGCCAGGCGTTCCACCCACGCGGCGCTGTCGACGATGGGATAGAACGGCGGCAGGGTCATTCGAACACCGCTTTGCCCAGCACCGGAGTCGAAGGTGCAGCCATGTCGCGCGGCTCCATCGGGCCGGCCAGATACGCTGCGTGACCTGCTTCGATCGCTTTGCCGAACGCGGCTGCCATGCGCACTGGATCGCGAGCGAGCGCGACGGATGTATTGATGAGCACGGCGTCGAATCCAAGCTCCATGGCCTGTGCCGCGTGCGACGGCACGCCGATGCCAGCGTCGACGACCAACGGCACATCCGGGTAATGAGCGCGCAGGGCCTTCAAGCCGAACAGATTGTTCAAGCCGCGGCCGGAGCCGATCGGCGATCCCCACGGCATCAATACTTTGCAGCCTGCAGCCAGCAACCTGTCGGCGACGACGAGATCTTCGGTCGTATACGGAAATACTTCGAAGCCGTCCGCGACCAGCACTCGCGCCGCTTCAACGAGTCCGAACACGTCGGGTTGCAATGTATCGTCCTCGCCGATCACTTCCAGTTTGATCCAGGATGTGCCGAACACTTCGCGGGCCATGTGCGCGGTCGTCACTGCTTCTTTCACGGAGTGGCAGCCCGCTGTGTTCGGCAGCACGCGCAATCCGAGTTCGCGAACGAGGCCGCTGACGATGGACCAGAATCCCTGGCCGGAGCGCTCGCCGCCGGATTCGCGTCGCAAAGAAACAGTCACGATCTGCGCGCCGGACGCTTTGATCGCATCCGCCAGAATCGCGGGCGACGGATAACGCGCCGTGCCGAGCATCAGTCTAGATCGCAACTCGACGCCGTAGAATTTCACGATCAGCCCCCTTGCATCGGCGCCAGCACTTCGATGCGGTCGCCTTCGCTGATGACTGCTTGCGCACGCGCAGTCGACGGTATGACTGTGCCATTCACTGCCGTTGCAAACGCACCCTCTCGATAGCCGAGCTCTTGCAGCGCTGGTGCGAGCAGCTGGGTATTCACGTCACGCCAGTCGCCGTTCACGAGAATCTTCATGCATCAGCTCCGGGTAATGTTGATCCTCGATCAGCACGCCGGCGACTCGTCGCGCCAGCGCGGGTGCGAGCAGGAAGCCATGTCGATACAAACCATTGAGATACAGCGTGCCGTCGATGCGCCGAATGCGTGGCAGGTTGTCTGGAAAGGCGGGGCGAGCGTGCGTGCCGATCTCGACGATCTCCGCCTCGCCAAACGCTGGATGCAGCGCGTACGCGGCGCTGAGCAGTTCGAGCATCGAGCGGGCGGTGATGCGCGTCGTGTCGTCGCTCTCGATCATCGTGGCGCCGACCATGAACATGCCTTCGCCGCGAGGCACGACATATAAAGGAAAGCGGGGATGGAGCAGCCGCACCGGTCTCGATAACGAGATGTCGGTGATGCGCAGAACCAGCATCTCGCCTTTGACGCCGCGTAGATCGGGAAGATGTCTCCTCGCCGCCAGGCCGGTGCAGTCGATCACTCGTCGACCGCGAAGCCGCACTTGCGTGGCATCGGTGCCGTAATGGATGCGGCCGCCGAGCGCTTCGAGTCGACGTGACAAAGAGGTGAGCGCGGCGCGCGGATCCAAATGAGCTTCGTCAGGGAACAACAGCGCCTGCTCGAATCGATCGGCGAGATCGGGTTCGAGTGCGC
Organism: uncultured Steroidobacter sp.; assembly: GCA_946478975.1. Next base: position 4,284 of record CAMLEO010000194.1, read on the forward strand.
CTATTTCGGCGCGAGAAAGTTGCTGATGGTGATCGGTGCGGCGAGCAAAGCGCGTGAGCTCAGCGCGATCGCGGCCGTGCGCGATCACCAAACTGCCGCTGCGAACCAGCCCGGGAAAGTGGCCGGCCCACCATTCCAGACCTTCTTCGCCCAACTCGGCGACCAGCGGCTCCGCAGTCTCACGTTCGCACCAAGGTGCCAGCATGCCGCCCGCATACCATGAGCAACTGCTGGCTCCGAGGCGCTCGCTGCGTTCGAGCACTTCGACGTCCACGCCGCGCTCGGCCAGCTCGACGGCGCAGCACAGGCCTGCGACGCCGGCGCCAATGATTGTGACATCCATGTCAGGTGCTCGGCGGTGCCGGCACGTACAGCTCGCCGGTCTCGCGAAACTTGCGAGACATCTCCTGCATGCCGTCTTCCGAGGCTTTGTTGGCTTCGTCGCGCAGCTCGTGCGAGATCCGCATCGAGCAGAACTTCGGCCCGCACATTGAACAGAAGTGCGCCAGCTTGTGCGCTTCGCGAGGCATGGTCTCGTCGTGGAACGCGCAGGCCGTGTCGGGGTCGAGCGAAAGGTTGAATTGATCGTCCCAACGGAAATCGAAGCGCGCGCGTGAGATCGCATCGTCGCGTCGACGCGCGCCGGGATGTCCTTTCGCCAGATCGGCCGCATGCGCGGCGATCTTGTAAGTGATGACGCCAGTCTTGACGTCGTTGCGATCCGGCAGGCCCAGATGTTCTTTCGGCGTCACATAGCACAGCATCGCCGTGCCGAACCAGCCGATCATCGCCGCGCCAATCGCCGAGGTGATGTGGTCGTAGCCAGGCGCGATGTCGGTGGTGAGTGGACCGAGCGTGTAGAAGGGCGCCTCGCCGCAATGAGCGAGCTGCTTGTCCATGTTCTCTTTGATCTTGTGCATGGGCACGTGCCCTGGGCCTTCGATCATCACCTGGCAGCCCTTGGCCCAGGCGATCTGCGTGAGCTCGCCCAATGTCTCCAATTCGGCGAACTGCGCGGCGTCGTTGGCGTCGGCGATCGAGCCGGGCCGCAGGCCGTCGCCGAGCGAGAAACTCACATCGTAGGCGCGGCAGATGTCGCAGATCTCTTCGAAGTGCTCGTACAGGAAGCTCTCGCGATGATGCGCCAGGCACCACTTGGCCATGATCGAGCCGCCGCGCGAGACGATGCCAGTCACTCGCTTCGCGGTCAGCGGCACGTAATGGAGCCGGACACCGGCGTGGATCGTGAAGTAATCGACGCCTTGCTCCGCCTGTTCGATCAACGTATCGCGGAACACTTCCCAGGTGAGCTTCTCCGGCACGCCGCCGACTTTCTCCAACGCTTGATAGATGGGCACGGTGCCGATCGGCACCGGCGCGTTGCGCAGGATCCATTCGCGAATGTTGTGAATGTTGCGGCCGGTGGAAAGATCCATCACGGTGTCGGCGCCCCAGCGGATCGCCCACACCATCTTGTCCACTTCCTCGGCCATCGAGGAGGTCACGGCCGAGTTGCCGATGTTGGCGTTGATCTTCACCAGGAAATTGCGGCCGATGATCATCGGCTCGAGCTCGGGATGATTGATGTTCGCGGGGATGATGGCGCGGCCGGCAGCGATCTCGGCACGCACGAACTCGGGCGTGACGTACTCCGGAACATTCGCGCCCCATGAATTGCCGTCGCGTTGTGCGGCTTCATGCAGTCGCTCGCGGCCGAGGTTCTCGCGGATCGCGACGAATTCCATCTCGGGTGTAATGATTCCGGCGCGTGCGTAGGCGAGCTGCGTGACGGCCGCTCCATTGCGCGCTCGCAAAGGTTGATGGCGCGATGAGAATTCCGGCGTGCTCGCCGGGCCGCCATTGTCGATCGGCAGCACGGTCCGTCCTTCGTATTGCTCGACATCGTTGCGCGCAGTGATCCATGCCTCGCGCAGACGAGGCAGGCCGCGATTGATATCGATGCGAGCGCTGGGATCGGTGTACGGACCGGACGCGTCGTAAACGATCAGCGGCGGCTCGTTTGCGGAAGGATGCAGAGCGATCTCCCGCATCGGGACGCGAAGCTGTGGATACATCGTGCCCGGCCGATGAATCTTGCGCGAGGCGCGCAACGGCTCGGACGTGACGGCGAGCGAAACGGCATTCATCTCCAGACTCCTGTGATCAAGGAGATCCGTGATGCCGGCTGATGAGGAGTGAAGGCGGTGGCCGGAACGTTCGCTGGAACGAACGGATGCGGGCGACCCTTCAGGAAACTTCCCTACGCCAGTACCAACTGGATCAGGTTCAAAGGGTCGCCATGCCGCTCAAAGCCGATGGCCTCTCAGTCCCCTGCCGGGACTCCCCTAGTTCAATCAGCGCGCACGCTAATACGAAGTCACGATGGCGTCAATTCGTCACAGGCCGTCGTTTGCAAATCGCTGGGCCGTGCGCCCTTCAGGTGCGAGGTGCTCAGCAAGACGAGGATCGGCTGCACGAATCCCCATCGCGACCCTGCGCGCCAGTTCATAGGCGCCATAGTTGCTGTGATGAGTGCGATCCTTGCCGCCATCTGCAAACGCAAAGTCGGAATCCTTCACGCCGAGTGATTCGTAAAAAGCAATGCTCATCGCATTAAGATCGATTAATCCAACCGACTCCTCGCGTGCGACTTCTCTCACCGCGTCCGGATACGCACCGTGACTCGGCTTGATGTGCCCGGACTCATCGAAGTTCGCTCGCTCGGGTGAAGTCACGAGGATGGGCGTGGCGCCTCGCAGGCGCGCTTCGGCAATGTAGGCGCGCAAGTAAGCCCGATAAGTCGTGGCGGCGTCGACATACGTCTGCGGCCACTGTTTCTTCTGGTCGTTGTGACCGAACTGGATCAGCAGCCAGTCGCCCGGCCGGATCGACGCCAGCACCTTGTCCAGCCGCAGTCCGGTGAGAAACGACTTGAGCGTTTCGCCGGACTCGGCATGATTCGCGACCGCGATGGTGTCGCTCATGAATCTTGGCAGGAGCTGGCCCCAGCTCGCCGCGGGCGATGCAGCTTGATCGGTCACGGTGGAGTCGCCGGTGAGATAAAGCACCGGCACCTGGACGGGTTCGATCGTTACCGCCGCGACCGCGCGATCGCGGCCGATGAATTGCAGCGTGAGCTTGTCGTCCCAAGTGAAGGTGCGCAGCTCCCGCTCTTTGAGGCGGACCACCGCGCCGCCCGGCGCGTTCGCGTCGGGTTTCGCCAGCGAGAAGCATCGCGCACATTGACGATGAAGCTGCGCTCGACGAACTCGCCGCGCCTGGTCGCGACGTCTTCGAGCATCAGCCGGCGCGTCTCCGCTGCGACGCTCGTTTGCGATGCGCGATCGCTCGCGCCCAATCTAATCGTGACGCGATAGTTTCCTTCCGGCACTCGCACCGAGAAGCGAGTCCACGGCGCGTCGGCTTCGGTCGGTTCGAAACCATAACCGCGAGTCGCATCGTAAGTTTCTTCGGCGCGTACGTTGCCTTTTGCACCGAATTGAAACTTCCGAGGCTGCTCGGCCATTGCGCTTGCCGAGCACAGCAGGCAGACAACGACGATCCAAGATGAGATGCAGCGATTCGGCATGTAGCTTCTGCTCAGTTATTGTGAAGTGTCATAAAAGTTTACAACTCACGCGCACGGAACGTGATGCTCATCGCCTCCTTATGTGAACAACGCGCCCCGGGATACACTACTATCGTCAAAGTAGGCCTCCAAACGACCGCCGCGCGCGAATGAGAGAACCATGGCCACGGCGATCACAGCAGACAGCTTAGAATTCCGCGTCGCGCGGGCGACGACGACCACAACAACGGCAATGCCAGTATCGCAGTCGGAAACATCCGAAGTCGCAGCGGTGCGGCCGATGAGCTATTGCATCTTTCAAGAGCCGTGGTGGCTCGATGCAGTCGCTCCTGGCGCATGGCGGGACATCACGGTGACCTCCGGCGGTGTGGTGCGGGCTCGCTGGCCCATCTATCAAGAGCGTCGCGGCCTGTTCGATGTCATCACGCTGCCGCCGCTGACGCATCGTCTCGGGCCCTGGCTGGATCTGGGCGATGCAACCAAGAGCGCGCGCCGCTACGAGCTCGAAAAAGATTTGACGGTCGCATTGCTGGAGCAGCTGCCGCCGTACGACATCCTGCAGATCACCTGTCACAGCGGCATCACCAACGCGCTGCCGTTCGTGTGGGCAGGCTTTGAGGAGACGGCGCGCTACACGTACATCGTCGATCTGAAGCAGAGCGAGACCGAGCTGTGGGATGCTCTGCGAGAAAACATTCGTCGCGAGAGCCGCAAGGCGCGCAAGCAGCTGCGCATCGAGACCATCGACGATGTGAATGAATGTATTCGTCTCATCGGCAAGACCTACGCGCGGCAGGGCAATCCGAATCCGTTCGATTCACCGGCGATGCGTCGCCTGGACGCTGCGTGTGCGCAGCGAGGCCGGCGCGAGATGCTGGTCGCTCGTGACGAGAGCGGAGCAATCCATGCGGCGATTTACCTGGTGTGGGATGCGATGACGACGTATTACCTTGCCGGCGGTGCGGATCCCGAGCTGCGCACCAGCGGTGCTCACAGTCTGCTGATCTGGGAGGCGCTGGTGCGTTCCCGCGCTCGGAGCACCGAGTTCGATATGACCGGCTCGATGGTCGAGAGCATCGAACGTTTCTTCCGTGCGTTCGGTGGCCAGCAGCGCATCTATTTTGGTTTGAACCGCATGAGCCGCCGCGCGCGCGTCGCGTGGCACGCGAAGAAGATGGTTCAGTCGTTGCTCGGCAAGTGCTGAGCTAGCCCGTAGCCCTACAGTACTGTTCTACATACGCCTGATGTTTCGGCAGCTGTGCCACGGTGCTGTCGACCGTGGACTTGACGCCGTCCAGCAGACGTGACAGCTCCGCGTCGCTCATGAGGTCTGCCACCTGGTGATGCTGCTTGGGCACGATGCCCTGGCCCATCATCACCTGGATCCAGGAGTTCTCGGCGAACAACTCGTTGGGAACGCGAAACACCCGGCCGGTCTCCCGGAACAGCTCGATGCGATGACGCAGCGACGTGGGAATATCCATCGTACGGCAGGCGTTCCAGAACGGCGTGTCCCGGCGGTTGGTCACGTGATAATGCAGGATGATGAAGTCGCGGATGTGCTCCAGCTCGTGCACCGTCTGCTGATTGAACTCATCCACGTCCCACGAGTTGATGCCGTTGGTTGGAAACATCTGCAGCAGGCGGATGATGCTGCGGCCGATGAGATGAATGCTGGTCGATTCCAGCGGCTCGATGAAGCCGCTCGCGAGGCCGACGGCGATGCAGTTCTTCAACCAGGTGCGGCGCCGCTGGCCGGGTTTGAACTTGATGACCCGCGGATCGGTGAGCACCTTGCCTTCGATATTGGCAAGCAGCGTTTGTTTGGCCTGGTCGTCGCTGATGTAACGGCTGCAGTAGACCATGCCGTTGCCGACGCGATGTTGTAACGGAATGCGCCATTGCCAGCCGGCATCGCGCGCGATCGATCGCGTGTAAGGAACAGCTTCGCCGACAGGCTCCGTTTGTAACGCGACGGCGCTGTCACATGGCAGCCAGTGCGACCAATCTTCGTAGGGCTCGCCTAATGTCTGGCCTATGAGCAATGCGCGGAAGCCGGTGCAGTCGATGAACAAGTCGCCTTCGATCTCCGCGCCCGAATCCAGCCGAATCGATTTGATGAAGCCCGAGTCGTTGTCGGTTTGCACTTTGACGATCTTGCCTTCGATGCGTTGAACGCCGTAGCCCTCGCTGAGCTTGCGCAGAAACTTCGCATACAGGCCGGCGTCGATGTGAAATGCGTAGTTCATGCCGCCGCGGGGCAGGTGAGCGAAGCGGTTTTGCTGGGCCGCTTTGAGCTCCAGGCAATAGTCGCCGTAGTCGCTGGCGAGATTGCGCTCGCGGCCTTTCAACCAGAAATGCTGGAAGCCGGCGGTCCAGTGATCCTTGCCGGTGATGCCGAAGGAATGAATGTAGTTCTGATCGACGTCGCGCCAGTTCTCGAAGCCGATGCCGAGCTTGAATGTGCCCTGGGTTGCGGCCATGAACTCCTGCTCGTTGATGTCGAGCAGGCGATGGAATGTCACTAACGTGGGAATGGTGGCTTCGCCGACGCCGACGGTGCCGATCTCGTCGGACTCGATCAGCTTGATGTCCAGGATTTTTCCCAGGGTTCGCGAGAGCCCCGCCGCCACCATCCAGCCCGCGGTGCCGCCGCCGGCGATGACGATTCTTCGGATGCGATTGTGGTCCATACAGTGCCCTAGCGATGTTACGCCGCCTGCGGCGGCGTAAAGAGATGATCTCGCCGCTCGTGCGGCGGAAACATTAGCGATTCAATCTTTGCAGCAGGCGTGCACGCAGCTCACGCGCTGCTTCTTCATCCATCGGCCCCAGCACGCGGCGGGCGGCTTCCGGAATGTGGCCGGCAGTGTTCTCGTCCGCCTCGAATACGTAATGGCGAAACAAGTTGTACCAGGCCTCGCGCTGCGCTTTCGGCAGGTCGCGCACTGTCATGATCGCGAGCATCAACGCATTGATGGGCGAATCCATGAAGCTCGGCGACTGGCGCCACCAGTAGTTCACCAGCACGTTGAGGCTGTCGAGCGCTTCGATGTGATGCCACCACATGCTCGGAATGAAAATCGCATCGCCGGGTTCGAGCTCGGCGACCCGCGCGTGACGGAGCGCTTCGGAGAACTTAGGAAACTTCGCAAGGTCCGGCCGTTTGAAATCGACCAGGCTGATCGCTTGCCCGGCCGGCGTGAAATCCAGCGGACCGATATAAAGATTCTGCAGCTGTTCCGGCGGAAACAGCGTGAAGCGACGATGCCCGACGACCACGCAGGCGATATTGTCCGGCAGGTCGTGATGAGCCGCGATGCGCGTTTGATTGCCGATCCAGATGCTCGCGAGCGGATTGCGCGCGCCAAAGTTCAAATCGTTCTCGGCGCGGAAGCCGGGCAGGCAGGTGTCGATCGTGGTTGAGCCGACATAGATGGCCGGCGGCTTCGCCTCGTGCCGGTGCCGCGCGACTTCATCGAGCATCACGTCGAGCTTCAGTTTCACGGCGCGAAAGTTGAAGCCGCTCAGGTCGTGGTTATAAAAGAAGCGCCCTTCGATGTCCGGAGCGCCGAGCAGTGCGCCGACGGTCGCGTCACGATAGAACTTGCGGATATACGCGTCCGCGGCCTGCGCGGATTCCAGGCCGGCACGAACGATGGGCCAGTTCGCGACCAGGCCTTTCAGCACGAGCGGCTGCGTCGACGCCAGCACATCGTCCGGCAACGCGCGCGGATCGAGGCCGACGATTGAGGGAATAACGTTACTCATTGAGCCTAACTCGAGCCATCACAGGCACATGGATGTGCCCGCCGCCGCAGGCGGCGAGCGCAGGCGAAAAAGCCGCGCCTTTTTCGCTCAGCGCCACAGCGCGAGTGGCAGGATGCCCGAGTCGCTGTTTCATATCAGATCTCGCCAGCATTGCGCTTGTTCATGCGCTCGATCAGCGAGCGGAATTGCGACATGGAGGCGATGGCCATGTGGATCGCCAGCAAATGGCCGGCGCGACTGAGTCGCTCCAGCACTGCGCCGTTGAGGCCTTGCAGCCGCTCCTCGTTGATCGCATAAAACCCTGCGAGCCGATTCTGCGAGCCATTCGCGAGTTGCACGTCGAGCACAAACGACTCCAGCAGTTCGTGCTCCAGCAGCGCCGCGACGAATGTTTGCACGCCGGCGATGCCTTCATGAATCGCGAGCAGCACCGAGCTCATGCGCTCCAGGAATTCAGTGTTGCCGCCGTGCTCGCGAAACACAGGCTCGCCTTCGGTGCGACTGATGCGTGGGCTGTCGAGATCGACATGCATCATCGGCTGCTTGTCCGCCGAGAAGCCGATCAGGAACGGCAGGCGCTCGATGGTGAGCGGAATGTAGCTCGCGTCCCAGCCGCGCGAGGTCAGAAACAGATTCTGCCGCTCCTGAAATCCCAGCAGCGCGAGCGGTTCGAACTGCCCCTGCGCGTTCTTGCGGAACACGATGGGGTAGTGCGCCTGGATATTCCGAAACTCCGACGGGAACGTCGCGGCGTACATCACGTCGTCGCCATACTGGGCGCTGCGAGTCGTGATGACGCGCAGGTCCTTGTGCTCGACGTTGTTCAGCAGGGCATGGTGAGTCATGAGCGTCTAGATCTTTTGCAACCCATGGCGCTTGATGTGATTGATCAGCGCACGGTTGGTGGGCAAGCCTGCCAGCATCTTGGCAGTGAGTGCGGCGGTCTCGCGAAAATATGCCTCGGCGCGATCGGCATCGTCCGAACGCCGCCTGCCTTCGACGTTGTCAGGTCGGAAACCCATCCCATACAACACATACTGGTAACTCGCCGAAGGAAATACTTCTTCGATGCGGTGGAAGTCATAGCGCGACGGCGGATGCTCTCGCCACAACGTAAGCAGCTCTCGCAAGCGATCTGGAATCGATTCCACGCGGCAGTTGTCTCGCCAGAAGTCCGAGTCGGTTCGCTTGGTCAGCACGTAATGCAGTTTCAAGAAATCGATGACTCGTTCCCAGCGGTAGGTGAACGAGTCGTTGAAGCGTCGCGCGACGATGTCCATCGATTCACGTGTTGCCGGCATCTGATCGCTCAACATCGCTGCCGACAGCTCCACCAGTGCGATCGCCGATGCTTCGAGCGGCTCGATGAAGCCCGCCGACAGTCCAATCGCCACACAATTGCGATGCCAGAACGTTTCGCGGTAGCCGGGATGAAACGCGAGCTTGCGCGGCGGCGGCATGTCGCCTGGCCCGCCGGTTTGCGCGATGTATGTGCGCAGCTCGCGTTCGGCAGATTCATCGGAAGTGTGAGTGCTGGAGTAAACGTGGCCGATGCCGCGACGGGTCGGCAAACCGATGTCCCAGATCCAGCCGTTGCTCTGCGCGGTCGAGATCGTTTGCGAAGCGATCTGGCTGTCGTCGTTGCTATAGGGCACTTGCACCGCCAGCGCCGAATCGTTGAACAGCACGTGCTTCTGCGAACGAAACGGAATGCTGTAATGCTGGCCGAGCAGCAGCGATTGCATGCCGGTGCAATCGACGAACAGATCGCCGGCGATGGCGCCGTGCTCCTGTGTTCGCACCGCTGCGATATCACCATTGGCATGCGAGTCGATGCCGACGACGTGATCGAGCACGTGCTGCACGCCGAGCTTTTCAACGCAATGTTTACGCAAAAACAGGCCGAACTTCCCCGCGTCCAGGTGATAAGCGTAATTCGCGACGGCTGCGTACTCGGGCGTCGCCACTTGTTTCGGCGCCTTGTTGTAGGCACACAGGTGCGGCTGAAAGCTCACCAGGTCGGCGAATGGAACGTGCGAGTGCCGTTGCAACCACCCCGAGACCACATTGGTCTCGGTGTATCCGTGCGGCAGGACGAAGGGATGAAAGTAGTAGTCGTCGTCGCGGCCGTTCACCCAGCGCTGAAACTTCGATCCTTGTTTGAAGGACGCGTCGCATTCGCGGATGAAATCCGTCTCGGTGACGCCGATGTTTCTAAGCGTGTCGCGAATCGTCGGCCAGGTGCCTTCGCCGACGCCGATCGGACCGACGTTCGGCGATTCCAGAAGCGTGATCTGCAGGCTCGCGCCGTCGCGAGTCCGATGCTCGGCCGCGATGACCCCCGCGGTCAGCCAGCCGGCCGAGCCTCCTCCG